>NZ_JBHUCD010000003.1:0-234347 GCF_042786555.1 Paenarthrobacter sp. NPDC056912
CGCCCCCTTTGGTGGGGGCGGCGCCGTCGTGCTTGGCGAAAGTTCCGCGACTGTTCACCGCGCGGACGCGAAGTGATGCTATCGGGACTTTGATGCCTTGAGAGCCAGGAGGGTTTTCTCGTCGGCGGGCGCGCTTCCGCTGGCACGTTGCTCGCGGAAATGCTGGCGCGCCTCGTCCTGGCGGGCAGCCTCCGCGCCGGTGGCGATCGAAGCACGCAGGTGCTCGGGACCGTAGCCAAAAGCGTCCACGAGGTCCACGGCGTGCGGGCGGATCTTGACCAGCAAACGGTTGATATAGGTGCCCACGGTCCGGCCACGCTGCATGGAGAGCCGGCCGTTCATGAGGTACCAGGAGAGGTGCTTCTCTATCAGCGACAAGCCGAAGAGGTCGCGCAGCCACGTCAGGACACGCTTGGTTCCCTCATCGGAGACGTGGGTGAGCGCCTCGGTAAAGGCCTCCCACTGGAGCAGTTCGGCGTGCGCTTGGGCGGCTTCGATGAGTTCGTGCTGGTGCTGGTTGAACAGCGCCGCCGCCTGGTGCTGGGGAAGCTTGTTGGCTCCCTTCAGGGACGCACCCACTTCAGCCACCATCGACTGCACCCGGTCGGCGAGCAGGGTCCGCTGGCCTTCCTCGTCCCGCAAGGCCAGGGCTGCCTTCTGGACCGAGCCTGTGTCAGCCACGAACTGGGCTACTTGCCGCAAACCGGTCCGGTGCAAGGCAACCCCCGCTGCCTGGTCAACGACGTACCGGGCCAGGACACCAAAGTCCGCGCTGCGGAACTCCTTGGCGTAGTCGGCCAGCAGCCGCTTTGCCACCAACTGGAGCAGGACCGTGTTGTCCCCTTCGAAGGTGACGTAAACGTCGAGGTCTGCCCGCAGTGACGCGAAACGGTTTTCGATCAGGAATCCGGCTCCGCCGCAGGCTTCGCGGCATTCCTGCAGGGTATCCAGTGCATGCCAGGTGCTGAGCGGCTTGAGGGCGGCTGCCAGCGTTTCCAGATCCTGGCGGTCGGCGTCGGTGTCGTGGGCCCCGGAGAAGACGTCGTCAAACTTCTGCAGTAGCTGTTCGTGGGCGAAGCTGGCCGCGTACGTGGTGGCAAGACGCGTGAACAGGCGGCGCTGATGCCGTTGATAGTCCAGGAGAACTTCCTCGTCGGTGGCAGAGGAAGCGTTGAACTGGCGGCGCTCGGTGGCGTACTGGATGGCCGTCTTGAGGGCCACCTTGCTGGCGGCCACCGCGGCGCCATCCAGGGAAACGCGGCCTTGGACCAACGTGCCGAGCATGGTGAAGAAGCGGCGGCCGGGGCTCTCGATGGTGGAGGAGTACGTGCCGTCCACAGCTACGTCGCCGTAGCGGTTCAGCAGGTTGGTGCGGGGGATACGGACATCCGTGAAGTGCAGCCGACCGTTGTCGATGCCGTTCAGTCCGCCCTTGATGCCGTCATCTTCTCCGCCGATACCCGGGAGGAATTCCTTGGTGGCGGGATCGCGGAGTTCCACGTAGAAGGCATGGACGCCGCGGTTGACGTTGCGGGTGATTAGCTGGGCGAACACGACGGCGGCCAAGCCGTCATTGGCCGCATTGCCGATGTAGTCCTTCCACGCCGCGCGGAAAGGCGTGTTGATGACGAATTCCTGGCTTGTTTCGTCATAGGCGGCTGTGGTGGCGATGCTGGCAACGTCTGAGCCGTGGCCGGTTTCCGTCATGGCAAAGCAGCCCGGGATCTCCAGGCTCATGATGCCGGGCAGCCACTTGTCCTGGTGCTCCGCAGTGCCCAGGTGCATCACTGCGGATCCGAAGAGGCCCCACTGGACGCCGGCCTTGATCTGGAGCGAGGGGTCGGCCGTGACGATCTCTTCGAAGCCGGCGATGTTGCCGCCATGGTCATCGGAGCCGCCCAGGCGCGTGGGGAAAGCCCGGTGCACGGTGTTGTTGTCCACCAGGAACTTCAACTGCTCGAACACCCTGGCGCGATGCTCCGTGTGAGAGAGGCCTTCGATCTTTTGCACTGCGGGATTCCCGGCTACGGCGCGGGCCTGATGCCGGATGTGGGCCCATTTTCCGAGGAGCTGCTCGCCAAGGGCAGCGACGTCGACCACCGGCTCCGGGCCAGTGGCACCATTGGGCGCGGCGGCGTCATTGCGGCCAGAGGGCTGGTGGGCTGATGAAGCCCGGTCCACTACTTCAGTCATGTTGATTCCTTCTTTGGTTCCGACAACTGATGAGTCATTGCTGGTGTCAGGTGGTGGCCTTGAGTTCGGGCGCGATTCCGAGGCACAGCCAATCGGTGATTTGCCCGGCCATGGTGGCTTGGTCCGGCTTGGCGCTGCTCGCGGGGCTTCCCAGCCACATCTCGCCGGCGTTCCTAACGAGTCCGATAGCGGCGGTGGGCCAGTAGATGATGACGGATTCCTTCTCTTCACCGAGGTGCTCCCGCATGGGCGTAGCGATCATGTCCGTGATCTGCTCGAAAAAGTTCCCCAGCGCTCCGGACGCTGCAATAGCGTCCTGGGCGGAAGCTTCCCCGGGCGTAAGCCGCGTGATGAAGGCATAGACGTTGGGGCTGGATTCGGCCATTTGCAGATACGCGGAAACCATGGCGAACAACCCTTCGCGGGGCGTTTGCGCCGACTGGGCGGCTTCCTGCATGCGCCGCTGCATCTGCCCCAGCACCACCTCGCCCATGGCTTGTTGCAGGCCCGCCTTGTCTCCGAAGTAGCGGTAGAAGACAGACTTCGAGGTGCCAGCGGCTCCGGCGATGTCCTCCATGGAGGCGTCACTGCCCAGCCGGTGGACTGCCTTCCGAGCCGTCTTGATCAGTTCGCGGCGACGCTCCTCGCGATGGGACTGCCACCGAGCAGCGCGCCCATCAACGGCGGCAGCGCCGACATCCCTCGGGGCACCGGCGGCACTGGCAAATTCTTCGTGGCGACTGTTCACGATACCCAGCGTATCAGGTACGCTGGGTATCAGTAACTGGCATTGATCGAAGGAGACAAGCATGGCTGCAGCAGACGTGACCGCGGGCGGAACCCGGGAATCGAACACCACCCCACAAGCAACGCGATCGGCGGTCATTGTGGGCGGAAACCGCATCCCGTTTGCCCGCACCGGCGGCGCTTACGTCAAGTCCTCCAACCAGGACATGCTCACTGCGGCCTTGGAAGGGCTGATCGCCAGGTTTGGACTCCAGGACGAGCGCATCGGCGAGGTTGCTGCCGGGGCAGTACTCAAGCACTCGCGGGACTTCAACCTCACCCGGGAGGCCGTCCTGGGTTCGGCTTTGTCGCCGGAGACTCCCGCCTACGATCTCCAGCAAGCCTGCGCAACCGGGCTGGAGACCGTCCTCGGACTCTCCAACAAGATCAAGCTTGGCCAGATTGATTCAGCTATCGCCGGCGGCGTGGACTCGGCATCCGATGCTCCGATTGCGGTCAGTGAGGGCCTCCGCGAAATTCTGCTGGACCTCAACCGCGCCAAGACACCGGTGCAGAAGCTGAAGATCATCGGACGCATCCGTCCCAAAGACCTCGCCCCCGACGCACCCAACACCGGAGAACCACGCACCGGTTTGTCCATGGGTGAGCACCAGGCCCTCACCACTGCACAGTGGAAGATCGCCCGTGAAGCCCAGGATGAGCTCGCCTTCAACAGCCACCGCAACCTGTCAGCAGCCTATGAACGCGGCTTCTTCGATGACCTCATCACTCCTTACCGCGGGCTCACCCGGGACTCCAACCTTCGCCCGGACACCACGCTGGAGAAGCTCTCCACATTGAAGCCGGTCTTTGGAAAGAACCTTGGCTCCGAAGCAACCATGACAGCCGGGAATTCCACACCGCTGACAGATGGCGCCTCCACTGTCCTGCTTGCCACCGAAGAATGGGCAGACAGCCATGGCCTGCCGAAGCTTGCCACCGTCCTGGATGGCGAGGCGGCCGCCGTCGACTTCGTCCACGGTAAGGATGGACTCCTCATGGCGCCTGTCTTCGCCGTACCCCGCCTGCTTGCCCGCCACGGCCTGACCTTTGAAGACATCGACTTCTTCGAAATCCACGAGGCCTTCGCCGGAACCGTACTCAGCACACTGGCCGCCTGGGAAGACGAAGATTTTGGCCGGACACGCCTGGGACTCGACGGGGCGCTGGGGAAGGTGGACCACGCAAAGCTTAACGTCAATGGATCGTCACTGGCCGCGGGGCACCCCTTCGCTGCGACAGGTGGAAGGATCGTGGCTTCGCTTGCGAAGATGCTGCATGAGAAGGGCACCGTTGATGGACGGCCGGCTCGTGGCCTGATTTCGGTCTGTGCCGCAGGCGGCCAGGGCGTCGTCGCCATCCTGGAAGCAGCGTAGGGAGCGCCATGACAGACAAGTACACCCAGATCGTCAGTCAGGGACTGGGCAAGGACGTCGCCAAGCGACTCGGCCTTCCGCAACCTGTTGTGTTGCGTCGGCACCAATCCGGTGCGCCGTTAATCACCGGGCCGGTCCTGGTCAACGGCGATAGCGCCGGGGCCGACGACATTGCAACCACGCTTCTGGGCTGGGGCCTGGACGTCCGTCGCAATGCATTGCCCAAGGAAAAGCTGGGTGCCATCATTCTGGTGCTCGATGCTGTCCAGCATCCCGAAGACCTGGGCAAACCCGTCCTCACCGCAGCTGCCTCGCTGCGTGACCTCGCGCCGAATGCCCGTGTGGTCACCATCTCCCGCACATCCCGCTCGGCCCAATCTCCGGCGTCAGCGGCCGCACGGCAGGGAATCGACGGCATGCTGCGATCTTTGGCCAAGGAATTGCGCGCCGGGGCAACAGCCAACGGTATTCTCCTGGAGGACGACCTCAGTACCACGAGCCCTTCGGCGCTGGGAGCGTTGCGCTTCTTCCTGTCCGGCCGGTCCGCCTATGTGGACGGCCAGTTCCTGACGGTCAGCTCGACGTCGGGCAGCCTGCCCGCGGATGCTGACAGGCCACTGGCCGGCAAGGTCGCGGTGGTGACGGGAGCGGCCCGGGGCATTGGAGCGGCCATCGCCCGTACGCTGCACCGGGACGGCGCCAAGGTCGTGGCTGTGGACATCCCCGCGGCAGGGGATCACCTGGCAGCCGTAGCCAACGAGGTCCGGGGAACGGCACTGCAGCTTGACATCAGCCGGGACGACGCCGGCCACCGGATCATCGAGCACGCCGTGGAACGCCACGGCAGGCTCGACATCGTGGTCCACAATGCCGGGATCACTCGTGACAGGCTCCTGGCCAACATGGACGAGGGACGCTGGCAGTCCGTCATCGCCGTCAACATTGCCGCCCAATTGCGCATCAACGAGGCCCTTCTGGCATCGGAGCACTTCAAGGATTCGCCGCGGATTGTCTCCGTGGCTTCCACCAGCGGCATCGCCGGCAACAGGGGCCAGACCAACTACGGCGCCTCCAAGGGCGGCGTGATCGGCATGGTGAGGTCCACCGCCGGCCTGATGGAACCGTTCGGTGGGACCATCAATGCGGTGGCACCGGGGTTCATCGAAACGGAGATGACAGCCAGGATGCCATTTGCCATCCGGGAAGCTGCCCGCAGGTTGAACTCGCTCAAGCAGGGCGGACAGCCCCAGGACGTTGCCGAGGCCATCGCTTTCCTGGCCAGCGATGCCGCCGGCGGCATTTCCGGGGGAGTGTTGCGCGTCTGCGGCCAACAACTGGTGGGCGCATGAACCCTGCCCAGCCGGTCATCCTTGGCGAGCTGCCCTCACTGTCCAAGCTCTACGTCAATGCGGCAGCGACGGCCGCCCGCCGCAGGGTATTGGGAGCATCCGGCGGAAAGAACAAACTGCCCGCCGTCAGCCATGAGGTCCGGGGTGTCCGGGCAGACGTTGGGAACCTGACTGCCTACCAGCACCTGCTCGGGGAGACCGCCAGTGACGCGCTCCCGGCGGGCTTCGTCCATGCCTTGGCTTTTCCCGTATCAATGAGCGTCATGAACCGCGACGATTTCCCGTTGCCGCTCCTTGGCATGATCCACCTGAAGAACCACGTCCAGCAGTATGCTCCCATCCAGTTCTCGGAGGCGTTGGACATCCGTTCCTGGGCCGAGGGCCTTTCAGGTCATAGGGCCGGCACGCAGTTGGACGTGGTTGCCGAGGTGCGGGCCGCATCAACGCATGAATTGCTGTGGAGGGGCGTCTCGACCTATCTCGCCAAAGGCGTCTTCCTGCCTGGCATCGACAAGCCGGGCAGCTCCAACGGAACCGTAACGATGGCGGATTTTTCACCGCCGGATCCAACAGCGCTCTGGCAACTGGGGTTGGACACAGGGCGAAGCTACGCCGCTGTTTCAGGTGACTTCAATCCGATCCACCTCAGCGTCCTCTCGGCTAAAGCGTTGGGACTGCGCGGTTCCATAGCCCATGGAATGTACCTTGCCTCCCGTGCACTGGCTGACGTTGGCGCGGCCAAGTCGGATGCTTTCACCTGGGATGTCGCGTTCGAGGCTCCGGTCTTCCTTCCGGCAAAGGTGGCCCTGGACATCACCACGGTGCCCTCGGCTTCGGGTACATGGCTGCGCTCGGACTTCGTCGCCTGGAATCCACGCAGCGGCCGCCGCCATTTCACGGGCAGCGTCACTGCCGTGGACTGAGTCGCCGCAGTGGACTGAACGGGACAAAACTGAGCGGGACAAAAATGACGGCGGCGGCCACCGGAAAGTGACCGCCGCCGTCGTCGTTTGGCTAGTGGCTCGCCGCCGCGCTTTGCGGCACATACGCCCCCGTCCAGCGGAAAACCTCCTCGAAGAACCTGCTCCGAGCCGGTTCGGCGGACAGCGCGAGGTCATGGATGCCGCCCTCGATCCTTGCCAACGTGACCAAATGGCCCAGACGCGTGCTGCGCTGTGCAATGTGCCTCACGTCCAGGACGATGTCCGAGGAATTGATGGTCTCCAACGGCGCCGTCTCAGCTGCACTGGCTGTTGAGGCGCACACCAGCACAGGGCAAGCGATATCCAAGCCCTTGGCAAGTTCGGTGTGTCCGCGCCTGATGGCACGCAGCCATCCGGCCAGGACCGGAAACCCCTCCAGCGGCTTCCAGCTGAGGTTGAAATCCCATGCTCCACCTGTGTCAGCGTGCAGGCTCCGTCCATACCGATCACCCAGGGAACCCACGCGTCGCCGCGGCTGATAGGTCGCCAGGCGGTTTACGACGGCGGTACCCACCGTGCGTTGCAGGAAAGGCTTGTTGAGGTCGAACCAAGGACTGTTGAGGACCAGGGCATCGATGATCCCGTCGAATCGCCGCCTGTTGGCCCACAAACTGGTCACCAGGCCACCTGTTGAGTGGCCTAGGACCACCAGGACATCATGCCCGTCGTCCTCCTTGATGATGCGGGCCGCCTGATCAAGTTCTTCGTCGTAGCTTTCCAGGGACTCAATATAGTTGGGTGTCTGGTGGGGGAGCAGGGAACGCCCGTACTTCCGGAGGTCCAGGGCATAGAAGTCATAGCCAGCTTGGATCCACTCATCCGCGAGGTGCGTTTGGAAGAAGTAGTCAACGAAGCCGTGGACGTACAGCACCGCCCGGCCGGTGGGATCCGGGATTTTCCTTGAGACCAGGGTGGCTACGACATCGCCCTCGGCATCGGGTTGGAGGGTCAGTGTCCTGACGGAGTAATCAGGACCAAGAATGTCTTCGGAGCCGGCCATGTTTTCCTTAGATGAACTGGGAAGAAACAATTGTGATCAAGCTCGCATTCTAATTCGCACCATGAATTCCCGGCAAAACAAACAAGGCCCGGAATCCGTGGATTCCAGGCCTTGTGATTGTGCGCGGAGGGGGACTTGAACCCCCACCCCCTTTCGAGGACTAGCACCTCAAGCTAGCGCGTCTGCCATTCCGCCACCCGCGCAGGTGGTGTTCAGCTGGACCGTTCCGCACCTTCCGGTGCTTCACTTTCCTCCGAAGCAGCGAGAAAAACTCTAACACGGTTTCGGGTCACTGAAAAATCCGTGCTGGTCAGGGCTGGTACGCAGTCATTCGGAGACTCCTGCGCGCATTGATTCCTGACTCCTCCGGCCGCTGGTGAGTAGGCTGATGGGACACGGGACGGGACACACGCGGGATCCGCAGTGCGCGTCTCCGGACCTGCAGCCCAGCCACGCAAGGAGAGTTTCCATGTCTGTCATCCGCCCCGAAGACGAAGTTGTCCGGATCTGCCAGGAGCTCATCCGCATCGACTCCTCCAACTTCGGCGACGACACCGGACCGGGAGAGCGCGCAGCGGCCGAATACACCGCCGGGCTGATCACCGAAGTCGGATTGGAGGCCGAGATCTTCGAATCGGCCCCGGGACGAGCGAATGTTGTGACCCGGATGGCGGGCGAAGACCCGTCCGCCGACGCCTTGGTAGTCCACGGACACCTGGATGTCGTTCCTGCCCTCAAAGACCAGTGGAGCGTTGATCCCTTCAGCGGCGAACTGAAAGACGGGCTGGTCTGGGGCCGTGGCGCTGTGGACATGAAAGACATGGATGCCATGATCCTGTCGGTGATGCGCGGTTTTGCCAGGACCGGCCGCAAACCCAAGCGAGACATCATTTTTGCCTTCTTTGCCGATGAGGAAGCCGGCGGCACGTACGGTGCCCGCTACGCCGTGGAACACCGGCGCGAGCTCTTCGACGGCGCCACGGAGGCCATCTCCGAAGTGGGCGGCTTCTCCGCCACTATTGGCGGACAACGGACCTACCTGCTTCAAACCGCGGAAAAGGGTCTCTCCTGGTTGCGGCTGGTGGCCCACGGCCGGGCAGGGCACGGCTCCCAGATCAACACGGACAACGCCGTCACCCGGCTTGCAGCTGCAGTGACCCGAATCGGTGAGTACAAGTGGCCGGTGGAACTGACGCCCACCACGCGCCAGTTCCTTGACGGCGTGACTGAACTGACCGGCGTCGAGTTCGATGCCGACAACCCCGACATCCTCCTGAAGGAACTGGGCACGGTGGCCCGGTTCGTTGGTGCCACGTTGCAGAACACGTCCAACCCCACGTTCCTGCGTTCGGGCTACAAGCACAACGTCATCCCTGAGTCGGCCGAGGCATTCGTGGACTGCCGTACCCTGCCGGGCCAGCAGGAGCTGGTGTTCGAGACCATCAAGGAACTCGCCGGAGACGGTATCGAGATCAATTACGTCAACAAGGACGTCTCCTTGGAGGTGCCGTTCGCCGGCAACCTGGTGGACTCAATGATCGACGCGCTGCACTCCGAGGACCCCGGGGCCAAAGTCCTTCCGTACACCCTCTCCGGCGGCACGGACAACAAATCGCTGAGCAAGATCGGCATCACCGGCTACGGATTCGCTCCGTTGATGCTGCCGGACGACCTTGATTTCACGGGAATGTTCCATGGCGTGGACGAGCGCGTCCCTGCAGAGTCCCTCCAGTTCGGTGCCCGGGTACTGAACACGCTGCTCAGCAACTACTAGGAAGCAATTTCCGGAAGAAGGCCCCGCGATGGCTCCTGAAGATATCCTGCCCGATGCCCTCCTTGAACGCCTTCGTGGACGTGCTGCCGGTTACGACCAGAACAACCAGTTCTTCCACGAGGACCTTGAGGACCTGGCGGCGGCCGGCTACCTCAAGCTGTTCGTGCCAGAGTCCGACGGCGGCTGGGGACTCGGTCTCGAAGCGGTAGCCGGGCTGCAGCAGCGTCTCGCCACGGCTGCCCCGGCCACCGCGTTGGCTGTGAACATGCACTTGGTCTGGACCGGCGTCGCGCATGTCATGGCAGCCCGGGGCGACACGTCCTTGGACGCTGTGCTGAAGGAAGCCGGGCAGGGGGAGATCTTTGCGTTCGGTATTTCGGAGGCCGGCAACGACTCCATGTTGTTCGATTCGGGAACCGTCGCCGAGCCCTTGCCTGACGGAAGTTACCGTTTCACGGGCCGGAAGATCTTCACCAGTCTTTCGCGCGGTTGGACCCGGCTGGGAACTTTCGGCAAGGATCCAGACGGGCGGAACGGTGAAGGGGAACTGGTTTTCGGTTTTCTCCGCCGCGATGAGCCCGGCCACGAGACCTTGAGCGACTGGGACACCTTGGGCATGCGCGCGAGTGCTTCAAATACAACGCTCCTGCATGGCGCCGTGGTGCCCCCCGAACGGATTTTCCGGAAATTGCCGGTGGGACCCAACCAGGACCTGCTGATCTTCGCCATCTTCGCTTGTTTCGAAACACTGCTCGCCGCTGTGTACACCGGTGTAGCGGAGCGTGCTTTCACACTGGGCGTGGAAAATGTGAAGCGTCGCGTTTCGGCCAAACACGGTGGCCGCAGTTTCGCCCAGGACCCGGATATCCGGTGGAAGGTTGCCGACGCTGCTTTGGCGCTGGACGGGATCTACCCCCAGATTGCCTCGGTAGCCAGGGACATAGACAACCGGGTGGACCATGGTGCGCAATGGTTCCCCAAGCTGGTGGGCCTCAAGTCCAGGGCTACGGAAAACGCCCGGCACGTGGTGGACCTGGCGATCCGGGTCACGGGAGGATCCAGCTACTTCAAGGGCTCCGAGATGGAAAGGCTGTACAGGGACGTGCTTGCGGGCATCTTCCATCCCTCCAACGATGAATCAGCGCACAACACAGTGGCGAACGCCTGGCTGGGTCCCCTGGCTGATTAGCGTCCGCTAAGGGTCATACCGTGCGTTGCACCGAATAGACCTTCCGGCGGAGCCAGAAGCGCCGCCCGCCCCCGACATAGAGGACGCTGCGTTCCAGTTCCCACTTGCCGTACTCGGAATGTTCCGCGAGCCGGCGCCGGGCGTCGGGCAGCGAATCGTCAGGTCCCACGGTCAGAACGAGGTACTCGTACTGACGTGCATAGTCTCGTTGGCGCTCTATGGAGCTGCCTGGAAATTGTTCTCTCATCCCTCTCCATTTTCGTCCTTTTCGGGCTAACGTGAAGTCATGAGCATCGATCCGCGTGTCGCGCTTCAGTCCTTGACTGGCGCCTTGGAAGAGCATCTTGCCGCCGCTTCTGCCCGGCGGGGTGAGGGTGACCCAACCGTCGAAGCCGCTTTTTTCGCTGTCGCAGATGCCTTCGAAGTTTACGAAGACGCACTCTATGAGGCCTATTCCGAGGTTACTCCGCTGCAAGTGTTCGACGACGAAGACGAGGACGATGACGAAATCCTCGACGAAGACCTGGAAAGCCTTGAGGACTAGTTACTGATAAAACCGGCCACCCTGGGGTGGCCGGTTTTTTGTGCCCTTTACCGGCCTCGATTGTGGCGGTTCAGCCCCGGTTTTCCGGGGTTTTTCCACTGGCCGGCAGGTATGGAAGCACGTAGTCCCGCCACCGTCAGCTAGGTACTCGCACGTAGGCACAATGGGTAATCCTGCGCAAACTTGAGTACCGACTACTGGTGCGCCTCCAGACCGCCGCCGCTTCACTGAATGTAGGCATTGGCAGGTCTGAAAAGAAGGCTGACATGGTGAAAGTTCCAGTCTTGCGTACGGGCAAGGTAGCGGCACCCAAGGGTGCGGCCCATGCCACCGTGGGCGCAGCGTTCACGGCACGACCCGCCATTGCCGACGTCAATCCGCCGCTGTCTCCCTGGATTGACAAGTCCGTTGCTGCACAACGGACTGAAAAGGCGGGACTGGCGGCACAGAGGCCGGATGTCACCCTGGACCTCGTGCCGCCAGTCACCCACCGGCACTCCCGTGTGCGGGCACCCCGCCGGCATGCGTCCACCTGGACCCGCTTCCTGACCACCAGCTTGCGGGTTGCTGATACCGCCCTGGTGGCGGCAGCCGTCTTTGCCGGCTACGTCCTGAACACCGACGGACCGGCGTCCACGGGCGGCTACGGCATGACGGGCCACTTGGCCCTCGGATTGATCCTGGGAACCGCATGGCTGGCAGCCTTGGAGGTCTACAGGACAAGGGATCCAAAAGTCCTGGGCGTCGGGCCGGAGGAGTACAAGCGCGTACTCTCGGCCAGCCTTCGCGTCTTCGGCTTCCTGGGCCTGGTGGCCGTCATTCTTCGTCTTGAAGCCGTAAGCTCCTTCGTCCTGGTCTCCCTGCCACTTGGATTGGTGGCGCTCACAGGAAGCAGGTGGGGGTTCCGGCGCTGGCTGAGCCACGAGAAGTCCCGCGGCCGCTGCCTCTCACGGGCGATCGTGGTGGGTGAACCGCAGGACGTCAGGTACGTCATCAAGCAAATCAACCGCAAGTCCGGAGCCGTCTACGACATCCTCGGAGCCTGCCTCCCGGGCGCGCGGCGCGGAGCCGTTCTCGTGGTGGATCAAGTACATGTCCCCGTCCTGTCCTCTATCTACGGAATTGCCCACACGGTCCGGCAGACAGGGGCGAACGCCGTGATCGTTGCCGGCCCCGTTCCCGGTGGCCACCAGTTCATCCAGGAACTGGGGTGGCGCTTGGAAGAAGATGCCGCCGAACTGGTCCTGGCGGCAACACTGACCAACGTCGCCGGTCCGCGTATCCATTGGCGCCCCGTGGAAGGCCTGCCCCTGATGCACGTGGACATCCCGCACTACTCCGGTGGAAAGCACACACTGAAGCGGCTCATGGACGTTGCGGTGTCCTCGGCCGCGTTGATTCTCCTCTCGCCGCTGCTCCTGGTCCTGTCACTGATCGTCAGCGCGGACAGCCCGGGGCCCGTCCTCTTCCGGCAGGAACGGATCGGAAAGCGCGGCACCACCTTCCAGATGCTGAAGTTCCGCTCAATGGTGGTGGATGCCGAAGCCCGTCTGGGTGAGCTCAGCAACCAGGACGAAGGCGCAGGTGTCCTGTTCAAGATCCGCGGTGATCCCCGCGTCACCAAGTGCGGCCGCTGGATGCGCAAGTACTCCCTGGATGAACTACCCCAGTTCTGGAATGTCCTGGTGGGAAACATGAGCCTGGTGGGTCCACGGCCGCCGCTTTCGCGAGAAGTCAGCGGCTATGAACGCCACACCCACCGAAGGCTCCTGATCAAACCAGGCATCACAGGATTGTGGCAGATCAACGGACGATCAGACCTTCCGTGGGACGAGGCCGTCCGGCTGGATCTCTACTACGTGGAGAACTGGTCAATTGCCGGCGACTTCATGATCATGTGGCGGACTTTCCGGGCCATGACCAGACCGTCAGGCGCCTATTAGCTTCAAGCAAGCAGTACCAACCAACCGAGAACCGAGCTACCAACACAGATCTGAGTGGGAAATGAGCATACGAACTATTCCATCAGGCCAACTGAACGGCAATGGGCTGCGGCCGCGGCTGCGGATTGCGGTAGTTGGGGCCGGCTACTGGGGCCCCAACCTTGCCAGGAACTTGAAAGCGAGCCCCGACTGGGACTTGGTGGCCATTTGCGACCTCGACGTCGAACGCGGGCTGAAGCTCGCTGAGACGGTTGGCGGAGTGCCCGTCGTCGAGTCCTTGGACGAACTCCTGGATACGTACAACCTGGACGCCGTCGCTGTGGCAACGCCCGCGCATACCCATCACGGCGTGGTGATGACTGCCCTGCGCGCCGGCAAGCACGTGCTGGTGGAGAAGCCGCTGGCCGACAGTCGCGCCAAAGGCATTGAAATGGTGGAGGAAGCCAAAGCCAGGGGATTGGTCCTCATGGCAGACCACACGTACTGCTTCACCCCGGCAGTCCTGAAAATCCAGGAACTGGTGGCCAGCGGCGCCTTGGGCGACATCCTGTACGTGGATTCGGTCCGCATCAACCTTGGACTCGTCCAACCAGACGTCAACGTCTTCTGGGACCTGGCCCCGCATGACCTCGCAATCCTGGACTTTGTCCTCCCCGGCGGACTGCACCCCACGGAAATTGCCGCCCACGGTGCCGATCCGCTGGGCACTGGCCGGGACTGCGTGGGACACCTGACGTTCGGGCTGCCCAACGACGCCATGGTCCACATCCACGTGAACTGGCTCAGCCCCACGAAGATCCGCCAAATGATCATCGGAGGATCAAAGAGGACCCTTGTGTGGGATGACCTGAACCCCCAACAGCGCCTCAGCGTCTATGACCGCGGGGTCAGCCTGGACCATCAACCACGGTCCGCAGCGGACAAGAAGGCCTCCGCTATCTCCTACCGGCTTGGGGACACGTGGTCGCCGGCGCTGCAGGAACGCGAACCGCTGGGACAGGTAGTGGCAGAACTTGCCTCGTCAATCAGGAACCACACCACACCCCGAACCAGCGGCGAATCCGGGCTCCGGGTTCTGTCAGTCCTTGAAGCCGTCACCCAAAGCCTGGGCACCGACGGGCGGTCCACGGTGGTGGCCGGCAACGAGGTCAACCTCCAGGTTGCGCGGTGAAAGAGCTGCTCGGCGCCAACGTGCTGGTCACAGGCGGCGCCGGAACCATAGGCTCCACGCTCGTTGATCAGTTGCTCGACGCCGGGGCGGCGCACGTCGACGTACTGGACAACCTCGTCCGGGGCCGCCGGGCAAACCTGGATGACGCTTTGGCCAGCGAACGGGTCCGCCTGGTCGAAGGCGACTTGCGGGACCGCGACCTTGTCCATGACCTCACCCAAGGCAAGGATCTGGTGTTCCACCAGGCTGCCATCCGCATCACGCAGTGCGCAGAAGAGCCTCGGCTGGCCCTTGAGGTCTTGGTTGACGGGACCTTCAACGTCCTCGAAGCTGCCGCGGACCACAAAGTGGACAAACTCATCTCGGCCTCAAGCGCGTCCGTCTACGGCATGGCCGAACAGTTTCCCACCAAAGAGAACCATCACCACCACAACAACGACACTTTCTACGGCGCATCAAAGTCGTTCAACGAAGGAATGGCCAGAAGCTTCCGTGCCATGTCGGGACTGAATTACGTCCTGCTCCGGTACTTCAACGTTTACGGCCCCCGAATGGACGTCCACGGACTGTACACCGAGGTGCTGGTGCGGTGGATGGAACGGATCGTGGACGGCCAACCTCCACTGATTTTCGGCAGCGGGGAACAAACCATGGATTTCATCCACACCGCAGACGTCGCAAGGGCCAACGTCCTGGCGGCCCTCAGCGATGTGCAGGAAGGCGTGTACAACGTGGCCAGCGGTACCGAAACCAGCCTGGCCGACTTGGCACACACCTTGCTCAGAGTCATGGACTCGCCCCTGCATCTGGAACACGGTCCGGAGCGCGCAGTGAACGGCGTGGCTCGCCGCCTGGCGGACGTCACCGCAGCCAGGGAGGACCTTGGTTTCGAGGCAGCCGTTGGCCTGGATGACGGCCTGCGGTCGCTGGTTTCCTGGTGGCAGCCGCTCCGCGGGGAAATCGCGGCAGCACGGCTCGTGGGTCGCCCCGAGGCTCCGGCAGTAGGTGCACGATGACCGCACAGGAGACCGGCTTGCGGCGCATAGACGTCATGAAGCCATGGCTTGGCGCCGAGGAAGCCCAAGCCGTCGCCGAGGTGATCGCATCCGGTTGGGTGGCCCAAGGCCCCAAAGTCCGGCAGTTCGAGGAAGCGTTCGCCCTCGAGCAGCAGGCTGGCTTCGCCGTCGCAACCTCCAGCTGCACCTCAGCGCTGCATCTGGCGCTCGCCGTAGCCGGTGTAGGTCCAGGCGATGACGTGGTGGTTCCTTCCTTCTCCTTCATTGCCACCGCGAACGCAGCAACCTACGTGGGAGCACGTCCGGTGTTCGCTGATGTCAGCCCCGTGACGGGTTGCGTGACCGCTGAAACCATTGCGGCCGCCCTGACCCCGGCGACGAAAGCTGTCATCGCTGTTGACCAAGGCGGAGTTCCGGTGGACCTTCAATCCCTCCGGGTCCTCTGCGACCCGTTGGGCATCACAGTGGTCGAAGATGCCGCATGCGCCATCGGTTCCCGGTACCGTGGGCGCCCGGTAGGTTCCGGCGCCGAGGTTGCCGCGTGGTCGTTCCACCCCCGCAAGATCCTTACGACAGGCGAAGGCGGAATGCTTTCAACGTCCCGGCAGGACTTCGCCGACAGGTCCCGCCGGCTCCGCGAACACGCCATGAGCGTTTCGGCCACCGACCGTCACGCCAACATCCTCGCTCCCCCGGAGGAGTACCTCGAGGTGGGGTTCAACTACCGCATGACCGATCTTCAGGCCGCCGTCGGAATCGTTCAACTGGGACGGCTCAGGGAGGCTGTGCAGCGCCGGCGTGACTTGGCCGACGCCTACGCTGAGGCTCTAGCCGGCGTCGAAGGCCTGCGGTTGGTACGGGACCCCGACTACGGTACCGGAAACTACCAATCGTGCTGGCTGGAAGTCGGGGAAGATTTCACCCTGGACCGGGACGCCCTGATGGAACGGCTGGCCCAGGACGGAATCTCCGCCCGGCGAGGCATCATGGCCGCTCACCTCCAGCCTGCCTACGCGGGGAAGGACACCGGCAGGGCCTCACTGGAAAACACTGAGTGGCTCACCAACCACACCCTCATCCTGCCTCTGTATCACCAACTCGAAGAGGGCGACCAAGCCCGCGTCATCGAATCGGTGCTCCACGCCGCCGGGCGGGGAACATGAGCGAACTCCTCCTCATCGCGGCCAGCGGCCTGGCCCGGGAAGTGCTTGCCATGGTCCGCAGCAGCGGGCCGTTCGACGTCATCGGGATCCTCGACGACGACGAGGACAAGCTTGGGCGGGTGGTGGACGGCGCCCATGTGCTCGGCCCGATCCGCGATGCCTTGAAATTCCCCCACGCCCTCCTCCTGGTGTGCATTGGTTCCGGCAGCGGCCGGGAAAGCGTCGTGATGAGGCTGCGCGCCCTCGGACTCGCCGAGGACCGCTACGCCACAGCGATCGATCCCTCAGTCCATGTGCCCGAGGGATGCATGATAGGCCGCGGAAGCATCCTTCTGGCCCATGTCAGCATGACAGCGTCGGTGACGCTCGGCAGCCATGTCGTGGCCATGCCAGGGGTCACCTTCACGCACGACGACGTCATCAGCGACTTCGCGACGTTCGCCTCGGGCGTCTCCCTTGGCGGTAACGTCCACATCGGCCGTGCCGCCTACATCGGGATGAACGCCAGTGTCCGCGAGCGCCGGACCGTCGGCGCCAAGGCGACAATCGGCATGGGGGCCGCAGTACTGACCGATGTCCCCGAGGACGAGACTTGGGCCGGTGTGCCGGCCCGGGTGATCCGGCGGGGCAATTCGCCGGCGCTGGAGGGCATCCAGTGAAACTCACGCGTCCCATTCCCCTGCGAAGCCGGCCGAGTGTCTCGGTGGTGGTTCCTTGCTACAACTATGGCCGGTACCTGCCGGACGCCGTAGCGAGTGCACTGACGCAGGAGGGTGTGAACGTTGAGGTCATAGTGGTTGATGACGCCTCCACGGATGACAGTGCCGGCGTGGCCTTGCAACTGGCCTTGGCGGATAAACGCGTTTCAGTGGTATTCCATGAAAAGAACCAGGGGCACATCGCCACGTACAACGACGGCCTCTCCAGGGCCAGGAACCGCTATGTCACGCTGCTCTCGGCCGATGACCTGATCGCGCCGGGGGCCTTGGCACGTGCCGCGGCGTTGATGGAAGCGAACCCCCGGGTGGGGATGGTGTACGGCCTCCCCAAGGACTTCACGGACCAGCCGCCGCCGCGGGCTTTGCATGAGCACACCACATGGACCGTGTGGGGAGGCAAGGGGTGGATCTCCCTGGCCTGTGCACGGGGTCGGAACTTCATCCTTTCCCCCGAAGTGGTCATGCGGACGGAAGCTGTTCTCAGCATCGGCGCGTACAGTGCGGCGCTGCCGCACTCGGGAGATCTTGAGTATTGGCTGCGGGCTGCGGGGTCCTGGGATGTGGGCCGGATCAACGGACCAGTCCAGGCGTACTACCGGGTCCATGGGGCGAACATGCACCAAACGGAGTACGCGGCCGCTGCCGTGGACCTCCATCACCGGCTTGAGGCCTTCCGCGTCCTTGAGGATCCCCGCTTTCCGTCGTCCCCGGAGACCCGGGCCAGGCAGTTGCAGCGGGCAAAGCGTGCACTGAGCAAGGAAGCAGCCCAGCTCGGGTTCAGGGAGACCACCCGCGGCGGTTCAGTGGAAGCCGCCACGGAACTCCGAAAGTTCATCGAATGCCTGCATGATGTCCCTGGCAACATCCACAGGGCCAACGCGCTTCAGTCGCGGATTACCCGGGCCGCCAGCGGCAAGAGGCCCGGGACGGGTCCGTCCGCTGCTGAGTTTGTGCGTAGCCAGTTGGACCGCGTCCGCTGGCGCCTGTGGGCGATGACGGGGATCTCATGACTACCGTCCGAGGTCAGGACCGCACGCTGGGCCACCGGGCCGCGAACGCCACGGTCTGGGGCGGGGTCAACATGGCGTTGGGCAGGATCGTCCAGTTCACCACCACTATCATCGTTGCCCGGATGATTGCGCCGGAGCACTTTGGCGCTCTTGCTGTCGCCATCGTGGTCCAGACAATTGCCACCAACATGGCCGAGCTTGGCGCGACTGCCGCGCTGGCAAGGGGCAACGGGGATCCGGACAAGATCGCCCCCACCGTTTTCAGTATCGCTTTGGTGACAAGCGGGATCATGACGGCGGCCGCTATTGCTTTGGCGCCGGCACTGGCCGCGGCCTTTGACGATCCCGCCGCAACACCGGTCATCCAGGTGCTCTCCATCACCATCCTCTTGCAGGGGATCGGCGCTGTCCCGTCCACGATGGTGTGGCGGGAGTTCCTGCAGAAGCCGCGTGTCGTCGTCGACGTCGGCAGCGTTCTGACGGTCCTGGTGCTCGTGGTTCCCATGGCCCTGGACGGCTGGGGCGCCATGGCTCTGGCCTGGTCCAGGGTAGGCGGCCAGCTTGTTGCCATGGTCGGGTATTGGATCATCACCCCCAAACGCTATGCGCCCGGTTTTGACCGGACCGTGGCGGGGGAGATCCTGCGCCTGGGAATGCCGTTGGCCATGGCGAACCTCGTGGTGTTTGTCACCCTCAACATGGACTACCTGTTGATCGGCCGGATGCTGGACCCGACGGCCCTGGGCTTGTATTTGCTCGCTTTCAACCTGGCCGGCCTACCAAGTTCAGTGATCACGGCAGTCATCCGCGCAACAGCGGTGCCGACATTCGGCCGGCTCTTCGCCGAAGGCACGCTTGGCACGCTCGCGGCCAGGTTCGTGGCCGGTGTTTCGTACTGTGCTTTCCCCATTTCCGCCCTGCTCATAGCGTTGGCCCATCCGCTGATCGTGACCGCCTACGGTGAGGCCTGGGCCCCGGCCGGGATCGCACTGGCCACGTTGGGGGTGTTCGGTGCCACGCGGATCCTTGTGGAGCTCTTCGCCGACCTGAGTTTGGGCGCTGGTCGGACCGGGTGGCTTTTCTGGGTCCAGGTGGCGTGGCTTGTCGCCCTCGCACCGGCACTGTACGTGGGCATAACGCAGTGGGGTATAGCGGGCGCGGGCATAGCCCACGCCACCGTTGCCTGCCTCGTGGTTATTCCCCTCTACGTCAAAGCCTTGACATCGGTCCTGCGAATCTCCGCCTGGCAGCTGATGGGGGGAAGCCTTCCCTCGCTTCTGGCCGCCAGCGCAGCAGGGCTCGTTGCCTGGCTGGGTACCAACGGGATCACCGACCCCGTGCTCGCAGTGGTCGCGGGCGCATTGCTCGGGACCATGACCTACGCCCTCCTGACGTTCCGCCAAGGCAGGGCGTTGGCCGGGGAGATCCGCTCCTTGCTGCACGCCAAGGGGACCGCGAGCGATGAAACGTCACCGCATGCTTCCACGCAGGGAAGAACCGGTACGCCATGAAGCCCACTCTGAAGAACCTTGACTTCGTTATCAAGCGTGTCCGCAGGGACGGCCTCGCTTCGGTGGCGCGGACCGTGATGGCCCGGGCAGCGAACACGATGGTGGACGCCTGGCATTTGTCAGAGCCCAGCCTTCCCTTGCGGGAACCCGACATCTGCGATCCCGGACTCGTTTACCGCGAAGCCCCGGCCCGGCGCACGGCGGCACCGCTGTCTGTTGGCTGGGTCTGCACCCCACCAGCGCCCGGCTCGGGCGGGCACACCACGTTCTTCCGCATGGTCAAAGGCCTTGAAGACCGGGGACATCAGTGCACCTTGTTCCTCTACGACCGCAATGACGACGACGTAGACCGGCACACCGAGACCATCCGCCGATACTGGCCGGAGCTGCGTGCCGTGGTTCGCAGCGCCACGGATGGAATGGAAGGGGTGGACGCCATCGTCGCGAGTTCCTGGCCCACGGCACATGTTGTTGCCGCAAGGGCCCCGCGCGGCGTCCATCTCTTCTACTTCATCCAGGACTACGAACCGTACTTCTACCCCAGGGGAGCACACTACGCGCTTGCTGAAGACAGCTACCGCCTGGGCCTCACCAACGTTGCCCTGGGAGCGATGATCGGTGAAGCCATGAAGGCCGAACTGGGGTTTGCCCCGGGAGCGGTAGTTCCCTTCGGCTGCGACACGGGCGTTTACCGGCTCCTCCATACCGCCGGACAGGCACCGCGCACGGGAGTGGTCTACTACGCCAAGAAGTCGGTGGATCGGCGCGGTTACCTCCTCGCCAAACTGGCACTCGAACAATTCCACGCGCTACACCCCGAACAAGAAATCCACATCTACGGCGATGTGATCACCGGATGGTCAGTGCCCGTCACCAACCACGGCAACCTGGCTCCCCGGGAACTCAACAAGCTGTACAACCGAACCATCGCAGGCCTGGCCATATCCTTCACGAACATTTCACTGGTACCAGGAGAGCTGCTGGCCGCCGGCAACGTCCCCGTACTTAACAAGGCAGCTTTCGCGTCGGGCCTCCTCACAGAGGCAGGACCAATCTGGGCATCCGCAACGCCCGCCGGGCTCGCCGCAGCCCTCGCGGAGGTAGTCAGCGCCCCTGACATTGCGGCACGGGCAATCAGCATTGCCGGCCGGGACCGGCCCAATTGGGCCGCAACCCAAAGTACCTTCGCGGACCTGGTGGAGGCTGCCTGCACCAGTGCACCCTCCACCCTTGCGGACCACCGGTTGGCCCCCGCGGACGGTGTCCAACCATGAGGTCAGCACGCAAAGCCCTGGTCTTCCCTCCCGCTCCAGAAGTCGGAGTGGATGACCTTACGGTGAATCCCGCCACATCAGGCCACGTCTCCCTGCTGTTGCAGTTCGCAGCGTTCGGGGTCTTCTTCTTCCCTTCGAACATGGTCATCAAGCCCTTGGGGGCCGTAGGAACCGTGCCCGTCCTCCTGGCCCTGCTGCTCCTGGCCCTCTGGGTGTGCTCCATGCTCTTCGGCTTGAACCATCCCCTGAAGGGCAGGCACCCGGGCAGGCTGGCGATAGGTCTGCTGTGGGTGGCCACGTGCGCTTCCTACGTAGCCATGTTCTCCGGTCTGTCCGGGGACACCAGCGCCGCATCACAGGCCGCCGCCGACCGGTGGCTGATACTCGTCCTCGCGAGCGGCGGAATCATCCTCGTCACGGCAGAGGCCGTCCGGACCGTGAACCATGCGATGTCGCTGGTACGGGCAATCCTCGCCGGAGCGTTCTTCTGCTGTTTGGTCGCAGCAGTACAGTTCGTCTTCCGGATCAACCCGATGGTGTGGATCCAGGAGGCGCTTCCCGGGTTCACGGACAACGGAGGCAACACCGCATTCCAAGTCCGTGGCTACTTGGTGCGGGTGGCCGGCAGTACGTTCCATTCCATCGAACTGGCGGTGGTCTGCTCCATGCTGCTGCCCCTGTCCATCTGGCGGGGCCTGTACGACCCCATCGGCCGTAAGTGGTTCCACTGGACCGGAACGGCCTTGCTGGTTTTCGCCATCGCATCCACCGTCTCCCGCTCGGGGGTGCTCGGGCTCTTCCTCGGACTCCTGGTGTTCATCCCGTTCATGCCAAAACCGGCCCGAAACTGGGCTGTCATCACCGCACCGGCGGCCTTGGCCGTACTGTTTGTGGCCATGCCCGGGCTGGTGGGGACCTTGACGTCATCCTTCACAGCCGGGGACAGCGACCCCTCCATCACCACACGGACCAACAACTATCCCCGCGTAGCCGCCATGGTTGCGGAGAATCCCGTCCTTGGCCTGGGCCCCGGAAACTACCTGCCCAGCAACGCCCTGTACATCCTGGACAACCAGTACCTCAACTCCTTGGTGACCTTGGGCATCGTCGGCTTCATCGCCACGGCCGTCTATTTGGCGCTTCCTGGCCTCTCAGCGGCCATCGCAGCCCGCGCGTCCCGAGTACCTGCACTCCGGGCGCTCGCCGGGGCCGTGGCGGCCGGAGGCATCGTAGCGGCTGTCTGCGCACTCACCTTCGATTCCATGGCCTTCCCGGTCTTCACCCTGACCTACCCGTTCATCGTTGGCCTGGCCGGCGGAACCTGGATCATGATCCAGCGCGAGCTGGTGCTGCGAAGACAGACCAGCACCAGCAGCGGAACGCCCCCACTCCAACCCACCGAACGCTTTACCAGCACCAGATTCGAGGACATCACATGGACCCGATAGCCGTACTCAAGACACTGTGGCACCACAAGCTCGTGGTGCTTCCCGTACTGCTGCTGACAGCAATCGCGGCCGTGTACGTGTACTCCTTTGCGCCACGGCTCTACGAGGCCAAAGCAACCTACGCAATCGTGAATCCGAAGATCCCCTCCGAGGCCGAGATGGAGAAGGACCCCGCCCTCCGGAACCTCAACGCGGACAATCCCTACCTCCGCTCCGCCGACTCATCACTGATCGCGCAGGTGGTCGCCACAAGGCTCAGCGACGATTCCACGGGGGAGGCCATGAAGAGCGGCGGCCTGAGCACAGACTTCACCGTTGCACGCCCTCCGTCGTCCTTCCTCATCGAAATCTCGGCGGCAGCTGACAGCAAGGAATCGGCCATCGCCACAGTCCATGCCCTCGGCACCCGGTTGGAGGAGGACCTCAAGACCATCCAATCGGTCAACGGCGCGGCCGAACAGTACCTCTTCACCTCGATCATGATTGCTGCACCCGATGACGCCACGGAGCAGTTCTCCAGCCGCCTCCGCTCCCTGATCGTCGTCGCTGTTGCCGGCCTGGTCCTTGTCATCGGCGCCGTTTCAGCGGCCAGGGGAGTTGAGGCAGCAAGGGAACGATCACCGAAAGCGGCCCCGCGCCGCCAGAAGGGGACCCGTAAGAAGCACTCGGACACCAGCAGCAATGAGGCCCCGCCAGGGAAAAGCCCGGAAGCGCCCGCTGAACGGTCCAAGGCAAGCTCCCTCAAACACCGTGACGAACTGGCGTTCCGCGACGTCATGGAGCACGGCTCCGACGCCGACGCTTTTCCAGGAAACGAGACATTTCGCGACACCATCAACGCGAGGGCAACAGGGAAAACAGCCGTGAAAGAGACCAGGGTCTGACGGGTGAGGCGTGAAAGCAAAGACAGCTGTCATAGGCGCGGCGCTGCTGGCAGGCGTCGCCGTGGTCGCCTCCGCCGCCACCGGAGTTCCACGTCTCACCACAACCACCCCGCAGGAGCCTCCCCAGGTGTCCGTTCCAGCAGCCACGGTACCGGCCGACGCCCCACCGGGTAGCCTGGCGCTGCGGCCCGTCGACGGTGGACCGGACTACTACTCCCGCTACAAGAACGGACTCCCGTCAGACCCATCTTTCTTCCCCGTGGGTGTCTGGTTCGAAAGCGTCCTCGACAAAGGCAACATTGCCTTGGACACGGGGGTCGGCATCAACACCTATGTAGAGCTCACAGGCAACTCCGACCTGCAGCTCGTCCGGGCCTCCGGAATGTACGCCATACCCACGTTCGAGTCCGCACATGCCTCAGGATTCGCCCTGAGCGATGAAGTGGACATGTGGGCAGGTCCCGGCAGCGTCCCTTGGACAGGCAAGTACCCCGGCGAAGGCGCCCTTTGCATCCCCGAACAGGGCAAATGCGGCTACACCGTCCAAAAGGAACGCCGGGCAGCCGCACCGCAAGGAACAATGCTGTACGCCAATTACGGCAAAGGCGTAACGTTCTGGCTCTCTGACGAAGAGTCGGTCGAGTTCTTCAAAGGAATCCAGGACATCGTCTCGGCGGACAACTACTGGTTCACCGACCCCAACATCTGCGCCAAAGGCGAAGGCGGCGCCATCATCGGTTACGAACGCGACCTGACACCGGACGAATGCAGGCTGGCATCGAACTACGGATGGACCGTCGAACGCGTCCGCACACTGCAGACCCTGGCCTCCGCCACCACCCCCATTTGGGCGTTCATAGAAACCGGACACCCCTTCAAGGACTCCGCCAACGCAGCCTCCATCACAGGACCCCAGATCCGTGCAGCCGTGTGGAGCAGCCTCATCCACGGCGCAAGGGGAGTCATCTACTTCAACCACAACTTCGGTGGCGACTGCATCTCCCAGCACGTACTGCGGGACTGCGGCGAACAGATACGACCCGCAGTTACAGCCCTCAACAAACAAATCAAGGAACTCGCGCCCGTCCTGAACGCTCCGTTCCTGGACGGAGCGGCAACCGTGACCGGCCCCATTGACGCAGCCAGCAAACTCTACAACGGCAAGGTCTACGTCCTGGCAGGTGCCAACAAGCAGGCCGGCGGCACCGCAACCATCCACGTGCAATGCGGCGGCAGCTCCGCCGTCGTCATCGATGAAAACCGGACCATCCCCATCGTGGACGGAAACTTCACCGACGCGTTCGCCGACGGCAACGCCGTCCACCTCTACAGGATCGAAGGCGGCGGCAGCTGCGGCTTCTGACTAACGGCTGCTGTTATCCCGCTCCCACACCACCGGCCGCTTACGGGACAACAGCGGACGACGGCGGCCCGCACCGGCGAACACGATGTAGACGGCGGCGTCAACAGCGGTCAGCGGCCCCCGGACCGAAGCAAGCAACTCCTGCAACGTACGTCTAGTAGACACACCCACATATCCGGAATCCTGCTGCGAATTCCCACGATAGGCCCGGCGCAGGACAGCCAACAACGCCGCAGAGGTCCGAGGTGTGCGAACCACCACAGGCTCAGTACGAACAACAGCCTTCTCCCGCGCCTCAAAGAGCCGGTCAACGTAGTAGTCATCTCCCGTCAAAGCAGGAAACGAACCCAAGCGCTCATGCCCGGAGCGGCTCAAAGCATACGCACCGGCACCCCAAAGCCCCTGGGAGTTGCCCGGTACCCGGTCGCGTGCACGGTAGTAGGCGCGGACCAGCACCGAAGCACCCAAAGTGTCGTAACGAAACGCCGGACGCGCAGCCAACAGCCCCTCACCGTCCAAAGCCCTGAAAACCTCACGCAAAGCCCCCGCACTGACCTCAATATCGGCATCCAGGTACAGCCGCGGCCACCGCTGCGTCACCTGGTCAGCGGCATTCAACGCAGCAGTCTTTGACGCTTCCGCCACCTGAAGGACCCGGACACCCCTGTAACGGGCCGCGATCTCCTCGGTGTCATCCGTACACCCATTGCAGGCCACCACCACATCAACAGTGCCCCACCCGATGACCTCCGTCAGCGAATCAAGCGTCCGCGCAATAACGGAAGCCTCATTGTGCGCAGGAATGATCACCGCGCCAGAGGGGGGAGGCCCGTCAACGAAGGAACGTCCAAGCCCTGTCCGCGTAGCTTTGGGAAGAGCATCCCGCTGCCGACGACTCACCACTGCCAACACAGCCCCGCGATGCCCCGGCTTATGGACCCGCACAAGCTCCGACGCCAGGACAGCGCCCTTGAACAACACCAACTGGCCCCGCCCAAGGTACTTGGCCGCATAACGCACACGGTTGACCGACATCAACGCCGTCAACTGAGCCGACGTACCCGAACCCCCACGCTCATGCCACATCCGGGCACCCGGCTCAAACCAAATGCCGTACCCCGCCTCACGGACACGCCGGCAATAATCCGTCTCCTCGGAATACAGGAAGAACTGCTCATCCCACACCCCCACCACAGCGGCGGCATCGGCACTGATCAACAGCGCAGCACCGGTGGCCCAGTCAACACGATGCCCATGCAAATAGCTCTCCGGCTCAAAGTCCATCTCAGACAACCACCCCGGCCGCGCCTGCAACCGGCTGCCCAAAGCCGCATCGCCCAGCGCTCGCAGAATCCTCGGTTCGCGGCGCAACGACGGATAGACGCTTCCGTCATCGTCCAACAGGACGGGCACCACCATGCCAGCCCCCGAATCCTGCATGCGTTGGCGCATCGCGGCAATGGCGCCGCGTTCAACGCGCAGATCGGGGTTCAGGATGAGGTAGGTGTCTGCTTCACCGGCTGCGGACAAGGCACGATTGATGCCGCCGGCGTAGCCAAGGTTGCCTCCAGTAGGGATCGTGGTGACGTCAGGGTGGCCGGACAGCTCGTCCAGGGTCCGGTTGTCTGGCGAGTTGTCCGCCACCACCACCTTGATCGACTGGTCGGCGGTTTCCTTCCGCAGGCTGGTAACCAGCGGCCCGACATCGTCCGCGTTGTTGTACGTCACCACGATCACCGCGACGTCGGCCCGCTCTGAAGCGGGCACGAAAAGTCCCGGAGCACGGCTGGGGGCGTACTCCGGGACGGCTGGGGGACGGTTGCTCGTCAGGCTCGCCGACTCTGCGACGCTGCTGCTGCCGTTGCGCAGTTTCAGGTACGCCTCAGGGCCGTCAACCAGATAACGGCGGGCCAATCTGCGCGGCTCCAGCACCAGGCGCCACGCCCACTCGAGGCTGTTGTCACTGACCCAGGACGGAGCACGCCTGATGTGGCCTGCCAGGAAGTCCACTACCGCACCAAAAGCAAGCAATACCTTGGCGCCAGTCAAATGACCGTATTCGGCGATCCACAACTCCTGGCGGGGCTTCCCCAAGCCCACCACAAGGATGTCCGGGGCGCTTGCGGCCACATCGGCCGCCAGCTCACTGGACGCCTTGGCGTCCCCCAGCGTGGAGCGCTCCGGAGCCCACCATCCGGCCACCTCCAAACCCGGCCGCTCCACCGCAAACTTGCCGCGGATGAGTTCCTGCGTCTCTGGCGAGCCACCCAGGAATCCCACGCGCAGCCCCCGAACCGCTGCCTCGTCCAGCAGGGGTCCTACCAGGTCACTCCCTGCCAACCGGGGCCACGCACGTGCGGTCAGACGTCGCGCTTCCGTCGCCAGGGGTGCGCCGTCAATCAAGGTCAGCCACTCCACAGACGATGATGCCGGATCGAGGGTACCCAGCCAGCGGCTTCCCACGCCAAAGTGGCGGATGTGGTCCAGGTTCGCTGAGCACACCCCCAAGGGCGGTGCCCCTTCCGTGGATGCGCGTGCCAGGATTTCCTGAAGCGCGTCGTCGAACTCCACCAGCTTCACGGGGACCCCTCCCAAGTTCACCCACGGAGCTTCGGGGGAGCCTGCCTCGGGGCCAACTTCATTGGCGCCTGGTGGGAGGAGGAAGCTCGGGCCGGCGAGGTCGGGGCGCGGACTCCGGTGGGGGACCGCCAAGGGGCGAACGTCCCGGGTGGGCATGATCTTCGGTAGCAGCATTCTTGACTCCAAGCTCGGGTCCAGCTCAAGGCATCACCATGTTGCCCACGATCCGAGGCTGCTGCACTGCCCGGATCGTGGGTGGCGGACTCATGCCGCCCATCAACTGTTCACTTGAGTTGTCTCCCGGCCCCTCGTGGAGGCTGCCGTAGGGCCACTTTAGGCCGATTTCACGGCCGGCGCCATAGCTGCGGTTGGTCCTGCTGCCGCCGACGAATTCCGCAACCGCCGCTAAGAACCGCCGTCGAGATATTCAGCCAGGCGCTGGGCCGCCGCCGGCGGATCAAAGCCGGTCGCGCGGATCTTGGACAGATCCAGGACACTGCTGCGCGGACGCGGGGCAGTCCCGGGCTTCGCATATTCTTCCGTGCTCACGGGCGTCACCTGCCCAGGATCGGCTCCGCACAGCCTGTACACGTCGCGTGCCACCTGGGCCCAGGATTGCCGCTCACCACTGCTACTGATGTTGTAGATCCCGTACGGAGCCTCATGGTGGAGCAAGTGCCGGATCCCCGCCGAGATGTCTGTTGCGAAGCTCACCCTTCCCCACTGGTCATCCACCACTGACACAGAGGCTCCCCGCGCCGCCAGCCCGGCCATGGTTCGAACAAAGTTCTTTCCTTCACCCACCACCCAGCTGGTCCGCACGATGTAGTGCTTCGGCACCGCCGCCACCGCTGCGTCTCCGGCGGCTTTGCTCTGTCCGTACACGCCCAAAGGCCCGGGAATCTCTTCCTCGGTGTGGGCATCGGCGGTGCCGTCGAAGACGTAGTCGCTGCTGACGTGGACCAGGGTCAGTGAATGCTCGACGGCGGTCCTCGCCAAGCGGGTTACGGCAGCTGCGTTGATGCTCCAGGCCGCTGTGCGGCCGTCCGCGGTCTCCGCGGCGTCCACGCCGGTAAAGGCGGCCGCATTGATGATGGTGCCGTATTTGCGCCAGTCCGTGGCACGGTAGGCCTTTTCCGAGGTGACGTCGAACTGTGCACGGCCCGCGAAGTCCACGGTGGGGTCGCCGTCAAACGCCCGACGCAGCGCCGTGCCAAGTTGACCGTCCGCTCCCAGGACCAAGGTACGCCGCCGCTCCATGGGCCTGACGTCCGCCAAGCGTGGATGGGTCCTGTCCTGCGGCGAGACGGTGGCACGGTCCAAGGGAATCGGCCAAGGCACGGCGACGTCCTCATCGGCCAGGTTGAGGAACGTGTACTCCGCCTGCGCCTGGGCACTCCAGTGGTCATTGACCAAGTACGTATAGGCGGTGTCGTCCTTCAAGGTCTGGAAGGCGTTGCCTACACCGCGCGGAACGTAGATGGCGTCCTTGGCCGTGAGTTCGGCGCAGAACAGCGTGCCGAACGCCGGGCCCTCGCGGAGGTCCACCCATGCGCCGAAGATGCGGCCCGAGGCAAGGGAAATGAACTTGTCCCATGGCTCAGCATGAATCCCGCGGGTGGTCCCGCGTGCGGCGTTGAAGGAAATGTTGTTCTGCACGGGCTGGAAGTCCGGCAAGCCGACGTCCAGCATCTTGCTCCGGTGCCAGTTTTCCTTGAACCACCCTCGGTTATCGCCGTGAACCGGCAACTCGAAGAGCATCAGCCCGGGGATAGGGGTGGTCCTTGCTGTCAGTTGCCGCGCCGGTTCCATGGGCTAGTGGCCCTGCCCGGCGTACTTGGACTCCGTTGCCGCCTTCTGGGGGCGCCACCAGTCCTCGTTGTCCTTGTACCACTGAACAGTGTCAGCCAGGCCTGCATGGAAGTCGCCGAACCGCGGTACCCAGCCGAGTTCCCGGCGGAGTTTGGCCGAATCGATGGCGTAGCGAAGGTCGTGCCCTGGCCGGTCGGTCACCAGATCGAAGGCATCGGGGGATTGGCCTGCAAGGGAGAGGAGCATCTCCACAACCTCACGATTGGACCGTTCTCCGTCCGCCCCGATCAGGTAGGTCTCACCCAGCCGCCCGCGCTCGAGAATCGCCAGTACCGCGGAGGAGTGGTCCTCCACATGGATCCAGTCCCTGACGTTGCGCCCGTTGCCGTAGAGGCGGGGACGGCCGCCGTCCAGGATGTTGGTGATCTGGCGCGGGATGAACTTCTCAACGTGCTGGTAGGGACCGTAGTTGTTGGAGCAATTGCTCACGGTGGCCTTCAGGCCGAACGAACGTACCCAAGCGCGCACCAACATGTCGGAGCCCGCTTTCGTGGCGGAATAGGGACTCGTGGGCCGGTACACGGAATCCTCGGTGAACCGCTGGGGATCATCCAAGGCCAAGTCACCGTAGACCTCA
This sequence comes from Paenarthrobacter sp. NPDC056912, assembly GCF_042786555.1. Lineage (NCBI taxonomy): Bacteria > Bacillati > Actinomycetota > Actinomycetes > Micrococcales > Micrococcaceae > Paenarthrobacter > Paenarthrobacter sp. NPDC056912. The sequence goes on from NZ_JBHUCD010000003.1 coordinate 29,726, forward strand.
TCGGTGGACACATGATGAAAGCGCGTGCCGTGCTTCCTGGCTGCTTCGACCAACGTGAAGGTGCCCACCAGGTTCGTATCCACGAACGGCCGGGGATCGGCCAGGGAATTGTCATTGTGGGACTCGGCAGCAAAGTGGACCACAGCATCCACGGCGGCCACGAGCCTGTCCACCAACGGCGCATCGCAGATGTCCCCTTGGACAAAGTCGAAACGCACCGACGGCAATCCGGACAAGGATTCGATGGTGCCTGCGTAGGTCAGTTTGTCCAATACCGTGACATGGAGCCCTGTGTGCTCCATGATGTAGTGGACAAAGTTGCATCCGATGAATCCGGCCCCGCCGGTGACAAGGATTCTCTGCATGGCCCTAGAGTAGCCGTCCGCGGCGAGACTGGGCACAGGTGAGGACGGCAGGTTTGCGAGGAATTGTTCTTGCAGGTGGGACGGGCTCAAGGCTCCACCCCATCACGCTCGGAATCAGCAAGCAGCTGGTTCCCGTGTTCGACAAGCCGATGATCTATTACCCCCTGTGCACGTTGATGCTCGCCGGGATTCGGGACATCCTGATCATCACCACGCCGGGGGATGCAGCCCAGTTCCAGCGGCTCCTTGGCGACGGCTCCCAGTTCGGCATCAACCTCACGTACGCCGAGCAGCCGACGCCGGACGGCCTCGCGCAGGCGTTCATCCTGGGGGAGGAGCACATCGGCAGCGGCAAGGTGGCCCTCATCCTGGGGGACAACATCTTCAACGGGCCCGGAATGGGCAACCAGCTTCGCCACTATGTGGACGTCGACGGCGGTGCCATCTTCGGCTATCGGGTCAAGGACCCCACCGCTTACGGCGTGGTGGAGTTCGACGACGACGGGCTGGCAGTTTCCATCGAGGAAAAGCCCGCAGTACCCAGGAGCAACTACGCCGTTCCCGGACTGTACTTCTACGACAACAATGTGGTTGCCATGGCAAAGGACCTGGAACCCTCCCCGCGGGGGGAACTGGAAATCACCGACATCAACCGCAGGTACATGGAGCTCGGCCGTTTGCACGTCCAGAAGTTCCCCCGGGGCACTGCCTGGCTGGACACCGGTACGTTCAGCGACCTGAACGATGCTTCAAACTATGTCCGAACCACTGAGAACCGGCAGGGCTTGAAGATCGGCGCTCCCGAAGAGGTGGCATGGCGGATGGGGTACCTGAACGACGACGAACTCCGCCAGCAAGCGGCCAAACTCGCAAAGAGCGGCTACGGAAGCTACCTGTTGGACATCCTGGACCGCCAATAGCCGCGAACTAGGCGGCAGATACATCCTCGAGCGCGCGCGCAATTTCCGCGGGCAGGACTGTCAGCTGGGCGTCCAGCAGTTCCTTGAGCTGGACGGCGTTCCTTGCTCCGACGATCGCAGTCGAAACCCCGGGTCGGGACAACAGCCAGCTAAGGGACACATCCAACGGCGAACGTCCCAATCCTCGTGCCGCCATGGCTACGGCTTCGACTATCCGCGAAGCCTGCGGCTCAAGGTACGGTTCCACGTAGCCGGCGAGCCTGCTTTGGGCGGCACGGGAATCGGCGGGAATTTGCCCGCGGTATTTACCGCTCAGGACGCCCCTGCCCAGCGGTGCCCAGGCCATCAGGCCCAACCCGGCATCCTCCACGGCCGGAATGAGTTCGTCCTCGGCTTTGCGTTGGACCAGCGAATACTCAGACTGGTTGGCCACCAGCGTAAACCCCGCCACCGCAGCGGCCTTGGCTGTCTGCCAGCCGTTGTAGTTGGAGATTCCGACGTAGCGGGCTCGTCCTGTCCGTTGGGCGAGTTCCAACGCTGACAGGGTCTCGTCCAGGGGCACGTTCGGGTCCCACTCATGGGCGAACCAGATGTCGATGTAGTCGGTTCCAAGCCGGGCGAGGCTGGCATCCAGGGCGGACAGCATTGCGCCGCGTGAGGCGTTGATGCTGCGCCTGGAATCCGACGACGACACGCCGGCTTTGGTCGAGATGACAACTTCAGAGCGGGCCACCACATCGCCCAACATGGAACCCAGCATCGCCTCGGCCTGGCCTTGGGCGTAAGACGCCGCGGTATCGATGACCGTGCCTCCGGCGGCGACAAATGCATGGAGTACCTCGGCAGCGTCCTGCTCGTCTGTTTCCTGGGCCCAGGACATGGTGCCAAGGGACAATGAGGACACACGGAACCCGCTGTTTCCGACATAACGCTGCTGCATAGCAGCAAGCTTACGGGGAGTTCCGGGTGTTCATGACGTAGGGTCTATTCACGTGAACTGGATAGAAGCAGCCTTGCTGGGCCTCGTGCAGGGCCTCACCGAATTCCTCCCGATCTCCTCAAGCGCACACCTGCGGATTGTGGGTTCATTCCTTCCGGATGCAGCCGACCCGGGTGCGGCGTTCACCGCCATCACGCAGCTCGGAACGGAAACTGCCGTGATCGTCTACTTCTGGCGCGACATTGTCAGGATCGTCCGGGCATGGTTCGGGTCCCTGACCGGCAAGGTCGAACGCAACAATCCCGATGCCCGCATGGGATGGCTGGTTATTATCGGCAGCCTTCCGATCATCGTCCTCGGCCTCTTGTTCCAGGACCAGATCGAGTCCGTCCTGCGGAGCATGTGGATTGTGGCCACCATGCTGATTGTTTTCGGCATGATCCTCGCCGTCGCCGATGCCATCGGACGGCAGGAGAGGGATCTCACGCAACTCACCTATAAGCACGGCATCTTGTACGGCTTCGCCCAGGCCATGGCCTTGATTCCCGGCGTTTCCCGCTCGGGCGGAACCATCACCGCAGGCCTGCTCATGGGCTACACGCGTGAAGCGGCAGCCCGGTATTCCTTCCTTCTTGCCATTCCCGCAGTCTTCGGCAGCGGCCTCTACCAGCTGTACAAGACAGTCTCGAATGAAGGTCTCGCGGGACCCTACGGCCTTCCGGAAACGGCCCTGGCCACGGTCATAGCTTTTGTTGTTGGCTACGTCATCATCGGTTGGTTCCTGAAATTCGTGTCCACCCGCAGCTACCGCCTCTTCGTTTGGTACCGCATATTCCTTGGACTGGCCTTGTATGTCCTGCTCGGTTTCAATGTGATCAGTGCCTAGCACTAAGGTTGAGTCGTGAAATCGTGGACCTCCCGCCCTGTTCCAGAGCTGCCCGGCAGCATGCCGCAACTACGCCTCTTTGACACCGCCGTGGGCGGGGTCGTGGACGTCGAACGGCAGGCCGAACAGTCCATGTACGTCTGCGGGATCACTCCTTATGACGCAACGCACATGGGGCACGCCGCCAGCTATGTGGCGTTCGACCTCCTGAACCGGGCCTGGCGCGACGCCGGGGTCCGGGTGTCCTATGTCCAGAACGTCACGGATATCGACGACCCCCTGCTGGAACGGGCCACGGCCACAGGGGTGGACTGGCGTGAACTGGCGCAGAGCCAGATCGAGCTTTTCCATAGCGACATGGACGCCCTCAACGTCCTTGCCCCCGACCACTACATCGGCGCTGTCGAGGCCATCCCGGACATTGTGCCCGCCATCGAGCAACTCCTCGCGGACGGCGTCGCCTATCGCGTCCACGGTACAGACGGCGAACCCGACGGCGATGTCTATTACGACGTCGAAACGGCCGGCAAGCGCTCAGACGCCACAGACGCCTGGACGCTGGGCGACGTTTCCGGACTGGGCGAAACGGAAATGCTGTCCTTGTTCGCGGAACGCGGCGGCGACCCTGCCAGGTCCGGCAAGCGCAATGCTCTGGACCCGCTGCTGTGGCGGGTGGCCCGCGACGGAGAGCCGAACTGGCCCGGTGCAACCCTGGGTGATGGACGGCCTGGTTGGCACATCGAGTGTACGGTCATCGCGCAGAAGCATCTTCCGGAGCCCTTCACCGTCCAAGGTGGCGGCTCGGACCTCATCTTCCCTCACCATGAAATGGGCGCCGGACATGCGTACTCGCTCTCCGGCATTCCCCTTGCCCGGCACTATGCCCACGCCGGCATGGTGGGCTTGGACGGCGAAAAGATGAGCAAGTCCAAGGGAAACCTGGTTCTCGTTTCCAAGCTGCGTGCAGCGGGTGAGGAACCTGCCGCCATCCGGCTCGCCATCCTTGCGAACCACTACCGCGCCGACTGGTCGTGGACCGAAGAAACCTTCGAGTCAGCCAAGTCACGGCTCGCTCGCTGGCGTGAAGCCCGGGATCAGGCCCCGGCAGGTTCGGCCGCCGGACTGGTCGCGGCGATGCGGCGTGAGTTGGCAAACGACCTCAACGCACCCGGGGCCATTGCCGCAATCGATCAATGGGCCGTCGAGGCCTTGGACAACAATTCCGAGGCCTCCGCGCTGGACAGTGCGATCATTTCGGACGCCGTCAGTGCGTTGCTTGGTGTGGAGCTCTAGTTCATTGCTAAAAAACCAATGGCCCTGACGTGTTCGTCAGGGCCATTGGTTTCTTATCGAATTTTCAGGGCCTGTCCTTGCCACGGCGTTTGAGGTACCGCTCGAATTCGCGGGCAATCGACTCTCCGGAGGCTTCGGGCAGGTCGGCGGTGTCTTTTGCTTCTTCCAACTGCCGAACATAGGCAGCAATCTCCGGGTCCTCGGTTGCAAGCTCATCCACACCGCGTTCCCAGGCCTCGGATTCTTCTGCAAGGGCCTGGCTGTCCAGGGGAACCTGGAGCAGGTCCTCAACCTTGTGAAGGATGGCCAGTTGGGCCTTGGGGGAGGGAGGCTGGGCAACGTAGTGGGGGACCGCCGCCCACAATGACACGGTGGGCAAACCGGCCAGCATGGCGAACTCCGCCAACACACCCACAATTCCCACCGGCCCCTCGTACTGGGAAGCCTCCAGGTTGAGGCGCTCCCGGAGGGAACTGTCCTCGGTGGTGGTACTCACCGGTATAGGACGGCTGTGGGGTACATCGGCCAGTAGGGCGCCGATCAAGATCACGGAATCAACCTTGAGCGCCTCGGCGTGAACCAGCAATTCGGTGGTGTACGCCCGCCAACGGTAGGAGGGTTCGGTGCCCAGCACGAAGACGACGTCCACATTGCTGTCCGGGACAGCTGCCTTGTAGATCCTGGTTGATGGCCATTTGACCTTCCGGGCGCCGGAGGATGTACGCCGCACGGTGGGACGGGTGAACTGGAAGTCGTAGTACTCCTCGGCATCAACCGTGCCGACCTTCTTGCCGTCCCAAAGCTTGTTCAAGTAGTGCAGCGCATCACTGGCGGCCTCACCGGCGTCGTTCCAGCCCTCAAAGGCTGCAAGCATTACGGTGACGCGTTGGCCGTCCGCAGCTTCCTTGAGGAAACGCTCGGGCTCCGCGGTGATGTCCTGCCCTTCGGGGGTCCCGTCCACACTGTTCATCCACTCACCCTACGTCCAAGACCCTCGGGGATGCATGGCATTTCGCGTCAATGCGTGTCACCGATTCGCCCACAGCGCAATGCACGGACAGCCGCCCGCCAGGTTCCACGTAGACTTGAATCCATGCATTCGTTACCCAGCCAGCCCCTCCTCAAAGCCGTGCTCTGGGATATGGATGGCACACTCGTGGACACCGAGCCCTACTGGATCGCAGCCGAGCGCGCGCTGGTTGAGTCCCACGGCGGCAGCTGGTCGCACCAGCAGGCCATGCAATTGGTGGGACAGTCCTTGCTGCACTCGGCAGCCGTTCTGCAGGCCGCAGGGGTCAGGCTCGAGGCCCGTGAAATCGTGGACACCCTGAGCAGCCAGGTCATCGAGCAGGTCCGCAAAGAGGTTCCCTGGCGGCCCGGTGCGCGCGAGCTGCTCGACGAACTGCACCAGGCCGGCATCCGTTGCGCCTTGGTGACCATGTCAGAAGGCCCCCTGGCCGGCGTTGTCGTAGAAAGCCTGCCCCGGCCCTACTTCGAGTTCCTGGTCACCGGAGACTCCGTCACCAACGGAAAGCCCCATCCGGAGGCGTACCTCACCGCGGTGGAGCGGCTCCGATTGGACGACCCCTCCTTGACCATCCACCACTGCGTAGCCCTGGAGGATTCCGTGCCGGGGGCAACCGCCGCCATTGCCTCGGGTGTGGTCACGGTGGGAATTCCGCATCAAGTGCCGCTGCCCCATGACCACCGCATGATCTTGTGGGACACCTTGGTTGGCAGGACTGCCGCGGACGTCGCCCGGCTGGTCGATGAGCGCATCACGGCAGTAAACCTGCTTGAAGGGGCCAACTAGGTGAGTAGTTCTTCCACGCCGCACCACGCTGCCACCAAGAAGGACGGCATACCCCTCGGGAGAATCGCCGGAATCCGGGTTTACCTCGCTTACTCGTGGTTCGTGATCGCCGGTTTCACCGTGATTGTGTATGGCCCGGCCGTTTTGGTGCAGTTTCCTTACCTTGGGATGGGCGCGTACCTGGTGGCACTTTGCTACGCATTGCTGCTCGCCGTGTCCGTACTGGTCCACGAGCTCGCCCACGCACTGAGCGCCAAGGCTTTCAACTGGCCCACAGAGAAGATCGTGCTCAATCTTTGGGGCGGACATACTCAATTCGAAAGCTTCACATCGTCTCCGGGGCGGGCTGTCATTGTCGCCATGGCAGGGCCGGCCTCAAACTTCGTTCTGGCCGGGATCCTGGCACCTGTGGTGTTTGGCGGCGTCTTTGACGGCGTGGTGGAAATGCTCGCCAACATCCTGATGTGGGCAAACTTGCTCATCGGTCTCTTCAACGTGCTGCCTGGTATGCCATTGGACGGTGGGCGGCTGGTCGAATCCGCTGTCTGGAAAGCTACCGGCAGCCAGGACAAGGGAGCGATTGCCGCAGGATGGTCAGGACGCGGCATCGCCATTGCCTTGGTTATCTGGGTGATCGGGCTGCCATTGCTGCGCGGCGCGCCCCTCGACATCAACCTCATGCTCATCACCGTCCTTGTCTGCGGCTTCCTCTGGATGGGAGCTTCGAGCTCCATCAACCACGCCAAGCTCCGCAGCCGTCTCTACCTGGTGAGCGCTGCCGGCCTGGCGGAGCGTGCCGTGGGCGTACCGAACTCGGCCACTGTCGCCGACGTCCTGGCCGTATCGCCGGCCGGAAGTCCCGCCGTCGTGATTTGTGGTCCTGACGGAAAGCCGCAGGGAGTCGTGGACGCAGGCGCCACTGCCGCCGTACCCGCCGAAGCCGCCACGACGACGCCCGTCACCGCGGTTGCCCACGCACTGGCCGCCGGAGCCTATGTCCCTGAATGGTCCAAGGGGCAGGAACTGATCCAGTACTTGGCGCGGCTGGAGGGCGGCGAATACGCTGTGGTGGACCACAACGGCCTCGTCACCGGGCTTTTGCGCCAGCAGGCCGTAGTGACTGCCATTACAGGCAAGGAAGCCCGCCGGAGCGGACGCGCCTGACACCCTGCCGGTAGAGTTACATGCTGGCCGCTTTAACCCAACCACCCGTTGAACTTTTTTGGCGCCCACCAGCCAGCAACACATCGCGGCCCAGCCGTACAGGAGCGAGGAACACCACATGAGCAGCGAAACCGCCGCCCCCGAAGCAGGCGCAGGCACCGAAGAGGCAGCAACCGGCACGTCCGTGCAGCCGACAGGCGCTGCGCGTCGCCGCGGACCTTTCCGCGTGGGCGAGCGGGTCCAGCTCACCGACGAGCGCGGCCGTATGAACACCATCACTTTGGAGGTGGGCGGCGCCTTCCATACACACCGCGGCTTCCTGAACCACGATGAGATCATCGGCCAAGTGGACGGCTCCGTGGTCAGCAACAACGTCGGTCAGCAGTACCAGACCCTGCGGCCTCTGCTGTCCGACTTTGTCCTGTCCATGCCCCGCGGTGCTGCAGTTGTCTACCCCAAGGACGCCGGCCAGATTGTCACCATGGCTGACATCTTCCCGGGCGCACGCGTGGTTGAAGCCGGCGTGGGTTCCGGAGCCTTGTCCATCTCCCTCCTGCGCGCAGTAGGCGACGGCGGCTACCTCCATTCGTTCGAACGTCGCGAGGAATTCGCTGACATCGCCCGGGGAAACGTTGAGACCATCTTCGGTGGCCCGCACCCCGCCTGGCAGATCTCGCTGGGCGACTTCCAGGAAGAAGTAGTCCGCGCCGAAGCTCCCGGTTCGGTGGACCGCGTGGTGCTGGACATGCTCGCCCCGTGGGAATGCCTGGACGCCGTTGCCACCGTCCTTGCTCCCGGCGGCGTCTGGATCAACTACGTGGCCACAGTCACGCAGTTGTCGCGTACTGCCGAAGCCATCCGCGCCGACGGCCGCTTCACCGAACCCGATGCCTGGGAGTCAATGGTTCGAGGCTGGCACCTCGAAGGACTGGCCGTACGCCCGGACCACCGCATGGTCGCACACACCGGGTTCCTCCTCGTCACCCGTCGCCTCGCCGATGGCGTCACTGGAATTTCCGTCAAACGCCGCCCTTCGAAGACAGAGTTCAGCGCGGAGGACCTCAATGCCTGGACACCTGCCGCAGTGGGGGAGCGTGCGGTATCGGACAAGAAACTCCGCCGCGCAGCACGCGACGCGATCGCTGGAACCAACGTTCAGGATGACCCTTCAGTCACAAACTGAGAAAGGTCACAATCGAGTCCGCATTCCGGATGTCACACAACCCCCTGGGCTTTTCGGGACTATGGTCTTGTTAAGCGCAGGAAGGGGCTGATGAATCGTGGATACGTCAAACAACGACCTTGGACGGCCGACGCCGGAGGAACCAAACGCCGCATCGGAAGAGGCAGCAAGCCGGGGACTTGCCGCGATCCAACCCCCGGAACCCTCGAGTGAACTGACCGTCGCCGAACGGCAAATCAACATCCTTCGGGACAAGCTTCGCCATATCGACCGCCAGTTGGCAGCTGCTACGCAGAACAACAGCAAGCTAGTCACCATGCTGGAGACGGCGAAAACAGAAATACTTCGCCTCAAGGGTGCTTTGGAGCAGGAAGGGCAACCGCCCTACAGCTTCGGAACCGTGGTGCAGATCAACCCCCGCAGGCAGCCGGCCGCCGGCAGCTCCGGCCAGGCAGCAACTGAAGAGTCCGTGGACATTTTCAATGCCGGGCGCAAGATGCGCGTGGGTGTCAGTCCGCTGGTCAACGTCAGCCAGCTCGCCGTCGGACAGGAAGTCCTCCTCAACGAGGCCCTCCTGGTGGTTGCCGGCCTCGGTTACGAGCGCGCCGGAGAGCTGGTCACGCTCAAGGAAATGCTGGGCAAGGACCGTGCCCTGGTGGTGGGCCGCGCTGACGAAGAACGCGTGGTCCGGCTCTCCGGAGCACTGCAGACCATCCACCTGAAGGTGGGCGACGCTTTGTCGCTGGACTCCCGCACCGGCTACGCGCTGGAGAAGGTTCCACGCGCCGAGGTGGAGAACCTGGTCCTCGAGGAAGTACCGGACATTACGTACGAGGACATCGGTGGCCTCGGCCCGCAGATTGAACAGATCCGTGACGCCGTTGAACTACCGTTCCTCCATCCTGACCTTTACCGCGAGCACGGGCTGAAGGCTCCCAAGGGCATCCTTCTTTACGGCCCTCCCGGCTGCGGCAAGACGCTCATCGCCAAAGCCGTCGCCAACTCCCTGGCGGCCCGCGCTGCCGAACGTGCCGGCAACATCGACCTCAAGAGCTACTTCCTGAACATCAAAGGCCCCGAGCTCCTGGACAAGTATGTTGGCGAAACCGAACGCCACATCCGGCTGATCTTCTCCCGTGCCCGCGAAAAGGCTTCGGACGGCAGCCCGGTGGTGGTCTTCTTCGATGAGATGGACTCGTTGTTCCGCACCCGCGGGACCGGTGTATCTTCCGACGTCGAAACCACCATCGTTCCTCAGCTGCTCAGTGAGATCGATGGCGTGGAGCGGCTGGACAACGTGATCGTTATCGGCGCCTCCAACCGCGAGGACATGATTGACCCTGCAATTCTTCGCCCGGGACGCCTCGACGTGAAGGTGAAGATCCAGCGGCCTGATGCCGAGGCCGCGGCGGATATCTTCGCCAAGTACATCACCACGGACCTGCCCTTCCACGCCCAGGACCTGGCCGAGTACGGCGGAGACGTGCAGGCCACTGTGGACGCCATGATCCAGCGCACCGTAGAGGCCATGTATTCGACTGAGAAGTCGAATGAATACCTCGAAGTCACCTACGCCAACGGCGACACGGAAATGCTGTACTTCAAGGACTTCAACTCAGGCGCAGTGGTTCAGAACGTGGTGGACCGCGCCAAGAAGTACGCCATCAAGGACCTGCTGACCACCAATCAAAAGGGCCTGAGGATCGATCACTTGCTGCGTGCCGTGGTGGATGAGTTCCGCGAGCACGAGGACATGCCCAACACCACCAACCCTGACGACTGGGCGAGGATTTCCGGTAAGAAGGGCGAGCGGATCACCTATATCCGTACGATCGTTCAGGGCAAGGCCGGACAGGAACCGGGCAAGTCGATTGAAACCACCGCCAACACGGGCCAGTACCTGTGACAGCTAGACCCGAAGGTTCGCCTGCCGACAAGTTGCCCGTTGGCGGTGCCATGCGTGTCATGGGCTCGGAGACGGAATACGGAATCCACGCCCCATCGGCTCCAGGCGCGAACGCAACCATGATGTCTGCGCGGATCATCCAGGCCTATGCCACGGTGACCCGGCAGCGGGCGGCCGGCGGTGCTGAGACGCGGTGGGACTACACGGACGAGGAACCGCTGCACGATGCCCGCGGTTGGACAGTGGACAGGGCATCGGCGGATCCCAGCCAGCTCACGGACCAACCACCAGTGCTCGACGCCGAAGCTGTCGCGTTGGCGTATGGTCGCCAGGAGTTGGAACTCGATGGCGCGGACGAGTCCGGCTCGCTTCTGATGAACATGGTCCTGGGCAACGGTGCACGCCTTTATGTGGACCACGCGCATCCGGAGTATTCCAGCCCGGAGGTCACCAACCCCCGGGACGCCGTTGCCTGGGACGCCGCCGGTGACTTGGTTGCCCTTGCCACGGTCCGGAAAGTCGCAGCTGACAGCAGCCTTCCTGCGATCAATCTTTACAAGAACAACACGGACAACAAATCGGTGTCCTACGGCTCGCACGAGAACTACCTCATGCCACGCTCGGTGCCCTTCGGTGACATCATCCGTGGCCTGACCCCGTTCTTTGTCTCCCGGCAGATCATGTGCGGTGCCGGACGGGTGGGCTTGGGCCAGGACAGTTCCACCGCCGGTTACCAGATCAGCCAGCGGGCCGACTTCTTTGAGGCCGAGGTCGGTTTGGAAACCACCATCCGACGCCCCATCATCAACACGAGGGACGAGCCGCATGCTACCGCGGACAAGTATCGCCGCCTCCATGTCATCATCGGGGACGCCAACCTCAGCCAAGCCTCCAACTACCTGAAGTTCGGCACCACCGCCATGGTCCTGAGCCTGATCGAGGCCGGGCAGGCTCCGCGGATCGAGGTCCACGAACCCGTTCAGGCGCTCCAGGCCGTCAGCCACGACACCACGCTCACCGCCACTGTCCGGCTCCTTGACGGCCGACGCGTGACGGCGCTGGACCTCCAGTGGATGTACTACGAGTCGGCCGCCAAGCTGGCCCAGGAAACCGGCGTGGCGGACTCCGTCACAGGTGACGGACACACCCATGAGGTCCTGGCACGCTGGGAGGCTACCTTGGCAACGCTGGGCAGCGACCTTGGCGCCGCTGCCTCATCGGTCGAGTGGGTTGCCAAGAAGTCCCTGCTGGATGGTTACCGAAACCGCGACAACCTGTCATGGAACGACGCCCGGCTCGGTCTGGTGGACCTCCAATGGTCCGATATCCGTCCCGAAAAGGGCCTCTACTACAGGCTTTTGTCCCGGGATCGCATGACACGGATCGTCGACGACGCCGACATCGCCCGCGCGGTGGGGGAACCGCCGTCGGACACGCGCGCGTACTTCCGCGGCAGGTGTGTTTCCAGGTTCGGCAAGGACGTCGTAGGGGCTAGCTGGGATTCGGTGATTTTCGACGTCCCGGGGCTAGGCAAACTTCAGCGCGTTCCCACCCGGGAACCCCTGCGCGGCACGCAGGCGCTGACGGGCGCACTCTTCGACCGCCACCAGGAGGCGGGCTCATTCCTTGCGGAATTGATGGGCCAGAACCCTCCTCCTGCCAAGAACTGAGGCGTGCCCGTCACAGCAAGATTCAAGCCTCGCGAATGCCGCACGCAGCAGCCCGCAGCGTGGCAATATGGCAGTTAGGAAGTCTCCATCATCAGGGGACTGACAGTAGGGAGAAAGAAAATGGCAGCTCAGGAGCAACAGCAACCACAGTCGCGGGAGTCCGAGACCGAGGTAGACGTACCGGAGGCACCGCCCGCGGCACCCGAAGCGCAGGCCTCGGAAGCAACCCAGGGCGTGGACGATCTCCTTGACGAGATTGACGGCGTCTTGGAATCCAACGCCGAAGAGTTCGTCAGGGCCTTCGTCCAAAAGGGCGGACAGTAAGCGGCCCCACCAAGGAACGTACTGCCCGGACGGCGTGAGGCCGCCGGGCATCGGAATGCAGAGTCGAAGGAGTGCAGCAATGCAGGACCCATCAGCCGGCCCCCTGGCCACCCAGGCAACGTCTTCATTCACGGAGCATCTCCAACGCTCGCGTCCCGAACTCCTTCCGTTTAGTCAATCGTTACCCGCCGGCACGGTGCCGGCCTCGCCGCACGCCACCACCATCGTCGCGCTGACGTACGCGGGAGGCGTCCTCATGGCGGGGGACCGCCGTGCCACCATGGGCAATGTCATTGCAAGCCGGCACATTGAGAAGGTCTTCCCGGCCGACGAGTACTCTGTGCTGGGCATCGCAGGTACGGCAGGCCTGGCCATTGACATCACGCGGCTTTTCCAGGTGGAGCTGGAGCACTACGAGAAGATCGAGGGCACGCTGCTTAGCCTTGTTGGCAAAGCGAACCGTTTGGGCGCCATGATCCGCGGCAACCTGCCCATGGCCATGCAGGGTATGGCCGTCATCCCCTTGTTTGCCGGGTTTGACCAAGTATCCGGCGTTGGACGGTTGTTTTCCTACGACATAACAGGTGGCCGTTACGAGGAGCAGGAGCACCACTCGGTTGGTTCGGGTTCGGTGTTCGCGCGGGGGGCCTTGAAGAAATTGTGGCGTCCCAACCTCCAGGAAGAAGACGCAGTAGCAGTGGCAGTCGAGGCACTCTACGATGCTGCTGATGACGATTCCGCCACCGGAGGCCCGGACCCTGTCCGCCAACTGTGGCCGGTGGTGTACACCGTCAACCGAGCCGGAAACCGGCGCGTTCCGGACCGGGACCTTGCAGCCATAGCCAGCGCAATTGTGGAATCGCGGGCCATCGCCGGACGGGAGGCCTGATATGACACAGCAGTTCTACGTTTCACCTGAGCAACTGATGAAGGACCGTGCGGACTTCGCACGGAAAGGCATCGCCAGGGGGCGGTCAGTGGTGGTCATCAGCTGCGCTGACGGGATCGTGTTAATCGCAGAAAACCCGTCGCCTTCACTGCATAAAATCGGTGAGATCTACGACAAAATCGCATTCGCCGCCGTGGGCAAGTACAACGAGTTTGAAAGCCTCAGGCAGGCCGGGGTCCGGTACGCCGATGTGCGCGGCTACTCGTATGACCGTGAAGACGTCACTGCCCGCGGGTTGGCCAGCGTCTATGCTCAGAGCCTCGGAGCGGTCTTCACAGCTGAGCAGAAGCCGTTCGAGGTTGAGCTGGCTGTCGCTGAGGTGGGTTTGGCTCAGGACCAGGACCACCTGTACCGGCTGACATTCGACGGCTCGATCGCGGATGAGAACGGCTTCGTCGTCATGGGCGGCGTCGCTGAGCAAATTTCCGACGTCGTGAGCGGGGGTTGGGAGCCCGAACTCAACCTTGCCGGGGCCCTGCGTTTGGCACTGCGCGCCTTGGCTGCGGACAAGGAAGCGGAAGCACTTCCGGCCACCGCCGTCGAAGCGGCTGTCTTGTACCGGGCTTCGGAGAGTCACCGCGGATCGCGCAGGGCGTTCCGGCGGCTGTTGCCCGAGGACCTTATCCTGCTGCTCACAGAGGAGGCTTGAGATGGACAAGCGGATATTTGGCATTGAAACCGAGTTCGGGATTTCCTATTCCAGTCCGGATTCGCGTCCACTGGCCCCAGAGGAAGTAGCGCGCTATCTCTTCCGCAAGGTGGTGAGTTGGGGCAGATCCTCCAACGTGTTCCTGACGAACGGCTCCAGGCTCTACCTCGATGTGGGCTCACACCCCGAGTACGCCACTGCAGAGTGTGACGACCTCGCTCAGCTCATTGCCCACGACAGGGCCGGAGAACTCATCCTCGACGACCTCGTCGACGAAGCCCAGGCCAGGCTCGCCGCAGAGGGGTTCAACGGAACGGTCTACCTGTTCAAGAACAACACCGACTCCGCCGGCAACTCCTATGGCAGCCACGAAAATTACCTCATTCCGCGGCGGGGGGAATTTTCCCGCCTGGCGGAGATCCTGATCCCTTTCCTGGTCACGCGCCAGTTGATCGCCGGGGCGGGCAAGGTCCTGAAAACTCCCCATGGCGCCACGTTTGCATTCTCGCAGCGTGCCGACCACATCTGGGAGGGCGTGTCCTCGGCCACCACGAGGTCCCGGCCCATCATCAATACCCGCGATGAGCCTCATGCGGACGCTGAGTTCTACCGTCGGCTCCACGTCATCGTGGGCGACTCCAACATGTCTGAGACGTCGGCGCTGCTCAAAGTGGGCACTGTGGACCTCATTCTCCGGATGATCGAGGCCGGAGTGATCATGCGGGACATGCGGATGGAGAATCCCATCCGCAGCATTCGTGAAATCTCCCATGACCTTACGGGGCGCGCTTTGGTCAGGCTCGCCAATGGCAGGCAGCTCACGGCGCTGGATATCCAGCGGGAGTACCTCTCCAAGGTTACCGAGTTTGTCGCGGCGAATGGTGCCCACAACGCCCACGTACCGCTCATTCTGGATTTGTGGCAGCGGACCTTGGATGCCATAGAGAGTGGTGACACTTCTACTATCGACACCGAGGTGGACTGGGCCATCAAGAAGAAGCTCATGGACGGCTACATGCGCAGGCATGATCTCAGCCTCGATTCTCCCCGGATCGCCCAGCTTGACCTCACTTACCATGACATTTCCCGCCAGCGGGGCATCTTCTTCCTGCTGCAGGCAAGGGGAGCGGCACGCAGGCTCGTCACCGAGACCGAGGTCAAGGATGCCGTGGACGCACCTCCCCAGACCACCCGGGCAAAGTTGCGCGGAGACTTCGTGCGGCGGGCCCAGGAACTTGGACGCGACTACACGGTGGACTGGGTCCACCTGAAGCTCAACGACCGCGCGCACCAGACGATTCTGTGCAAGGATCCCTTCCGCAGCGTGGACGAGCGTGTGGATGCGCTCCTGGATTCTATGAGCTGACTCCCAGCTTCACGGGCTATTCTGGATAGTGGTCTCTTCCCGAGAGACAACCTGCTTGGATGCGCGACGCGTCTTTCCGAGTGTCCTTTGCCCCGACGAAAGTGTCTTTTTTGTGCGCCGACTCCTAGCGATCCTTCTTCCTGCCCTGCTGCTTATTACCGCGTGCGGCGGAAGCAGCACTCCGGCCGCCGAGCCCACCAGCCAGTCATCCGGAGACGTGTCCAAGCTCGACTCCGTCAAGGTGACGGACAACGGCGACGACAAAGCACCCGGCCTTGAATTCTCCAAGCCGCTCACAGTAACCGAGCCCACCGTCAAGGTGGTCAGCGAGGGCGACGGTGCACGCGTGAAGGCCGGTCAAACCGCCGAGCTGGTGTACCTGGCCGTGGACGGCAATGACGGCAAGACCGTAGAGGATGCCTACACGAACGGCCCGCAGCCCATCGAATTGACCGATGAGCTGAAAACCGGCAACGCCGTGATCTACAACGCCATCGTCGGAGCCAAGATCGGCTCGCATGTAGCTTTTGCCGCGCCGGGCAACGCCAGCGGCTCCACCCCTGCCTCCACACAGTTGGTCGTCTTCAAGTTGATTTCCGCCAAGGACCCTGCCCCGGTCCTGGAAAAGCCGGAAGGCGAGACCGTGACCCCTCCGGCCGGACTCCCCACGGTGAAGGATGACGACAAGGGCATCCCGCAGATCTCCGTTGAAGGCGCCACGGCTCCCAAGGAGCTCATCGCCCAGGACCTGATCAAGGGATCGGGTGCCGCTGTGAAGGCAACTGACACCCTCACGGTCAACTACGTCGGCGTCAACCTTGTAGGCGGAACCAAGTTCGATTCCAGCTTCGACCGCGGCCAGACGGCCAGCTTCGCACTGTCCGGCGTCATCAAGGGCTGGACCCAGGGCCTGGAAGGCAAAACTGTTGGCTCCCGCGTCCTCTTGGTGATTCCGCAGGATCTCGCCTACGGCGCAGCCGGCCAAGGCGAAGCCAAGGGCGATCTCGTTTTCGTCGTTGACATTCTCGGCGTCAAGTAAGTCATCACCAATTTCTGCAAGACAGCAAGGCACTGGCTTAAGCTGGTTCCTGACACCCTTGTCCCCAACACTTAGGAGCAACCATGTCCTTTGGTCAGCGTGACTTCGACCGTACCAAGCCCGAAATCGACTTCCCGGAAGGCGATGTCCCCACGGATCTCGTGATCACGGACCTCATCGAAGGATCGGGCGCCGAGGCCAAGGCCGGCGACACCGTATCCACCCACTATGTGGGCGTTGCCTGGTCCACCGGCGAAGAATTCGACGCTTCCTGGGGCCGTGGAGCTCCGCTGGACTTCCGCGTCGGCGTTGGCCAGGTCATCCAGGGCTGGGACCAGGGCTTGCTCGGCATGAAGGTCGGCGGACGCCGCCGCCTGGAGATCCCCTCCGAGCTTGCCTACGGCTCGCGTGGAGCGGGTGGAGCCATCAAGCCCAACGAGGCCCTGATCTTCGTGGTGGACCTCGTAGCCGTCCGCTAGGACTCAAGCCTCAATGCAAGGCGTGTCACTATCCGGTTTTGCCGGACGGTGACGCGCCTTGCTGCTTTCCGGCCGGTCTTTAGTAACGTAGCAAGCGTGTCCGCATCCCGCACTGAACGTCTCCTGAACCTCCTCCTGGCTTTGCTCAACACCAAAGTCGGCCTCCCACGTGCTGTCCTCCGCGAGAAGGTCTACCACGACACCGCGGACAATGACGTCGCGTTCGGCCGCATGTTCGAACGCGACAAGGTGGATTTGAAGCAGTTCGGCTTTGAGATCGAGACGCTTACGGATCCGCGCAGTTTCGGTGCCGACGACCCCGCGTCAACGCGCTATCGCATCGGTAAAGATTCCAACAGGCTCCCGGAAGTCAGCTTGACGTCGGCCGAGTGCACCGTTCTCCTGCTCGCTGCCCAGCTGTGGGAGCGCGCCGCGCTGGGAACGGCGGCCGCCAATGCAGTTCGCAAACTGCAGGCTGCGGGGGGATTCACCGACGTCGACCTCCCCGCGGGAGTCCAGCCGCGTATCAAGCCCGCAGGACAGGCCTTCGACGACGTCGTAGCGGCCATGCATGGCCGGCATCCCGTCCTCTTCGGCTACCTTGCGGTCAGTACCGGACGCGAAGAAATCAGGGAGGTGGAGCCCTGGGGTTTGGGCAGCCGCTTCGGACAGTGGTACCTCGTCGGCTTTGACCGGGGGAGGGCAGCCAAGAGGCTCTTCCGCCTCTCCCGGATGACCTCAGCAGTCACGGTGGTTCCCGGCAGTTCCTTCGAACCGCCCGCAGGCTTTGATGCCCGCGCGGAGCTCGATTCCCTGGACGAGCTGCCCTTGCAGCGGGCCACGCTGGAAGTCGATGCCGGCCGGTTGCTGGCCCTGCGCAAGCGGGCCGCGCCCCATGAGCAACTCCCTTCCCGGAGTGGCCGGGACCACGTCGTGGTGGACTTCCGTGATCCGGAGCAGCTCGCCGAGGAGCTGGCGTCCTATGGCCCCCATGTCAAAGTGCGCGAGCCTGCTGAACTTCGCACCGCCGTCGTCCGCCGACTCCAGGGCGCCACGGATTTTTCCGCTACTGCCGCCATTCCGGTGGAATTCCCGGAGGCCGGCCGTGCGCCCCGCGCTCGGAAGCGTACCTCGGAGGATCAATTGGCGAGGATGCTGCAACTCGTCCCGTTCCTGGTCCACCACCAGGGGCTCCATGTCCAGGAAGTCGCCAGTCGCTTCGGCATCAGCCGCAAAGAACTCATAGACGACCTCAAAATCCTGATCTGTTCAGGACTTCCCGGGGGATACCCGGACGACCTCCTGGACATCCAGTGGGAAAACGACCATGTATACATTTCCGAGCACTTGGACCTGAACCGTCCGGTGCGCTTCAACGAGGACGAGGCCGCCGCGTTGCTGACTGGTTTGGCAATGCTGGGTGATCTGCCGGCGCTGGCGGGCATGTCCGAGGATGAGCCCGGGAGCGCACTCGATTCGGTGACGATCAAGTTGACTGGTGCAGCAGGGCAGGCTGGCAGGCTGGCCGGCTCCGTCTCGGGACAGTCGGTGGCGCCGGAGCAATCAGAGTCCTTCGCTGCCATCACCCAAGCCATCCGGGACGGCCACCAGCTCCAGCTCAGGTATCTGTCGTTGCAACGTGACGAGGTGACAGAGCGCGACGTCGACCCCTTACGCCTTTATTCCCTGGACAACACGTGGTACTTCGAGGCCTACTGCCACAGCAAGGCAGGAATCCGGAATTTCCGGCTGGACAGAGTGGACTCCTTGAAGCCCAATGGCCGTCCGGCCTCGGGTATGGCAACGCCTGAACAGGACTTCCCGGCCCGCCTGTTCACCCCCAGTGACGACGACGTCCTGGTGGTCCTGCAGCTGACGCGCCAGGGTGCCGGGCTGGCCGATGATTACTACGCCGAACGCACGGCGGAACTGCACGACGGCGGGCTTCTCGCCGAGGTGCGTTTCGGCAACGCCGGGTGGCTGCCCATGTTCGTGTCCCAGCACGGCGGCTCGGTTCGGATCTTGCACCCGGAGACACTGCGCCACGAAACCGACGCATGGCTCGACGCGGCACTGGCGCAGTACAAATCTCCTTCCGACACGACGGCTGGCTAGACTACTCAGATGCCTTGGTGGTTTTGGGTCCTCCTGTGGATCGCGCTCGTAGCCCTGTCCCTGCTCCTTTACGTGACCCTGGGATATCGCTTGTTCAGAAAATTCATGGCAACTGTTCATGATTTGGCTGAAGCGGGTAAACGGTTCAGCAACATTTCGCCGCCCCCAGAAACCTCCGATGTTGAAACGGCGGAAGCCCGGCCTGAACCGGGGTCCGCAATTTTTGCCTCCCCGGAAGAGATGCGTCATGATTACCTGACGGCCAAAGCCTTCCGCCAGGAAGTTCGTCGCCAGAAGCGCGTTCAGCGCAAAGCCGAGCGGGGTCAGCCCCAATCCCTGCACGACATAGAATTCAGATAGACGTAGGATGTATCCAAAAGGAAAGGACCTCCACACATGAGGCTCGAAGGCTGGCATCTCATCATCATCATCGTCCTCGCTCTGGTGCTTTTCGCGGCACCGAAGCTGCCGTCAATGGCGCGCAGCATTGGGCAGTCGATGCGCATTTTCAAGTCTGAAGTCCGGGAAATGAAGAAGGACGGTTCTTCGGAAACGAAGGACTCCCAGGAACCTTCCGACGCCGTTGAAGGCAGGGTCGTGGATCACCCGGACGTCAAGGCCAAGAACAACGGCGAGACTGACGTTCCGCCCTCAAACCGCGTCTAAAAAGAAGTGGTAGAAACGAAGGGGCGCAAGGCAAACCCCGAAGCCCGGATGGCGCTGCTTGACCACCTCAAGGAGCTGAAGAACCGGCTCTTCAAGGCTGCCATCGGCATCATCCTTGGAACTGTGGTGGGCTTCCTTGTCTACCAGCCCCTCTTGGAGGCCTTGATCAAGCCGATCAAGGACCTCAACGAAAAAGAGGGGCGTGCCGCCACTCTTAACTTTGACGGTGTCGCCAGCTCGTTCGACCTCATGGTGCAGGTTTCCGTCTTTCTCGGGGTCATCCTTGCAAGCCCGGTATGGATCTACCAGTTGTGGGCCTTCATTGTTCCCGGGCTCCACAAGAAGGAACGCCGGCTGGCGCTTTCCTTCGTGGCGGCAGCAGTGCCCTTGTTCATCGGTGGCGTCCTGCTTGCGTGGCTCGTCCTGCCGAACGCTGTACGGGTCCTCACGGACTTCACGCCCATTGGCGGGTCAAACTTCATCAGCGCCGAGATTTATCTGGCCTTCGTACTGAGGCTCCTGCTTGCCTTCGGCATCGCATTCCTGGTTCCCGTTGTCCTGGTGGGACTCAACCTGGCCGGGATTGTCAAGGGAAAGCAACTGGTCAAGAGTTGGCGCATTACCATCTTCCTGGTGTGCCTTTTCGCTGCAATGGCCGCTCCCGGCGCTGACGCCATGAGCATGTTCTATCTGGCGGCACCGATGCTCCTGCTGTTCTTCGCAGCAATCGGCGTCTGCCTCTGGAATGACCGGCGCCGCGAACGCCGGGCCATCAAGCGTGCGGCTGAGACCGAGGCCACGGCTGATATCGCCACGTCGGCGTCGGATCTGGAGAATCTCTAGAGCTCTGGCCACTAGGCTTGAGGCATGTCCTTCCTTTCCGGGTCTCCTTCACCTTCAGACCGCTATCAGGCGGCAGCCCACAGGGCAGCAGAGGCTAAGACCTACCTAGGTGCTTTTGCCCTCTCCCTGGACTTTGAACTGGACGATTTCCAACGGGAGGCGTGCCGGTCCCTCCAGGAGGGCCGGGGCGTTCTCGTTGCAGCCCCTACAGGAGCAGGAAAGACGATAGTTGGCGAATTTGCCATCTATCTGGCCCTGCAGCGCGGGCTCAAGGCTTTCTACACCACCCCTATCAAGGCGCTAAGCAACCAGAAATTCTCTGAGCTCTCGGCCAAGTACGGTGCCGAAAACGTGGGTTTGCTGACGGGCGACACCACCATCAACGGTGATGCCCCCGTGGTGGTGATGACCACCGAAGTACTCCGGAACATGCTGTATGCCGACTCGGAAACCTTGGGTGACCTCGGTTTTGTGGTCATGGACGAGGTCCATTACCTGGCTGACCGTTTCCGTGGCGCTGTCTGGGAAGAAGTCATTATCCACTTGCCGAGCGAAGTTCAAGTGGCATCCCTGAGCGCCACGGTTTCCAACGCTGAAGAGTTCGGGGCCTGGCTGGACACCGTTCGCGGCGATACCGATGTCATCGTTTCCGAACACCGTCCAGTCCCGCTGTGGCAGCACGTCATGGTGGGTCGGGAAATAGTGGACCTCTTCGCCGGCGACACAACCTTTGACGAGATCGCTCCCGGATCCGTTGATGATGCGCTGGATTCCGAAGCGCCGGACCTTTCTGAGTCGGAGGAGGTTCCTGAAGAACCGGCAGCCTCGGCTCGCCAGGTTTCAGCCAAAAGGTCTTCCTCCGCAAAGGTCCGGCAGGTTGTAGCCGGGCCCGAGTTCGAAGTGAATCCGGACTTGCTTGCCATGGCCCGATCGGAAAGCCGCATGAACCTCAGCGGACGCTTCGGCCACGGCGGACGAAGTCGCCGGCGTCAGGACCGCTACCGTGATGAGCGGCAGCAGTCCGAGCAACGCAGCCCTGTCAGGAAGGCCAGCCGGCCGCAGGTCATCGAAAGCCTCAGGCGCCAGGACCTCCTGCCGGCCATCACGTTTATCTTCTCGCGTGCAGGCTGTGACGCAGCGGTAGCGCAGTGTGCAGCCTCCGGCCTGTGGCTGACAACGGAGCGGGAACAGCAAATCATTGCCCAGCGGGTTGATGAGGCCAGCCACGAGATTCCCGCTGACGACCTCGATGTCCTGGGGTTCTGGAGTTGGCGCGACGGGCTTCTCAGGGGTTTTGCCGCCCATCATGCCGGCATGCTTCCCACCTTCAAGGAAGTGGTGGAAAAGCTGTTTGCCGATGGCTTGGTCAAGGCCGTCTTCGCCACCGAGACATTGGCTCTCGGCGTCAACATGCCGGCACGCTGCGTGGTCCTGGAAAAACTCGAGAAATTTAACGGTGAAGCCCACGTCAACATCACGGCGGGGGAGTACACGCAGCTCACCGGACGGGCCGGACGCCGAGGAATCGACGTCGAAGGCCATGCTGTTGTTCTGTGGCAACCGGGCACGGATCCGGCCGCGGTGGCCGGCTTGGCTTCGAGGCGCACCTATCCGCTGAATTCCAGCTTCAGGCCGACCTACAACATGAGCATCAATCTCATTGCCCAGTTTGGCCGGGTTCGGGCTCGTGAAATCCTGGAATCATCCTTCGCGCAGTTCCAGGCGGACCGCTCGGTAGTTGGCCTTGCGCGTCAGGTCCGCGGCCGCGAAGAGTCGCTGGCCGGTTATGCAAAATCGATGGAATGCCATCTTGGCGACTTCACCGAATATGCGAAACTGCGGCGCGAACTGTCCGATGCCGAGAACTTCGCGGCCAGGGACCACCAACGCGCACGGAAAACCCGCGTCGCCGATTCCCTGACGCGGCTCATCCCTGGCGACATCATCAGTATTCACGGTGGCCGCTTGGCCGGTCACGCCGTGGTCCTCGACGTCGATCCCAATGCCCGGGAGCCCCGGCCGTCGGTGCTGACGTCAGACAACCAGCTTCGCCGCATTGGCGTCCACGACCTCGATGGCCCTGTTTCCCCGGTGACAAGGATCAGGATACCCAAAGCATTCAACGCGAAAGTGCCTAAGTCACGCCGCGACCTTGCCGCCTCGATGCGCCACGCCATCAGTGAGGACGCACCGCAGAGCCGGCGAAACAGCAGGCATGAAGACTTCGGGCTTGGTGCACGCCTGCCGGACCAAGAACAGAAGATCGCCGACCTCCGCAGGGCGCTCCGATCCCATCCATGTCACGGCTGCAGCGAGCGGGAGGATCATGCGCGGTGGTCAGAGCGCTGGTGGAAGCTGCGTAAGGAGACCGACGGCCTGGTCCGCCAGATCCAAGGCAGGACCAATACCATCGCCAAGACCTTCGACCGTGTCTGCGACGTCCTGTCAGCGTACGGTTACCTGGAAACGAACGACGCCGGCCACGTCACCATCAGCACCGACGGGCAGAGGCTTCGTCGGATCTACGGTGAAAAGGACCTCCTCATTTCGCAGGCCGTCCGCCGCGGCGCCATCAATGACCTCGACGCCGCCGAACTCGCGTCCTTTGCCAGCACATTGGTGTACCAAGCCAAGCGCGAGGACCGCGGCCTGCGCCCCAAGATGCCATCAGTGTCCCTGGAGTCCGCAGTGGACGTCGTGATCCGAGAATGGTCCCAGTTGGAGGACACGGAGGAACATCACCGGTTGCCCTTGACCGGCGAACCGGAACTTGGACTCATGTGGCCCATGTTCAAGTGGGCCAAGGGGCGCCATCTCCAGGAGGTGCTCAACGGTACCGACCTCGCTGCCGGCGACTTTGTCCGCTGGGCCAAGCAAGTGGTGGACCTCCTGGACCAGCTGGCCAAGATCCCGCAGCTGGACCCCCGCTTGGCGCGGATCTGCCGCGATTCCATTGATTTGGTCCGCCGTGGCGTCGTGGCGTACTCCACGGTGAGCTGACACCAGCCCGATTAGA
Organism: Paenarthrobacter sp. NPDC056912; assembly: GCF_042786555.1. Classification (NCBI taxonomy): domain Bacteria; kingdom Bacillati; phylum Actinomycetota; class Actinomycetes; order Micrococcales; family Micrococcaceae; genus Paenarthrobacter; species Paenarthrobacter sp. NPDC056912. Next base: position 53,312 of record NZ_JBHUCD010000003.1, read on the forward strand.
GTCATTGACTGTTTCAACGCTCAAGGAGCACAACGCATGAACCAGCCAGGCATGCCTGCCGGCCAACAGCAGGACGACAACCGCCGCAAGGTCACCATGTACCGCAACGGTTCGATCTACACAGCTGCGGACCCCTTCGCGACCGCCATGGTGGTTGACGGCGATACCGTAGCGTGGGTGGGCTCAGAGCAGGCAGCAAGCTCCATCGCGGATTCATCCATGGACATCATCGACCTTCGCGGTGCCCTCTTGGCGCCGGGTTTCGTGGACTCGCATGTTCACCTCACTGAGACGGGCCTCGCCCTGGCCGGCCTGCAACTCGGCGGGATAAAGTCCGCTCGGGAACTGCTGGATGCCGTCGCCAACATCGGCGGGTCCGGCACCATTCTTGGCCACGGCTGGGATGAGACGACGTGGCACGATCCCGCCCTCCCAACTCTTGCGGAGATAGACCGCGCTGCGGGCGGCCGGCAGGTGTACCTTTCGCGCATCGACGTTCATTCCGCGCTGGTCTCCCCATCATTGGTTGAAGCGGCAGGTCTCGACGGCAAGGACGGATTCTCCGGCACCGCGAGGGTAGTGCGCGCAGCACATACGGCTGCACGGCTGGCGGCAAGGCAGTTCCCGGAAGCCGACAGGCGCGTTTATCAGGAACGGGCCTTGCAGGAGGCAGCAGCCAACGGATACGTGGCATTGGCCGAGATGTCGGCACCCCACATCTGCGGTCCCGACGATCTCCGCATGGCCATGTCATGGAACGACGCACCAGGAAGCCCGCAGGTGCTCCCGTACTGGGGCGAGCTTGCAGCGTCGGAAGAACATGCCCGCGCCATCCTTGACGGCTTGGGCGCCGGAGTACTGGGCTTGGCCGGGGACCTCAACATCGACGGTTCCCTTGGTTCCCGGACAGCAGCCTTGCTGGACGACTACACTGACGCGCCCGGGCAACGCGGCAGCTTGTACCTCTCCGTGGATGAGGCCGCAAAGCATCTGGCGGCCACCTCCCTGCTGGGCGTGCAGGCCGGCTTCCACGTCATTGGCGACGCCGGCCTAGGTGCAGTGCTGGATGCGTTGGACGCTGCAGCCGCAGAGGTAGGGGAGCAGCGCGTCCGCGCAGCAGGGCACCGACTTGAACACGTCGAGATGGCTGACCAGTCAGCCATCGACAGGTTGGCGAAGTACTCCGTCACCGTGAGCGTACAGCCTGGATTCGATGCCTCCTGGGGTGGTCCGGGACGTCTATACGAGCAGAGGCTCGGCGACCGTAGCCACGCGATGAATCCCCTTGCCGCTTTCTATGCCAGTGGAGTACCTATCGCATTCGGCAGTGACAGTCCCGTCACTCCGCTCCGCCCATGGTCCAGTGTCCGGGCATGCTTGGAGCACAGCAACGTCGGTCAGCGAATCTCGGCGCGGGCGGCGTTCCTGGGCCACACACGTGCAGGATGGCGTGCGAGCAAACACCGGAATCCGCTGATGGGCCAGCTCGTTCCCGGCGCCCCGGCCAGCTTTGCAGTGTGGGAAGTGGACGAGCTCATGGTTCAGGTGGCCGACAGCCGGGTCCAGTCATGGAGCACTGATCCCCGGGCCCGGACACCACTGCTGCCGGCCCTTGACACAGGGGAGGACCCCCGCTGCCTGCAGACCGTCAAAGAGGGACAAGAACTGTTCGCCCACGAATCACTGCGCGTGTAGGCAACTATTTTCCACCGGCACCCTGACCCCTGAACTGGGACGACGCATGGATCCGCAGGTCAAGGGCCGGTTGACACCCCTTACTGAGTCCGTAGCATTGAGGCTCAACGGATGATCACGCAGTCGCAACTGCCGGGGCTTGATGGTCTGGCTGCGGCCGGAACACGTTCCTGGTAGTGGCAATGAAGCGGGCAGGTCCACGGCGACCCGGAAAACAGTTGGTTCGGGACTTCATGACCGGACACCACTGGTGCTGGGACTATGGACCTGCCCGCAGTACGCCAACACATGTGTCCGCCACCACAGCCGCGAAAGGTGCCTCCGCCTTCGCCCTATAATGGAGAGTTGCGCCAGAACGCCAGCCGCCAGGCTGCTCCGGCTCACTGACCGCTCCATCAAGGAAAGGCCTCTTCTTGCGTGTCCTGACGATCATTCCCACCTACAACGAGCTCGAATCGCTCCCCAAGACCCTGGGACGGCTGCGCGCAGCGGTGCCTGAGTCCGATGTTCTGGTGGTGGACGACAACAGCCCTGACGGCACGGGAAGGCTTGCCGACGACATCGCAGCGAAGGACAGCCAAGTCCACGTGTTGCACCGAAAAGGCAAAGAAGGGCTCGGAGCCGCCTACATCGCGGGTTTCAAGTGGGGCCTCGCCGCGGGATACGACATCCTGGTGGAAATGGACGCCGACGGATCCCACAAGCCGGAACAGTTGCCGTTGCTCCTGGATGCAGTCAAGGACGGAGCTGATCTCGCCATGGGTTCGCGATGGGTGCCAGGTGGCAGCGTCGTCAACTGGCCGCTCTACCGGCAGGCCATTTCGCGGATCGGCAGCACCTATGCGCGCATCATGCTGGGCGTGAAGATCAAGGACGTCACCGGCGGGTACCGCGCATTCCGGCGCAGCACCCTCGAGGCCCTCAAGCTCGATGAAGTCGAGTCGGTTGGATACGGCTTCCAGGTGGACCTCGCTTGGCGAGTCGCCAAGCTCGGACTCCGCATCGAGGAACGCCCCATCACGTTCGTGGAGCGCGAGCTCGGAGCCTCCAAGATGAGCGGCAACATCGTGGTTGAAGCCATGATCAACGTCACCAAATGGGGACTCGCGGCCCGGTGGGCCAAGCTCACCCGCAAGTCGCCCGCAACAGCCAAGTAAGCCTCGTCAACGTCGAAGGCCCGGTCCGGTTCCCACGGGAACCGGGCCGGGCCTTCTGCGTGTGATCTTCGAAACTATGCGGAGCGGCGCTCTCCACGGCGCTCACGCAGGATGTTCAAACGATCCTCAAGGATCTGCTCCAACTCGGGAAGGCTGCGGCGTTCCAGCAGCATGTCCCAGTGCGTACGGACGGCTTTCTCGTTCGCATCAACTGGACGCTCGCCATCAACCAGCAGCGCTTCCTTACCGGTCTTGGAAACCCAAACAGGGGGGATCTCGGCTTCGGAGGAGAAGGTGACAAAAACCTGTTCGCCATCCTCGCAACGGTATTCGACCCGCTGGCGCGGCGCCGGTTCAACGCCGGATTCGGTTTCCATGCTTTGGGCGCCAAGACGCATACCCCGCAGGCTGCGATCGCTCATGATTACTCCCTCTGTCTGATCGCGGAGCAGAAACTCCGCGCTAGCCGCAAGCCGTTTTCACGATCCTTGCGGACTACTTCTGCACACCTTGCATCACTAATTGCAACGCCTGGCCAAGCTTTTATGTTCCATCCACACTGAACCAGCCGGACAAATATCCCATTATACGCGGATCAGGGTCCAGTACTCAAAAGGGCCGCACGCCAAGAGCGGCCAGCCGCAGTGGCTGACCGCTCTTGGCGCTCGATTTGCTGCTTATTCGGCGGGCTTGGAGTGCGCCGCTGGGCTGGCCGGATCCGAAACCTTCGGATTCTCCTTGCCAGCGAAGAGCCCGGCGACGGGGGAGTCCCCATCGCTTCCTCCCAGGGCGCCGCCGATGCCCTTGAGCGCTTCACCGATCTCGCTGGGTATGATCCACAGTTTGTTCGAGCTGCCCTCGGCGATCTTGGGAAGCGTCTGCAAGTACTGGTAGGCCAGGAGCTTCTGGTCCGGGTTGCCCTTGTGGATGGCGTCGAAGACCTTCTGAATGGCTTGGGCTTCACCGTCAGCGCGAAGGATGGCAGCCTTGGCATCACCTTCAGCGGCGAGGATGGCGGCCTGCCGCTGGCCTTCCGCTGTCAGGATTTGCGATTGCTTGGTACCTTCAGCCGTGAGGATCGCCGCACGGCGATCGCGTTCGGCTCGCATCTGCTTCTCCATGGAATCCTGGATGGAGTGGGGCGGATCAATCGCCTTGAGTTCCACGCGGGAAACGCGGATACCCCAACGTCCAGTCGCTTCGTCGAGGACGCCGCGCAGCTGGCCGTTGATCTGGTCACGGGAGGTCAGGGCCTCTTCGAGGTTGAGTCCACCCACCACATTACGAAGCGTGGTGGTGGTCAACTGCTCCACTGCCTGGATGTAGTTGGCAATTTCGTAGGTGGCAGCCCTGGGGTCTGTGACCTGGAAGTACACAACGGTGTCGATGGAGACCACCAGGTTGTCTTCAGTGATGACCGGTTGCGGCGGGAATGACACAACCTGCTCGCGCAGGTCGAGCAGCGGCAGGAGCCTGTCTACGAACGGGATGAGGATGGTAAGCCCCGGGTTGAGCGTGCGCTGGTACTTGCCGAGCCGTTCAACGACGCCGGCACGTGCCTGCGGGATGATCCTTACCGAGCGGACCAGCACGATGATGACAAAAATGACGAGAACAATCAGCACAATTGCTGCTGCTGTTCCTCCTAAGCCGTCCATACATCTCCTTCGTTCCCCAATTGCGTGGTTTGATGCGGTCTTGCACGGGCAGGCTGCCCACCCGGCAACCGCAGAAATCCTGTGGTGTGTTTCTTAGTGCGGGCTGTTGTCGGCAGACGAGGCAACTACCGCCGTCGCGCCGTCTATTTTGGTGACCTCGACCGTGGCACCGGCGTCGATGACTCCCGCGGTGCTTCGCGCGGTCCAAACGTCGCCGCCGATTTTTACCAGGCCGCTGGTGCTGCTCACGGCTTCGATGACGAGAGCGGGCTGACCTATCAGGCGGTCTATGTTGGAGCGCTGTTCCTCGGGTCCCTTGTGCAGGTGCTTCAGGGCAACTGGCCGGACGAAGGCGATCATCAGGAGGGAAACCACGCAGAAAATGACGATTTGAAGCCAAAAATCGGCGCCGGCAAAGTCGGCCACCAGTCCGGCCAGGGCACCGCCGCCCAGCATGATGAAGAAGAGATCCAGAGTGAGCATCTCCACCACTGCGAACGCGAGGAAGACCGTGAGCCAGAGGGCCCACCAGTTCTCGCCGAGCCATTCAAACATCGTTTCCCCCTTGGTCCCGGATCCCGCGAGCGGGATCACAGTCACTGTTCCTCCATCCTAGCCCGACGCACCGCCCCACGTCAGGACGCGATTTCAAGGCCGTCAGGACGTGGCGGGCGGGGCGTTGAACACGCTGATCTGGAACTTCGCAGTGGTGGCAACGGTCCCGCTGTTCTCAGCAACCCCGGCCAATTGCCCAGGCTTGAGGTGATGACCTGCCGGCCCCATGAAAGCGAGGTCTGCCACCTCTTGTCCGCTCAGCTCCAGGGCAAAGTCCATTTCCGCGCTGGTGGTCGAATCGAAGTGCTTGCCCATGGTGTCAGCGAGGCGCTCGGCTTTGCCTTCTTCAATGGCGAGCATGCCCGTCCGAGAAGCGATTTCCGCGAGGTGGCCTGGCCGTGGCGTCACCACGATCAAGGTTCCGCCAGGGCGAAGCACACGCGCGAACTCAGCAGGGTTTCGCGGAGCAAACACCACCATCACCGCGTCCACACTCTTCTCTGCCATCGGCAGTGGACGCCAGATGTCCCAGACAATGTTGGCGGCCTCCGGGTTTAGCCGGGCAGCCCTTCGAAGGGCGAACTTGGAAATGTCCAATCCAACAGCTGACGCCGGGAACTTTTCCAATACCGCCCGCAGGTAGTGCCCCGTGCCGGTACCGGCGTCGAGCACCACCGCTCCGGGCGACTGCAATGAGACAGCGGCCAGCCGGGCGATTTCCGCTGACAAGGTGTCGTAGTGTCCGGCGGCGAGGAAGCGGTGTCGTGCTGCCACCATCTCGGCCGAATCAGCCTCGAAGGCAGTGCCCTTACCTGTCAGCAGGTTGAAGTATCCCTGCCTGGCCGCATCAAAGACATGTCCTTCATCGCACACCAGAATACGCCGAGGATCTTCCTTGAGGGACAACGCGGTGTGGCATACAGGACAGCGGAGGACAGCGACGGCGTCGGACAACATGGCTTCAATCCTACGGTGGGGCGGAGTGTCAGATGCTGCTGTACCGGCGGCCGGGCTAGGCTCACCAAGGTGAAACCCGAGCAACTGACTTTGCTGAACTCCGTGTCCACCCCGGCCATGCATCCCGATGGCACCAAGGCTGTGGTATCCGTCGTTAGGCCGGACTTTGACGCTGACAATTACGTCGGCCAGCTGTGGAGCGTTCCTTTGGATTCCACCAAGCAGCCACGCCGCATTACGCGAGGCTTCAGGGACACCTCGCCAGCGTTTTCGCCGGACGGCCTTGTCCTGGCTTTCCTCCGGAGCGACCCCGACGGCAAGGCCCAGGTCTTCGTCGTGGAGGCAGCTGGCGGCGAGCCGCAACAGATCACTGATCAGCATTCCGGCGTGAACGGTTTCGTGTGGGCACCGGATTCCCACAGGCTTGCCGTTGCTGCCCGGGTGCCGGAACGCGGCCGCTACGGCACGGTGGACGGCGTGTCGCCCGGCAGTGAGGATGCGCGCCTTATCAGCGCCAACCAGTATCGGATGAACGGCGTCGGCTACACGAGTGACCAGCACCAGCAGTTGTTCGTGGTCGAGGTCCCCGAACTAGGTGGCGAACCTGCGGTTGTTCCGCGCGGCCGCGCCGCCCACGAACAGCCAGGCCGAAAAGGCATCGGCATTCCCGTCGCCCGGCAGCTGACCTTCGGCAGTTCGGACCATGAGTCGCCCTGCTTTTCATCCGACAGCGCCCACCTTTACTTCGTGGCCGCGCTCCATGACGGACACGACGACGACCTTGTCACCTCTGTGTATAGGGTCGACGTCCATGGCGGCGAGCCAGTTCCCGTCGGCCCTTCCAACCGCCCCTTGCAAACTGTCACCGACGTGCGCCTTTCCACGGATGGACGCTGGCTGTTTTACGTTGCCCGGGATTTGGGCGCGTCGGGCACCGACTTCGTCGCCCGCAACGGTGTCCTCCATGTCATGCCTATCGACGGGGGAGAGGCATCGGCCCTCACCGACATCGAGCATCTGGACGTCTCCGGGCCGCTTGAGCCGAGCGGTCCGGCCAGCGTGCTGGTGCTTAACACAGCTCTAGGCAGCGTTGAACTTCTGGACGTTTCCGCTGATGGTGCGATTACACCCCTCGTGCACGGTGCCAGGGTGGTCACTGGCGCAACAGTGGCCGCCAACGGGGAGATCGCCGTCAGCTATTCGGATGCCGCAACGGCAGGCGACCTGGCCTCACTGGACCGCGGGGAACTCCGCCTGTTGACGGACTTCTCAGCGGAGCTGCGGAACAATTCACGGGTCAGCGAACCTCTGGAATTCAAGGCAAACTCCGCGGACGGCCACCCCGTCCAGGGTTGGTTGGTGCTGCCCGACGGGCCGGGACCGCACCCTGTCTTGCTGACTATCCACGGCGGACCGTTCTCCCAGTACACCGGAGCCTACTTCGATGAAGCACAGGCCTATGCCGCAGCCGGGTACGCAGTAGTGATGTGCAATCCACGGGGCTCCTCCGGCTACGGCCAAGCCCACGGACGTGCCATCAAGGAACGCTTGGGCACAGTAGACATGCAGGACGTGCTTGCCTTCCTGGATGCCGCCGTGACGGCCTTTGATGCTTTGGATCAGGACCGGGTGGGGATCATGGGTGGATCGTACGGTGGCTACCTGACTGCCTGGACCATTGCTCACGACCACCGGTTCAAGGGGGCGATCGTCGAGCGTGGTTTCCTGGACCCGGTCAGCTTCGCGGGTTCGGCTGATATCGGCTGGTTCTTCGGAGGAGAGTACACCGGCGGCAGCCTGGAACAGATGGTGGCCCAAAGTCCCATGGCCGTGGCCGGTTCAGTCACCACACCAACTTTGGTGGTCCACAGCGAAAATGATCTTCGCTGCCCCCTGGAACAAGGGCAGCGCTACTACTCACAGCTCAAGGCCCAAGGAGTAGAGACTGCCCTCCTGGTCTTCCCCGGTGAGGACCACGAGCTGTCCCGCTCCGGAACCCCGCACCACCGCAAGCAGAGGTTCCAACACATTCTTGCCTGGTGGGCAAAGTACCTTCCGACGGCGTCGAACCGACCGAAGGAGTGACGGCCAGTCCGGCTCTCACGGTTTATCAGGGGAGGAAACCCAAGGTCCTCCGCGCCTCGTCAATGTCGGGCCCAGCCCATCGAGCGGAATGCTCGGCGTTCGTGGCCAACGATCGCAGTTCGGCCCGGTCCAGGTACAAGGTTCCGTGAAGGTGATCGGTTTCGTGCTGCACAATGCGGGCCTGCCATCCCGAGAACCACTCTTCTACGGGTGCTCCAGCCGGAGTGGTGTACCGGAGCTCGACATTCCGCTGCCGGGTCACCACGGCCTGATAGCCGCTGACCGAGAGGCATCCCTCATAGAAACCGGCCGTTTCCGTCCCTAAAGGACGGTAGCGCGGATTAATGATGGCGAAGAATTCGAGTGGCTCCCTGTGCCGGGCCGCCGCCGACGCCGGATCAACCTCATACTTGTCCTCCAGGACAGCCAACTGCAGGGGTATACCCAGCTGGGGAGCAGCCAGCCCCACGCCCGGCGCGTCATGCATTACCTGGCGCATCCGATCAATAAAGGCAGCCAACTCGAGATCGTCCAGTTGGCCGTCGTAGGGCGCAGCCAGCTGGCGCAGTACTGGGTGGCCGGCCTGCACAATGGACGGCAATTCTTCCTGATCGAGAAGTCGGCGGACAGCATCCCGGATCTGGAGGGGATTGAAATCCGTGGCACGGCTCGCGGCCCCGGAATGAGGGTGAAGGGTCATGTCTTGAGCCTAGCGCCACAAGCGTTCCTGCCCCTGGGCTAGGCTCGACGGATGAGCGATTCCACCCCTTTGGATTGTGTACTTGGGTTCGTCCGAACCGTTGAGGCCGGAGGCGGAGCGGCCGAGCTTCGCCCTTACCTGGCAGAGGACTTCAAACTCACAGAGTGGCCACATGCTTTATCCAAGTCGGGTTCCACACGGAACCTGGCTGAAACCCTGGCCGGCGCCGACCAAAGCAAGGACATCGTTGCCGATCAACGCTTTGAGGTTGTCCGCACCACCACCGAGGGCAACCGTGTGGTGCTCGAGATGAACTGGTCGGCCACGCTGCTGCTCGACCTTCCACATTGGGATCGTGGCGACACCATCCGCGCCCGGAGCACAGCGGTCTTCGAGCTGAGGGAGGGACGCATCGTCAGCCAGGACACATACGACTGCTATTACACAGCGCCCGGGTAACTACCGCATCGTAAAACGCCGCTCCACCAAGGCAGCGACCCCGGGAACCAGCAATGTACGGGCAAACAGCGAATTCCTGGCCGAGAGAACCAGAGGCTGCAGCGGCCTGCCCAAGGCCATGTTCAAGCCCGCCTGCCGTGACGCCCTGGATGCTGCCAGGCGACGGGATTTCTCGAACTCCTGAAGTTGTCTCCCCACATGGTTTCCGTCCAGGAAAGCTCCGATGATCGGCGCCAGGGCTTGTGCGTCCAGCCACCCGAGATTCATGCCCTGTCCGCCAATCGGACTGATCTCGTGGGCAGCATCACCAAGAAGAATCACCCTGCCATGCACCATTCGCTTTACCAACCGGGCCTGGACGTCGAAGGCACTCAGCATCGTGTTGGTCCCCGGATTCAGGACCTCACCGGTCCTGGCCCCAACCAAGGCAGCCAACCGGGCCGCCGTCGAACCCCGGTCCGGCTCTCCGAGCCTCACTACCCAACGACGGACACCACCGGGGAGAGGAAACGACTCCACAATCCCCTCGGTCTCCAGATACAGCACAGCGTCATTGCCATGTCCGGTGCCATCCGCAAAGTCGCCCATCAGATAGCTGTCCGGATAGGCGCGTGACGTGACGTCGGGATCAAGGCCTTGCCTGACCCTTGAGTGGGCACCGTCGGCCGCCACCGCCAAACGGGCCGTGAACTCGAGGCCCCCGGACGGCCCCGTGGCCAAAACGCGGACGGATCCACCGTCGTCGTCGATTTCCTGAACCTCGGCTCCACGGACGATCGCCCCGGCATCGAAGGTCCGTACCGTCTCTTCAAGAATCCTCTCAGTCACTGTCTGCGGTACTGCCAGGATGAACGGATGGGCGGGGTCACCCGTGAACGGGAGTTCCGCGACCTTTTGCCCTTTGCTGTAGGCAACGCCACGCCGGATCCGGACACCCTCCGAGATCAGCCGCGCGGCCACACCGGCGTCCTCCAGTGCCGCCAAAGCGGGAGGGTGGATCCCGATGGCCCGTGAACGCATACTTCTTGCAGTCCGGCGCTCCAGGATACGGACGGAGCAGCCGCGTTGCAGCAACAATGCTCCCATGAACAGTCCCACTGGACCGGCGCCAACAATGACAACGTCAGGCACCGTCACCCCGGTGGTGCAAAGACGTAGCGGGCTCATGATCATGGACCAGGAGGTGGTGCCAGGGGCCATTCCTTTCCACACGCCAAGGCCATGGCACAGCGGCTTCCAGTTCTGTTCGGGTGTAACTGCGCTTGATGGACACCAGGCCGTCACCGCAAATATATGAACCCAAGCCCAGGGGCCAGAAGCCGGCAAGGAACAAAACGTAGGAGGCGTTGCTGCGCTTCAGATCGTTGTGGAGGGCAACTCCCCGGCAGAGCAACTCCGAATCGCGCAGGACGCCGTTCAGTTGGGCGGGTTCCAAGTGGTGAACAATGTGGTTGGACATCACGACGTCGTAGCTGAGTCCCTCCGAAACCAGCTCCGAACTGTGCGCCCGGCGGTAGGTAACCCCATCGATCGCTGGTGCCCGGGCGGCGAAGGCGTAGGCTCTCTCGTCCGGGTCGATCGCCGTCACCGCGAGGAAGAAGCCGTCCGCCCGCGCCCAACGCGCCAAACTCCTGGCCACATCCCCGCTCCCGCAGCCGATATCCAGCAAGCTTGCCGTGCCCGTTTCAGCCAGCAGAGGCCGGATCCGCACCCGGTAGGTCCGGCGCCACCCCGACAGAAGCCTGTTCACTACTGGAAAGCGGGCATAGGTCTTGTTGAGTCGTTGCAAGTCACAATCAGGCCGGTCCATGTCTTCAACGCTCAGCAGGTCCCTGTTCCTAAGCGGTCCCCACGGACTCACAGGTCCGGTGACACCAGCGTAAAGAGTCCTGTTTCCACGGTCAGCCCCGGGCCGAACGCCATGGAGCAGATCCGCTCCTCAGGTTCACTTGCAGCTTGGCCCAGCATGTACTTGAGGACAAAGAGCACTGTTGCGCTGCTCATATTGCCGTATTCGCGGAGCGTTTCCCGTGCCGGAACCAACTGTTCCTGCGTCAGTTCCAGCTTGGACTCGACTTTGTCCAGGATGCTGCGGCCGCCCGGATGGATGGCCCAATGCCTGATATCCCGGTAGGGGAGTCCGGCCAGTTCCGGCTCTTTGGCGAGCAGGGGTTCAAGGGCCCCGGTGATGTGTTCCTCAATAATGTGGGGCACATACGAACCCAACACCATTTCGAAACCCTCGTCGCCGATATTCCAGGCCATGGCTTCTTCGCCCACAGGTGTCAGCACAGTTTCGAAATGGTCCAGCCTGATGATGGGCTCCGGCCCGTGCGGTTCACGGGCGGTCACCACGGCGGCAGCAGCGCCATCGCCGAAAATGGCAGAACCCATGATCGTGTCTGGATCGTTGGAGGTTCTGACATGCAGAGAGCAGAGTTCCACACAGATCACCAGGACCACGGCCTCGGGATCGGCCAGGCAGAACTGTTTGGCAGCTTTGAGGGCCGGAAAAGCTGCGTAGCACCCCATGAACCCCAGGTGATAGCGCTGGACGGCCGGGTTGAGTCCGAGGGCCCTGACCACCTTGTAGTCGGGGCCAGGATTGAAGAATCCTGTGCAGGAGACGGTGATGACATGCGTGATGTCGTCCAAATGGATACCGGACGCCGAAGCGACCGCGGCCTTTCCCGCTTCGACAAAGAGCTTGGTGGCTTCGGTGGCGAATATCTCGTTCCGCACCTTGGTGCTGGGGCTAAGGACCCTGTTCGTTTCCAGGTCGAAGAATTGGGGATTCTCTGGATGGGCGTCAAGACTGAGCTCCGCCACGGCCGTATAGCGGGTGTCTATGGCGGCTGAGTCAAAACAGGTAGTGACCAGCCGCGTTCCCAGCCGAGTGAGGCCAGGTTGGGAGGCAAAAACTTCACGAGCCTGCTGCTGGACGAGGATGGTTGGCGGAACTGCGGTTTCAAGGGACCTCATGTATACCGGCATGCTTCATTCTTAGTGAGTAAAGCCGGGAAGACAATGGCAGAATCGATCGTACTGACCGAGGTTGGTCAATGAGAACCAGGCGACGCCGACGGGGGACTGTTGGGCAGCGCCGCCTAACAGATGGAGAAATCATGACTATTGCCGCGAACACGGACACGCAGTCTCCGGCCTCCCACGTTGCGGACACGCACGATCTGATCCGGGTTCAAGGAGCGCGCGAGAACAACTTGAAGGACATCAGCATCGAGATCCCGAAGCGCAGGCTGACGGTCTTCACTGGCGTTTCAGGCTCAGGCAAGAGCTCGCTGGTCTTCGGAACCATCGCCGCAGAGTCGCAGCGGATGATCAATGAGACCTACAGTGCGTTTGTGCAAGGCTTCATGCCGTCCCTGGCCCGTCCTGACGTGGACATGCTTGAAGGACTTACCACTGCGATCATTGTGGACCAGGAGCGAATGGGCTCGAACCCGCGCTCCACTGTTGGAACGGCTACCGACGCCAACGCAATGCTTCGCATCCTCTTCAGCCGGCTTGGACAACCTCACATCGGGTCACCCAACGCGTACTCCTTCAACGTTCCTACCGTGAAGGCCAGCGGGGCCATCACCGTGGAACGCGGCGAGGGCAAAACCAAGACTGAGAAAGCGACGTTCAACCGGCTGGGCGGCATGTGCTCGCGCTGTGAGGGCATGGGATCCGTCAACGACTTCGACCTCACAGCCCTTTACGACGACACCAAGTCACTGGCCGAGGGCGCCCTGACTATCCCCGGCTACACGATGGACGGCTGGTATGGCCGCATCTTCAGCGGTTCCGGCTTCTTCAATATGGACAAGCCGATCGCCAAGTTCACCAAGAAGGAACTACACGATCTGCTCTACCGGGAACCGACCAAGATCAAGGTGGAGGGCATCAATCTCACCTACGAAGGCGTCATCCCCAAGATCCAGAAATCGATGCTCAGCAAGGACGTGGATTCCCTCCAGCCCCACATCCGGGCGTTCGTGGAGCGTGCCATCACCTTCACCACTTGTCCGGAGTGCGAGGGCACCAGGCTCAGCCCTGAGGCCCGGTCATCCAAGATCGACGGCAAGAGCATTGCCGACGTTTGCACCATGCAAATCAGCGATCTCGCTGCCTGGATCCGCACCCTTGAGGAGCCATCCGTGGCTCCCTTGCTCAAGGGACTGCAGCACCTGCTTGACTCCTTCGCGGAGATCGGCCTGGGCTATCTCTCCCTCGACCGTCCGGCCGGGACTTTGTCCGGGGGAGAGGCCCAACGTACCAAGATGATCCGCCACCTCGGTTCGTCGCTGACGGATGTGACGTACGTGTTCGATGAGCCCACCATTGGCTTGCATCCACACGACATCGAACGCATGAACCAGCTTCTGCTCCAACTGCGCGACAAAGGCAACACTGTTCTTGTCGTGGAGCACAAACCCGAGACGATCGCGATTGCCGATCACGTTGTTGACCTTGGCCCCGGCGCCGGAACCGGCGGAGGCACTGTTTGCTTCGAAGGCGATTTGGAATCGCTGCGGGGGAGCGACACCATCACGGGGCGCCACTTGGACGATCGTGCCAGCATCAAGGAAAGCGTGCGATCCGCCTCCGGCCAACTTGAGGTCCGCGGCGCGTCAACCAACAACCTGAAGGACGTCGACGTCGACATTCCGCTGGGCGTCCTATGCGTCCTTACCGGTGTGGCGGGATCGGGAAAGAGCTCGCTGATCCACGGCTCAGTGGCGAGCAGAGACGGTGTGGTGGTGATCGACCAGGGCGCCATCCGTGGCTCCCGAAGGAGCAACCCAGCCACCTACACAGGACTGTTGGAGCCGATCCGGAAAGCATTCGCCAAGTCCAACGGAGTCAAGCCGGCACTGTTCAGCTCCAACTCCGAGGGCGCCTGCCCCACGTGCAATGGCGCCGGAGTTATCTACACGGACCTGGGCGTCATGGCCACTGTGGAGTCCACTTGCGAAGAATGCGACGGCAAGCGCTTTCAGGCGTCCGTTCTGGAGTACAGGCTCGGCGGACGCAATATTGCAGAAGTGCTTGCAATGTCCGTCAACGACGCCGTGGTCTTCTTTGACGAAGGCGAGGCACGCACACCTGCAGCCCACAAGATCCTGGACCGACTGGCCGATGTTGGACTGGGCTACCTGACGCTGGGACAGCCGTTGACCACATTGTCCGGCGGCGAACGCCAGCGGCTCAAACTCGCTACCCAGATGTCCGACAAAGGTGACACCTACATCCTCGATGAGCCAACCACCGGCCTGCACCTGGCCGATGTCCAGAACCTTCTTGGAATGCTGGACCGCCTGGTCGAATCAGGCAAGTCGGTCATAGTGATCGAACACCACCAGGCCGTCATGGCTCACGCCGACTGGATTATCGACCTCGGGCCTGGTGCCGGGCACGACGGCGGCAAGATTGTCTTCTCGGGAACGCCAGCAGACCTCGTGGCTGACCGCTCGACGCTTACGGGAAAGCATTTGTCGGCCTACGTAGGCGCCTGAGCTGGCGCCCTGGCCTCAGCGGGGGATTTTGTTGCGGTTTCGCAGCCCGGGCCAAGGCCTACTCGGGCCAGGTCATGGAGCAACTGGTGATACCCGGAGAGGGCGAGGGGTGGCACTTGATGGAGGGAAGCAATGGTCGCGTGTCGGCGGTCCACGCGGTAGAGGGCGAGTATGGCCCTGTCCTCCTGTGCGTCGTCCAAAGGTCGGTACGTATCGATCGGACCGCTAGCGGTCAGCGCCTCTGCGTAAAGGTTGAGGCGCTCGACCGGCGTCAGGTTCCCGGCTCTGTGCCAAGCGTGGACGACGTCCGTGCTATTTATCATGACCATCGACTCCTTGCTTGACTTCCTGATTGGTTCGGGAGCACCCCTTACCTCGGTCACTTGAGTCTAGACCTTTAATGTTAAATGTCAACGAACATTGAGGGTTAAAGGTTTGGCAACGCGTGCATTGCGTGGGCTCGAGGCGGCGGGCGGCAGCACCGACATGCGCACAATTGGCAAGCGGCAGTCGGCTGAAGTTGCCGCGACGGACGGACTTCGGCCTGGGTTGGCTCTCCGTCGTCGATGGCCTTTCGCGGTTGGTCGATGTCATCAACTGCAGGGTCGAGGAGACGCCACTCAGGGTCACGGACGGCGGCAACATACTGGGCGTAGGCGGCGGCTGAGCCTCTGGCGTGGCGTAGCGGCAGATCACGTCAAGGTATTGGGGTCGCTGACGCGTTCCAGGGCTTGGGTGGCCCAGTTGTCGTAGCGCGTCAGGAATGCATTTCGTTGGGCCGTAGTCGTCGACGTGCAGGTTCGGGCCGAAATCTTCCAGGTCCAGCATGGTCATTTCGCGGCGGCGAAGCCCGGAGGCATAGCAGACCGAAAACGTCGGATTCGTTGATGCACGGGAGTTCTCGCAGCTCCTTCTACTCCCGTTAGTTTAACGCCGATAATCTACATTATGTAAAGTAGTTCTCTGCGTATCTCATCAGATGAATCCATTCGCCGGTCCCCTGATCCTGCCGAAACGGCCGAACGAGCAACAAACCACCTACGCGCCCTGCTTTGCGTGGCGCCCGAAATACCGCCCTCGATGAGCTCCTCACGATCACACCGCCACCGCTGGTCGCCGACGCTCTGGGTTACAGTCACCAAGTAGCATTCATCCACGTCGACAACGCCGGCGACGCATGGACCGCTACATCAGCCGGCGGACGAACCACACTCCGGAAAAGCTGAGAGACAACAAGCGAAAGGACCGGAATGGGAAAGCGTAAACCCGCCGCTTGGGGCATAGTCGTGCGCCTGGACACGGGACAGACGTTCTATTACTACCTGCATCCCAACCGGCCCGGCGACGAATGGACCCCCAGAGAAAACCAGGCACTACGGTTCAATTCCGAAGAAGAAGCCCAGTCCCGGTGCCGCACCTTCGTGACAAACAGGAAAGCAAAGGAATACTACGTCGTGCCGCTGCCCCTGCTGAGGGTCTAGGCCTTTGGCACCACGGCTCTCGCCGTTAATCGAGTTGTGGACGACCACGATTTCTGGTTGCCATGGGATCCAGCCGTGTCCTAGCGCTGGGGCAGCTCATATCCTCGGCGGCTAAGTTCTTCCCGCACCGGAACGAAAGCGAACTGAGGCTTGGCAGAAAGCAGCGGAACCAGATCGACCACAGACGGGGTACTGTCCATAAAATCTGCGACCGGGTTGATGACAACGTCAGTGAGCTGTTTGAGGAACGCATCCTCGGGGATGCGACCACCCATTTCGGCGTCGAGCAGGATGGTTCCCGGAAGGTCTCGTGCAACCAAGCCATCAGGTCGAGCAAAATCAATCGGCGGGATTACGTCAGTTGTTTCGGCTCGAAGGCTCAGGAGGCAGAAGTTTTCTGAACGGAACTCCCCACTAGGGACCGATGGGTCCCAACCAAGGTTCAGATAGTAGTCTCCGCTCCCCCACGGGGACTTCTGAAGGTTAACCACCTGATACTCGCCGGCTGATGTCGTTCGGAACCAGTTCCGGCCCCGTTTCCGGAACCCGCGCAACTTGAAAGCGCCAGCGAAGGCCGACTCGACCAATTTCGTTCTATCCACACGGGATATTCTCCAGCATGGAGGCGTCCGCATTGACGAATGTTTCGACGCAGTCGTGCCCTCTGCGAAACTCGTCCTATGACGCATACAAACGATCTCCGCGTGCTTGCCATCCGGGAAGCCCTATACGAGGAAATTGTGGGCGCCGACCTGTTGATTGCAACAGCTCTCAACGCTGTGTTGGATGGCGTAGATTCGCCATCGCTGCCGCTCCTAGCCGGTCTTACGCGACGGGAAGAGGGCGACGCGCATGATCTATTCAACGCAGTCGTAAACGAGTTGAACATTGCGCCGCCGACGCCCGCGAAGACGACGCCCAAACGCTGGAACTTGGTCAGATGGCTCTGCCAGGCGCTGGTAGACGGGGAACTAAAGCCCGACTATGCGGGTCGCCTCATCTGGTGGGAGGGGTGGGACAAACTCGCATATCCCGAATCACTCAGACCACTTGTCGGCCAAGTGAGCGAGTGGGACGATTGGACACCATCTTGGACCATTGACCGACACCAAATCGCTCAGCTGATTGTCGAAGAAGCAAAGAAGCTCCTCAACGGGCCCTGGCCGCCGAAGTAGCCGAACGGTTCATCTCACAACGAGGAATACGTCCACATCCAATCCGCAGGGACGCCACTAAGCGTTGAGAGGGGCTCTCCCTGTAGAGCTAAGCACGCACTCTCAATGGCATCCGTTTCATTCCAGAGTGAACCTCGCGAAGACCGGTCCAGCTGCCCTGCCACGCACTGCATCGCGCACGAACTTGCCAAAGTTGCTGGTGAAGTCGACGCATTTATCCGAAGTGGCATGCGTTACATGCTTTTGCAGATATGCCTGACGCAGGCCTTCCTTCGCCCTGATCCGCAACGAAGATACTCAGTTTGGGCTCAGGGCTAGATACCGGGCCGCTGCGGCAGGTTTCATCCCCTCAACCTCAATACACCAGAGAACCACCTGCCAACGCTCCGGCAGGGACCGAAAGGCCCGCAACAAGCCGGTCGCCTCGAAAGCCTTCAGGTACAAATCCCACTCCAGGACAAGCCGGCCCGCTCCCCCGGCCTGCTGGCTGCATGGCTTCGCCGCGTTGAGGACATGACCTTGTTGGAACGGCAGCTTGGCGAACGCCTGCCCTACGCCGAGATCATGGACCGTTCAATAGTCCTTCGCACGCCCAAACACATGGGCAAGCGTCTCGCCTCTGACGGCACGAGAATAGTGTCAACACAGAATGCCCCGTCCCAGTGGCCGGGGCGGGGCATTCCTTAGTAAGGTTCCGGAATTCTATTGCTCCTGCTGTTCACCGGCGATGTTCACGAGCCATGCGATGCCGAACCTATCCACGCACATTCCAAAGACGTCGCCCCACGGCGCGCTTTCGAGGGGCATCGTAACCGTGCCGCCGTCGACGAGTTTGTCCCAGTAACCACGCAGCTCGGCTTCATCGGCTGAATCGCCGCTCAGGGAAACAGATATGTTGTCACCCGGGTTGAAGTCCATCCCAGCGGGTGTGTCGGCGGCCATCAGCGTCAGGCCGCCAGGCGTATTCAATTGGGAGTGCATGACTTTGTCAGCCTCCGCAGGGTCCTGGCTCGCCTGGTAGTCGCCGAAAGTACTGATCGTCAGTTCTCCACCGAAGACGGACTCGTAGAAGTTGATCGCATCCCGCGCATTGTCGCGGAACGAAATGTATGGGTTGAGGCGGGTTGTCATTAGTCGGTTCTCCTCATTGTTGTGATCGGTGCGCTCGTCACCGTGCGGTCATGCTAGCAGCGCCCCAAGGCGGCTGTCCCCCAAAACTTTCAGTCGCCGTCGTACGCCCTCTGTAGAACGTTGATGTCCAGCTTCCGCATCTTCAGCATCGCTTCCATGGCCCTTTGGGATCCTGCCGGGTCAGCGCCGTTCAGTAGATCCACGAATCCTCTCGGGATGATCTGCCACGACACGCCGAACTTGTCCTTCAACCAACCGCATTGGCTCTCCACTCCCCCGTCAAGGAGCGCATCCCAGTAGCGGTCAACCTCCTCCTGCGAATCGCAGTTGACTACAAGCGACACGGCTTCGGTGAAGTTGCGCGCCGGTCCTCCATTCAAAGCCATGAACTGACGGCCTTCAATCTGAAAATCCGCCGTCATGACCTTTCCATCGGGTCCAGCCATCGACGGCCCCAGGGAAGAATCGTCAAAGACGGATGTGTAGAACTCTGCCGCCTCAGCGGCCTGGTCCTCGAACCATAAACACGTAGAAATCTTCTGCACTCTGCCGCCCTCCAAGATTGGGGAACAAATCGTCCCCCACCGAGGCTAGGCCCGTGAGTTCAGCCACACAACCCTAATCCCCCGGCGGCCTGGTGCGACTGACAAGCCCAACGGTATTCCCCTCGCTGTCTTCGATGAATGCCATCCATTCTTCGGATTCGGCCGGGCCCAGGAGGTCGTCAGTGTGCGCAAAGATCATGTGCGGATCGGCCAGTATCCTGACGCCGCGTTCCCGAAGGGTTGCCACAGTGCCATGGAGGTCTGCGACCTCAAAGTAGAGCAAAGATGTCGGCGCTCCCCTATCCAACAGCAAACGCACCGCACCGACATCAAAGAACAAGAGCCCCGGCGGATCGAACAGCGCCTTCGGATCAGCGCCTAGCAGCGATGTGTAAAAAGCTGCTGCCCTTTCAAGGTCCTCAGCATGTTGTGCCACTTGGATCAAATGCATATCGCCCTCCATGTACCTGCTGACTGGTCCCGTCCGATGCCTGCAATCGTGGCTCCCCGGGTCGCTCCACGCAAGGGCGGACTTCGCGCTCGGATACCTCCGCCGATATTGTCGGAAACATGTCATCACCAAAGTGGTCCCTAGCCTTGGCAGTTGTTGCCGATCTTGTCCTGATACTTCTCTTCGCTGCCATCGGGCGGGATGCACACGCCCGCGGGGACATCATCTCGGGCGTCTTCACGACAGCGTGGCCGTTCCTCGCAGGCGCCGCCGTTGGCTGGGTGGCCCTTCGAGTCTGGCGCGCGCCCCTGAACCTCTGGCCGGCGGGCGTGTCCGTATGGATTTGTGCCGTGCTTGTTGGGATGCTCCTGAGGGCCGTTACGGGCCAAACAGTGGTGCTGCCGTTTGTCGTGGTGGCACTGATCAGCCTCGGCGTCTTCCTCCTTGGATACCGGGCATTGACGGCCCTGGTTCGTCGCATTATGGACAAGCGACAACACCCGGCGTGATCGGTTGAGCGCCGTCACAAATGCACTAGGCTGGAACGGTCCGCAACGCCGCATTTCCGGAAAGGTCCCACGTGATCACCGCTTTCGTCCTGATAAAGACAGACGCCTCACGAATCCCGGAAACCGCCGAGCAAATTTCGGCCATACAGGGCATCAGCGAGGTCTACTCGGTCACTGGCGAGTGGGACCTCATTGCGGTGGCACGGGTCGCAAAGCACGAGGAACTGGCTGACGTCATTGCGGACCGCCTGTCCAAAGTCGCGTCAGTGGTCCACACGACCACGCATATCGCTTTCCGCGCCTATTCCCAGCACGACCTGGACGCGGCCTTCGCCTTGGGTTTCGAACAATAGCCGTGACAATGGCCACCTGAAGGACCATTTACAACTATGACCCGCGGGGCATCCTGCGGGTCATAGTTGTTTGCTTCATGAACTAAGGCCCGGAGTCGAGCGTCAGCTTTGGCTAAGTGAAGTCCACTTCGCGAGAACTTCTGCGGCCCGCCCCGAATCGATGGATTCGGCGGCGCGTCCGAATGCTGCGCGCATGCGTTCCACGAGGCTTCCCTCTGCGTTGAGGTCTATCGCGACCAAACCGGCCGCAGCGTTCAGGAGCACAGCATCACGGATCGGACCGGATTTCCCGTCAAGAACCTCGCGGACAACGGCGGCGTTGGCGGCGGCATCGCCACCCCTAAGATCTGCGACCGTGGAAGGCCTGACCCCAAGCTCCATGGGAGAAAAGACCTGCTCAACGACTGTCCCTCCCCTGATTTCCCACACCGTGGACGGTCCGGTGGGCGTCAGCTCATCCAGACCGTCATCGCCACGGAATACCAAGCCGCGACTCCCTCTTCTTGCCAGCACTCCGGCCACGAGCGGTGCCATGCGGGCATTGGCAACACCCACGGCTGACGCTTGCACATGGGCGGGGTTCGTCATTGGACCCAGGAAGTTGAAGGCTGTGGGTACAGCCAACTCGCGTCGCGGGACGGCGGTGTGACGGAACGAAGGGTGGAAGACCTGGGCAAAGCAGAAGGTTATTCCCGCCTCTTCGGCGTTCCTGGCAACGCTCTCGATGGAGAGGTCCAGGCGGACGCCCAGTGCTTCGAGAACGTCGGCGGAACCTGATGCGGAGGACGCCGCCCTGTTCCCGTGTTTGACCACCTTGGCACCCGCCCCGGCAGCAACAAGGGCCGCCATCGTGGAGATGTTCACGGTGTTAAGGCGATCGCCTCCGGTACCTACGATGTCCAGCTTCTCACCGGAAATCTCGATTGGATTGGCATTCTGGACCATGGCCTCAACGAGCCCCGCCAATTCCTCAACGGTTTCCCCCTTCGACCGAAGCGCCACCAGGAAGCCTGCAATCTGGGCCGGGGTCGCTTCCCCGGCCATGATCGTGTTCATGGCCCACTCTGTGTTGCCCACCGCAAGGTCGTCGCCGTTGATCAGTGCTGAGATAAGCCCTGGCCAGGTGTTGCTGGCTGCAGGTGCCGATGCCGGAGAAGTCACACCCTGATGCTATCGAGGGAGCCACGCCCATGACCAATGTGAACCGCGTCGGGAACTTTTCCGCGCGATTTCGCGTCTTTGTAGAAAAAGTCTCCCGAATCGGTGGTTTGCATTGGGAAGTCTGGACTTTTACAGACATAATGTCCTTGTGACATCTGCGACCCATGCCCCCAGTACCCCGGCGCACCCGACGCTGAACCGCCCCAACCTGGTTTCTGTTGGAACCGTTGTTTGGCTGTCCAGTGAGTTGATGTTCTTCGCCGGCCTCTTTGCCATGTACTTCACCCTGCGCTCCACATCCGGATTGATGTGGGCCGAGGAGACGGCCAAGCTCAACTTCCCGTTTGCGCTCGTCAACACCATTGTCCTTGTGGCGAGTTCCTTTACTTGCCAGATGGGCGTCTTCGCCGCCGAGCGGCTTGAACCGCGCCGCACTGGCGGCGTGCTGCAGTTCACGCGCTGGGGCATGACCGAATGGTTTGTTCTCACCTTCATCATGGGTGCCTTCTTCGTAGCCGGCCAGACCACGGAATACGCCATGCTCGTTTCAGAGCACGTGTCCCTGTCGTCCAACGCCTACGGCTCCGCCTTCTACATGACCACGGGCTTCCACGGCTTGCACGTCATCGGCGGCCTGATCGCGTTCCTGTTCATCATCGGCCGCGCCTTTGCGGCCAAGAAGTTCGGGCACTTCGAAGCGACGTCGGCGATCGTCACCTCGTACTACTGGCACTTTGTTGACGTTGTGTGGATCGGCCTCTTCCTGGTCATCTACGTCCTCAAGTAAGCCCGGCTTTGACTCTTTTTCTACAAGAGGCAGAATTTCAAGAAGCGGCTCCAGGAGCCGACGCAGGATCGAATAAAGGAACCACCACGTGAAGGCACTATCGCAGAAGCGACGTCACCCACTGGCAGCCATTGCGCTGTTGCTGATGGGCCTCCTCCTCACTGGTGGGCTCTACGCCGTCGCCACATCTGTCAACCAGGCCAAGGCCGACACCACAAGCTTCAGCGCAAGTGACGTAGAAGAAGGCGGCAAGCTCTTTGCCGCCAACTGCGCCACTTGCCACGGCATGGGTGCAAGCGGAACCCAGGACGGCCCCTCGCTGGTCGGCGTGGGCGCTGCAGCTGTTGACTTCCAGGTTGGCACCGGACGTATGCCCATGCAGATGAGTGGCCCGCAGGCCCAGAAGAAGCCCGTTCAGTTCAACGAGCAGCAGACCACGCAGCTCTCTGCTTACGTTGCATCGCTTGGCGCCGGACCGGCCATTCCCGAAGAAAACCTCCTCGACGGGAAGGGAGATGCAGCCAATGGTGGCGAACTCTTCCGCGTCAACTGCGCGATGTGCCACAACGCCGCAGCAGCTGGTGGAGCACTGACCCGCGGCAAGTTCGCTCCCGGGTTGTCTGATGTCACCAGCAAGCACATCTACGAGGCCATGGCCACGGGCCCGCAGAACATGCCCGTGTTCAACGACTCCAATGTCTCCCCCGAAGGTAAGCGCGACATCATCACCTTCCTGAAGACCATCGAAGCCAACGGTTCACCGGGCGGCGCCGATCTCGGCTCTCTCGGCCCCGTATCCGAAGGCCTCTTTGTTTGGGTAGCAGGTCTCGGCGTCATCATCGCCTTCACGATCTGGCTGACTTCCCGAACGTCCTAGCCAGGACGCGACAAAAACTTCTGCTGCACGTTCAGCAGTTTGGAACTGAAAATTAACTCGGCTCAGGCCGGGACAACGAGAGAAGGATGAGGCGAATTATGGGCAACCATAGTGACGGCAGTCCGAACCACTCGGGCACCGTAGCTACGGCTGGTCAGAATGAGGTGGAGAAGTTCCAGGATCCTGGGCTTCCTCCGCATCGTTTGCGCCTGGCTGACACGGACCCGGTAGCCGCAAAGCGCGCCGAGCGTCAGGTAGCCATTCTGTTTGGCACCTCCGTCATCGGTACGCTGATCTTCCTGGTGGCGTACTTCGCCATCGATTTGGGCGACGATTCCACGATTGCGACCATCCGTACGCAGAACCTCCTCCTGGGGCTCGGCACGGCATTCGCGATGCTTGGAATCGGCACCGGCATCGTGCACTGGGCCAAGGCCCTCATGCCCGATCACGAAGTGTCAGAAGAGCGCCACGCTATCCGTACCGAAGAAGATCGCCTGGCAGCGGTCCGGATCGTTGACGACATCGTCGACGAGACCGGAATCAAGCGCCGCCCGCTGATCCGGAACACCCTCCTTGGTGCCGTCGCACTTGCACCGCTCCCGGCACTCGCCATCTTCGGCGACCTCGGACCGCGCCCGGACGACGCCCTGGCGCACACCATGTGGGCACCTGAAGGCGGCAAGCTCAAGCGCTTGACCCGCGACCCCGACGGCACCCCCATCAAGGCTTCGGATGTGACCATCGGCTCCGCCTTCCACGTCATCCCCGAGGGCCTCAACGAACTCCACGAAGGCAAGCTGAACGAAAAGGCCAAGGCAGTCGTTCTCCTGATGCGCCTGGACCCCAACTCGTTGAACCCTTCCGAGGGACGCGAAAGCTGGAGCTACAACGGCATCGTTGCTTACTCGAAGATCTGCACGCACGTCGGTTGCCCTGTTGCCCTCTACGAGCAGCAGACCCACCACCTTCTGTGCCCGTGCCACCAGTCCACATTCGACCTGACGCGGGAATGCAAGGTCATCTTTGGGCCGGCCAGCCGTCCGCTCCCCCAGCTGCCCATCGCAGTTGACGCAGAGGGCTACCTCGTCGCTACCAGCGACTTCAGAGAACCTGTAGGACCGAGTTACTGGGAGCGTGACGAGCATGAGCGCCTCATCAACAGCTGAAGCCCCCTTCGTAGCGAAGACCAACGTTGGACGTTTCACTAACTTTGTGGACGAGCGTGTAGGCGGCTCCGGCATCCTGCGCGAATTCGGTCGCAAGGTTTTCCCCGACCACTGGTCATTCATGTTTGGCGAGGTGGCGCTGTACTCCTTCGTCATCCTGCTGATGTCAGGTACCTTCCTGACGTTCTTCTTTGACCCATCCATGGCTGAGACCCACTACCAGGGTTCGTACACGCCCTTGTACAACGTCGAAATGTCCGTCGCTTACAGCTCTTCGTTGAACATCTCGTTCGACGTCCGCGGCGGCCTCTTCATGCGTCAGGTTCACCACTGGGCAGCTCTGCTGTTCGTTGCCTCGCTCGGTGTCCACATGCTGCGTGTCTTCTTCACGGGTGCTTTCCGCAAGCCCCGCGAAATGAACTGGGTTGTGGGTGGCGTTCTGCTCATCCTTGCCATGGCTGCAGGCTTCACCGGCTACTCCCTCCCCGATGACCTCCTCTCCGGCAACGGCCTGCGAATCATCGACGGCGTGATCAAGTCCATCCCGGTCATTGGTACGTATATCTCGTTCTTCCTCTTCGGCGGAGAATTCCCGGGTACGGCAATCATTGGCCGCCTGTATGTCCTCCACATCCTGCTGGTACCGGCTCTTATCCTGCTGATGATCGTCATCCACCTCTTCATGGTGGTCGTCCACAAGCACACCCAGTACCCCGGCCCGGGCCGCAACGATGGCAACGTCGTCGGCTACCCGCTCGGCCCGGTCTACGCTGCAAAGGCCGGTGGATTCTTCTTCATCGTGTTCGGTGTGCTGGCCCTCATGGCCGCTGCGTTCACCATCAACCCGATCTGGAACTACGGACCGTACGACCCCTCGCCGGTGTCGGCCGGCACCCAGCCTGACTGGTACATCGGATTCGTCGATGGCGCCCTTCGTCTCATGCCGGGTGTCATCAACGATTTCCACTTCGAGTGGGTCATCTTCGGACGAACGTTGACCTTGAACGTGTTGCTGCCGGCCCTGGTTCCAGCTGGAATCATCTTCACCGTGCTCTTCACCTACCCGTGGATCGAACGGTGGGTCACCAAGGACAACCGTGAACACCACGTTCTTGACCGTCCCCGCAATGCTCCTACCCGTACGGCGATCGGCGTGGCAGGCTTCACCTGGTACTGCGTCATGTGGGCCGCTGCAGGTTCCGACCTCATCGCGACGCACTTCCATGTGTCCCTGAACGACGTAACCTACTGGCTGAGGACCTTGTTCTTCATCGGCCCGGTTATCGCGTTCATCGTGACCAAGCGCATCGCACTTGCGCTTCAGCGCAAGGACCGCGAAATTGCACTCCACGGCCGCGAAACAGGCCGTATCGTACGACTCCCCCACGGTGAGTTCATCGAAGTCCACGCCCCGCTGGACGAGTACAAGCGCTACAAGCTCGTTGGATTCGAATCGCCTGCACCATTGCCGGCCGAGCCCAACGAACACGGTGTGGTTACCCGCAAGGAGAAGCGCCGCGCAGCTCTCTCCAAGTGGTTCTTCGAAGACCGGGTTGCACCTGCAACTCCGGCCGAGCTCGAAGCGGCCCACTCGCATGGCCACCACGACGCCATCGAAGCTGGAGAAGACCAGAAGAGCCTGAGCCACTAGTCTCAGCTCGTATCAAGAGGAAGGGCACGGTCCATACGGACCGTGCCCTTCCTCGTTTTGTTGTCCGGCAGTTTGTTGTCCGGTGACTGTTGCATCGCAGCTGACGCTACTGGGTACGGTACCCCGAAGAGTAGTTCCTCGTCGGACGAACGCCAGGGCGTTGCAAAGGTACCCACAGTTTGTAGCGATCCGCCCGATAGTACGAAACAGAGTAGTCGACCATTGCGCGGGCAACGAACGCATGGCGTTGGATCTTCAGCAAGGGAGAACCGACGTCGACGTTTAGTAGACGCGCGGTTGAGGGCGAGGCCGCAGTGGCCTCGATCATGTCCTCACCCCACTCCATCACCAAGCCGAAACGTTCGCTCAGGACGTTGTACAGCGACGTTGGTGGAGCCTCATCCAACAAACCCGGAACACGATGGGCAGGAATGAAATTCTCATCTACGCTCATGGGCTCGTTGTCAGCCAGCAGAAGGCGTCGGAACCTGACCAACGCCGTACCCTCATCCAGCTGAAGTTCACGTGCCAAAAATGCGCTGGCGGCGATCTGTTCAAAACTGAGCACTTTAGCGGCCGGGACCATGCCGCGACGCTGCATTTCCTCACTGTAGGACGTGAGCTTGACCTGGAGATCCAGTTTTGGCTTCTTCACGAACGTTCCGAGACCGACAACCCGTTCAATGACTTCCTCACCTACGAGGGCATCAATCGCCTGGCGAACAGTCATCCGGGCAAGGCTGAAGCGTTCCGAGAGATCTCGCTCTGAAGGAAGGGCAGATCCTGGCGGACAGGATTGCGTGATGAACGCCCGTAAGATCTCCCGAAGTTGGACGTAGATAGGGGTACTACTGGTGCGATCGATCTCACCCGCGATGCTCGCAGCGTTAGCCACGGCACACGCCGCCCATGAATTTACTCATATAGCAAGGGTAGTTCAATCGCACTTCAGGTCTAGACCACCAACATGCTAAGTACGGGACTACCCCATCTGGACGCTACGCTTGTATGGAGAATTTTCCAGGACGGGTGATCCGTCATAGCAAAGGAGCTGGCTTTGCCGGAGCAGAAATCCTTCGTGGCAGCCAACATCGGGCTGCACGCTCGGGCCGCCGCAGTATTCGTCCGTGCCGTTACTGCTACAGGGTTACCCGTCACGATCAGGAAGCAGAACGGCCCTGCGGTGGATGCCCGCTCCCTGCTGGAAGTTATGACAGAGGACTTCGGCCATGGATGCGAGGTTTTCCTTGAGGTGGCGCCAGACGCCCTGGCGGAAGGCCAAACCGTGTCCAGCGCCTCGAATGCACTGAAAGCTCTTTCGACCGTCCTAGAGGGCACTGACGCCCACTGACGGCAGTTCCTGAGTCACGAACGGACTCAACCTCGATCCACGTAATCTGCCCATGCGGATACGACAATGGGCCCCACCAAAAGGTGGGGCCCATCGTTGTGTCGCTACTTAGTGCTAGTGGGCGTGATCGCCACGGCTGTACTCGAACACCCAACCGACCAGTGCCACAAGGGCAAGGCCACCGGCGATGTAAGTCACCCAGAAGCCAATGGCCAGGCCGAGGAATCCGCCAGCGCACGCAAGGCCGAGGACCAGCGGCCACCAGCTCCAAGGGCTGAAGTGCCCCTGCTCGCCGGCGCCCTCGTGGACTTCGGCGTCGGGACGGTCCTCAGGACGCAGCCCAATACGCTTGCCGGTGAAACCAAGGTAGGCACCGATCATGCCTGCGAGGCCGCCTACCAAGAGAATGCCCAGAACACCGACCCACTCAGACCAATTGGTCAAGAAACCGTAGGCGATGGCGACGGGGACGAAGAAGAAGACTCCTGCTCCGAAAAGCCACGATTCAATTTTCACTTGCGGACGTCCTTCTGGTCAGCGTTGCCCAGCACAGCTGCTGCGGGCGACGGGGCCTCTGCGGTGTGGACCTGGGCCAACTCCGGGTGGTGGAGGTCCAAGGCCGGGCGCTCCGAACGAATGCGGGGCAGGGAAGTGAAGTTGTGCCGCGGCGGCGGGCAAGACGTTGCCCATTCAAGCGATGCGCCGAAGCCCCAGGGATCGTCGACTTCAACCTTCTTGTCGCTGCGCCACGTGATGTAGACGTTCCAGAAGAACGGCAGCAGCGAGGCACCCAGGACGAAGGATGAAATCGTTGAGAACTGGTTCATCCAAGTGAAGTTGTCCTGCGGCATGTAGTCGGCGTACCGGCGAGGCATGCCTTCTACACCCAGCCAGTGCTGGATGAGGAATGTTCCGTGGAAACCGAGGAACAGCAACCAGAAGTGGATCTTGCCCAGGCGCTCATTGAGCATCTTGCCGGTCCACTTGGGCCACCAGAAGTAGAACCCTGCGAACATCGCGAACACAACAGTTCCGAAGACCACGTAGTGGAAGTGCGCAACCACGAAGTAGGAGTCCGAGACGTGGAAGTCCAGCGGCGGCGAGGCCAGGATGATGCCGGTGAGGCCGCCGAAGAGGAATGTCACCAGGAAGCCGATGCTCCATAGCATCGGTGTCTCAAAGGTGATGGAGCCCTGCCAGAGGGTACCGATCCAGTTGAAGAACTTCACGCCGGTGGGTACCGCGATCAACATGGTCATGAAGGCGAAGAACGGCAGCAGCACTGAACCCGTTACGTACATGTG
The DNA here is from genome assembly GCF_042786555.1 of Paenarthrobacter sp. NPDC056912. Classification (NCBI taxonomy): domain Bacteria; kingdom Bacillati; phylum Actinomycetota; class Actinomycetes; order Micrococcales; family Micrococcaceae; genus Paenarthrobacter; species Paenarthrobacter sp. NPDC056912. Next base: position 82,042 of record NZ_JBHUCD010000003.1, read on the forward strand.
GTGAGCCCACACAGTGACGGACAGGGCGGCGATGGCAATGGTTGCGTACACGAGACCCTTGTAGCCAAAGATCGGTTTGCGACTGAAGACCGGGAAGATCTCGGAAACGATGCCGAAGAACGGCAGCGCGATGATGTACACCTCGGGGTGGCCGAAGAACCAGAACAGGTGCTGCCAAAGGACTGCCCCACCGTTTTCCGGATCAAAGATGTGCGCACCGAAGCGGCGGTCTGCACCAAGTGCGAACAGGGCGGCCGCGAGAGGCGGGAACGCCATCAGAACCAGGATGGCCGTCACCAGGGTGTTCCAGGTGAAGATCGGCATGCGCCACATGGTCATGCCGGGAGCACGCATGCAGATGATGGTGGTGATGAAGTTGACAGCACCAAGGATGGTTCCGAAGCCTGAGAGGGCAAGGCCGAAGACCCAGAGGTCTCCACCGACACCCGGACTGAACGTCGTGTTGGACAGAGGCGCATAGGCAAACCAACCGAACGAAGCTGCGCCCTGCGGAGTAATGAAGCCGGACACTGCGATGGTGGAGCCGAAGAGGAAGAACCAGAAGGCCAGCGCGTTCAAACGCGGGAAGGCCACATCGGGAGCACCGATCTGCAGCGGCATGATCACATTGGCGAAACCAGCGAACAGCGGGGTTGCAAACATCAGAAGCATCACGGTGCCGTGCATCGTGAACATCTGGTTGTACTGCTCTTTGGTCTGCAGGATCTGCATGCCGGGCTCAAACAGTTCAGCACGGATCAGCAGCGCCATGACGCCGCCGAGGCAGAAGAACACGAACGATGCAATCAGGTACATGTACCCGATGGTCTTGTGGTCCGTGGAGGTGATCCAGTTGACGACGATGCGTCCCTTGGATTTAGGAACTACGGGAGCCTCTAGGACCCCGGCGGATTGAGTGTACGTAGCCACGTCGCTCCCCTTACTTGGTTTCGATCAGGTCCGGGTTGCGGTCGTATTCCGCACCGAGGAGGCCCGTGTTGCCTTCCTGGCGAAGCTTGTCCATGTGGGCCTGGAATTCAGACTCGGAGACAACCTTGACGCGGAAGAGCATTTCGGAGTGGTATTCACCGCAGAGTTCAGCGCACTTGCCATCGAAAGTGCCCTCCTTGGTGGGGGTGAACCTGATGTAGTTCGTCTTGCCCGGGATCATGTCGCGCTTCTGAAGGAAGGCGGGGACCCAGAACGAGTGGATGACGTCGCGTGAGTTGAGCTCCAGGTCCACGGACTTGCCAACGGGCAAGTACAACGTGGGGAGGAGGTCCTTGTTGACCTCGTTACCGGTCAGGTGGGCCTGAACGCCGGCCTCGTGGAGGTCTTCATTGATGACCTCGCCCTTTTTGTAGTTGAAGTCCCATGCCCACTGCTTGCCACGGACGTCCACTACGACGTCAGCAGGCTGTGAGCGGTCATCGATCGCGCGCTGGTCCTGGTCGGTGAAGTAGAAGAACACCAACACCATGAACAGCGGGATGGTCAAGTAGAAGACCTCAAGCGGCAAGTTGTAGCTGAGCTGCTTGGGGAACCCCGTGGTGCCCTTGCGGCGACGGTAGGCGATGATGCACCAGACCAGAAGGCCCCACGTGATAATACCGACTGCCAATGCGGCGATCCATGAGTTGACCCAGAGGTCCATGATCCGGTCAGTGTGGTTGGTCGTGCCGCGCTCAGTTGGCAGCCAACCCTTCTCTACCTCTGGTGAACATCCGGTCAAAACCAACGCGCCGGCGAGTGCCAAGCCAGTGATCGATGTGATCTTTATGCGTCGGCTGCCGGTACGGTTCTGCGAACTCACAGACGGCCCTTCCTCTTGTTGCTGTCTCCCGGCAAGCCAAAGGCCCACCGGGCACACTAAAAGTTTTACTACCCGATGTAGAGCTTACCGCTATGAAGCGGTTTTCGCGCACATGTCGGCGCCGTGGCTCCGAACGCGTTGGAACTCGTTCGGAGGGGCGCCGACATGGGGCGATGTCTCACATCAGTGGAACGAATCACCACAGGCGCAAGACCCGCCGGCATTCGGGTTGTCAATGGTGAAACCTTGCTTCGAGATGGTGTCTTCGAAGTCGATGCTGGCGCCGCTGAGGTAGGGCACGCTCATCTTGTCGACGACTACCTCAACGCCGTCGTAATCACGCACAGCGTCACCGTCGAGCATGCGCTCGTCAAAGTAGAGCTGGTAGATCAGGCCGGAGCAGCCGCCGGGCTGGACTGCAACGCGAAGCCGCAAGTCCGTGCGCCCTTCCTGCTCAAGGAGGCTGCGGACTTTGCCTGCAGCGACATCGGTCAGATTGACCTCGTGCGTGGGGAGTTCGTCGTTGGTGACGACCTGCGCTCCGGTGCTGTTTTCGTTGGTTGCAGTGCTCATTGGCCTACCTTCTTATGAAGCTCCTGGCGGCGGCGCCGGAACGCTGCCTGCCCTTACCCACTAACGTACGGGTTATAGCTATATGCTACGTCGCGCAGACGCTTAGCTATAACTCCTGACGTAACCACAGACAGCATTTGGTTGTTCCCGGCGCGCCGCGCGGATTCATGGCGTCCTAGGCCTGGCTCGCCAATCCCTCTGCGTTAAGCCGGGCAAGCATCAAGGCTTCCGCCAGCACCGCGTGCCGAAAGTCTCCGATGTGCAGCGACTCATTGGCACTGTGGGCCCGCGAGTCCGGGTCCTCGACGCCAGTCACCAGGATCTGGACATCCGGATACATTTCCAGGAGGTCGGCGATGAACGGGATGGAACCGCCAATTCCCATCTCCACAGGCTGGACTCCCCAGGACTCTGCCAAGGCCCAGAGCGCCACACGTGCGGCAGCCGAGGTGGTGTCCGTGGAAAAAGCGTTCCCGCTCTCCCCCGGAGTGAACGTGACCTTGGCGCCAAACGGCGCGTTGGATTCGACGTGCTCCTTGAGGGCATCCATTGCTGCTGCAGGATCCTGCCCAGGAGCCAATCGCATACTGAACTTCGCCCTCGCGGCAGGAATCAGAGTGTTTGACGCTACGTCCACGGCGGGTACATCCATGCCAATGATGGAAAGTGCCGGCTTGGTCCACAAACGTGAACCGATGGTTCCGTTGCCGGCCAGCTTCACGCCCTCAAGAACTGATGCATCCAAGCGGTAGTCGGCTTCGGCGAGGTCCACCGCCACTTCGTCACGGCCCACGAGGCCGGCAACAGCGACATTGCCGTCGTCATCATGAAGGGTCGCAATGAGCCGCGACAACAAGGTGGGGGCGTCCAGGACCGGACCGCCAAACATTCCGGAATGCACAGCGTGTTCAAGGACACGGACTTCGAAGGTGCCGTCCACGAGTCCACGGAGGCTGGTGGTGAGGGCGGGAACACCCACCTTCCAGTTACTGGAGTCAGCTACCACGATGACATCGGCCCGCAGCAATTCCTGGTGTTCCTCCAGGAAAGTGCGGAAAGTGGGCGAGCCGGCTTCTTCCTCGCCCTCGAAGAAAAAGGTGACACCTAGGCCGAAATCATCACCCAGCACCTTGGTCGTGGCTGCAAAGGCCGCCAAGTGGGCCATGATGCCTGCCTTGTCATCGGCAGCGCCGCGGCCAAACAACCTGCCGTCCCGTTCTTCAGCCTCAAACGGCGAGGAAGTCCACAGGGACCTGTCCCCCGGCGGCTGAACGTCATGATGCGCGTAGAGGAGGATGGTGGGTTTGCCCTCACGGGCAGCTCGACGTGCGACGACGGCAGGACCACCGGGGGTTCCGTCCTCTTTGTCGCAACGGAGGATCCGGACGTCGTCCATACCGACGGCTTTGACCAGAGTGGAAACTGCCTCGGCGCTCCGATCGAGCTCTTTCGGGTCGAAGCTGGGCCACGCAATCCCGGGGATGCCGACGAGGTCCTTGAGGCTGGCCAGTGTGGTCTCGAACGAATCGTTGACGGCCTGCGTCAGCGCGTCGACAGGGATGTCGCCGGAGTTCCTATGCTTGTTCTGCGGGATCTCCGCATGTGCTGAAGTCATGAGCCACACTTTACCGTCGGGCTTTCTTTCGCCGGGCAAGGCGCACCCTGGCGGCACCCCCTGGCCGACCGCTGGTCACGTAACCTGCGCCACCTGCCTGCGGGGTATTCTGTATGGGTGTTCGGACGCAAAAAGGAAGAGCCCAGCGCTCAATCAGTAGTAGACCAGGCCCACGCCGTCGCCCCTGAGCCGGGTGCCAGCAAGGGCGCCCCTACGCCTAAGCGGAAGGACCAGGAAGCGGCCCGCAAGCGCCCTCTGGTGCCTAATGACCGCAAGGCATCGAAAGAAGCTGAAAAGGTCGCGATCCAGGATCAGCGGCAGAAGATGCGGCAGGCATTGGATACCGGCGACGAAAAGTTCCTCCCGTTGCGGGACAAGGGACCTCAGAAGCGCTACACCCGAGACTACGTTGACGCACGATTCAGCCTGGGTGAGTACCTTATGTTCGGCGCTTTGCTGTTCGTAGTGATTTCACTCATCATTCCAACCACCAGCGCTGGTATCAGCTACGTACTCGTGGGCTTCTGGATCATGTTCCTCGCCGTGTTCGTTGATGTGTTCATCCTCTCGCGCAAGCTGCGGAAACGGCTCACCGAAAAGTTCGGCGAGGTGGAGCGCGGCTCCGTCTGGTACGGCTGCATGCGTGCCCTGCAGTTCCGGAAGCTCCGTCTCCCCAAGCCTCAGGTCAAGCGCGGCCAATACCCGGCCTAGTGCCGGACCAACCCTCAGCAATACGAAGACCCCGGACCAACTGGTCCGGGGTCTTCGCAGTTAAGTCGTTCTTTAGCGGTTGCTGTGTCGACGAGCCTTCACGAGGCCTTTGTTGATGTGGGAAGCCCAAAACGGACCCTCATAGAGGAATGCTGTGTAGCCCTGGACAAGCGTCGCCCCTGCGTCCAAGCGGTCTTGAACGTCCTGGGGTGTTTCGACGCCACCAACGGCAATAAGCACGAGCTGATCCCCTACGGCATCTTTGAGCCGCCGCAACACTTCCAAGGACCGCTGCTTCAAAGGCGCACCGGACAACCCGCCCGCTCCGATTGACTCGACCTTCGTTGCATCCGAGGAGAGCCCCTCGCGGGAAATGGTGGTGTTCGTTGCGATGATTCCATCAAGTTTGAGGTCCAGCGCCAGCAGCGCGACGTCGTCGATGTCTTCGTTGCCGAGGTCCGGAGCGATCTTTACCAGCAGCGGAACATGTCGACCAGCAGCCTCATCGGCCGCATCTCCCACGGAGCGCAGGAGCGGCCGCAGGGTTTCCACATTCTGGAGGAGCCGAAGCCCGGGCGTGTTCGGAGAACTGACATTGACCACCAGATAGTCCGCGGCCGGGGCGAGGCTGCGAGCACTCACCAGGTAATCCTCGATAGCGTCTTCGAGTTCCACCACCTTGGTCTTGCCGATGTTGACCCCGATAATCGGGCGCACATCCGGGTGCAGACGCTGCAAAGCAGCCCGTGCCGACGCAAGTCGGGGCGCTACCGCCGCGGCGCCGTCGTTGTTAAATCCCATGCGGTTGATGACTGCACGGTCTTCTACCAGTCGGAACAACCGGGGCTTATCATTGCCGGGCTGCGCTTGGCCGGTGATGGTCCCCACTTCGATGTGACCGAAACCCAGTTCCGCCAGCGCTTGGATGCCATGGCCTTCTTTGTCGAAGCCTGCCGCCAATCCGAAGGGTGACGGGAAGGTAAGCCCCAGTGCCTCGGTACGCAGTGACTTGTCCGGGGTAGTCATCCTGGCAAGGATCCGGCCGGCACCCGTGCGGTGGGCCGCCCGGATGGCCTGGAAGCCGATCTTGTGGGCTTTTTCGGCATCCATCCAGGAGAAGGCCAACTTGAAGAATGTGGGGTAAACGCGCATGGTCCTAGTTTTCCGGTTTATGGACGTCTCACCAAACCCGTGACCGCTGCGGCCGCTAGCATGTACGCATGCCGCTGGATAATCGTGACGGAGATCATGGAATGACGGAGATCAATACCGACGTCCTGGTGGTGGGGGCTGGATTGTCGGGGTTGGTCGCTGCAGCCACGGCATTCGCCGCCGGAAAGCGTGTGGCCGTGGTGGACCAAGAGCCCGCCGCATCGGTGGGAGGACAGGCCCACTGGTCCTTTGGCGGTCTCTTCATGGTCAACACGCCGGAGCAACGACGCCTTGGCGTCAAAGACAACGCAGAACTCGCGTTGTCGGACTGGCTGGCTTCGGCGGCCTTCGACCGACCCGGGGATTCAACGGCCCGGAGCTGGGCCGAGTCCTACGTAAACTTCGCCGCGGGCGAGAAACGTGCGTGGCTGAAGAGCCTTGGCGTGGGCATCTTCCCACTGGTGCAGTGGGCAGAACGAGGCGGGTATGGTCCACAAGGACACGGCAACACAGTCCCCCGCTTCCATGTCACGTGGGGAACCGGTCCTGCTCTGGTCAGGCCGTTCCTGGCGAAGGTGCAGGAGGGCGTTGAATCCGGCCGGGTAACCCTGCACTTCCGGCACCGGGCGTCGGGACTTACCACTTTGGCCGGCCGTGTCACCGGTGTTTCAGGCGAAGTTCTCGAACCGTCGACGGCGGTGCGCGGCCAGGCCACTTCAAGGGTCGCCGTCGGAAGTTTCCAAGCCAATGCGGGAGCCGTCGTGGTGACGACAGGCGGCATCGGCGGCAACCACGAGACTGTTCGCCGTCAATGGCCGGGAGGATTCGCCCCCAACGACATGCTCAGCGGCGTGCCTGCTTCTGTGGATGGCGACTTCCTGCAGGCAGTCCAATCAGTGGGCGCAGCCCTGGTCAATGGGGACCGCATGTGGCATTACCCGGAAGGAATCCGCAACTACGATCCCGTGTGGCCTAAGCACGGCATCCGCATTCTCCCCGGGCCATCGTCGCTCTGGCTCGATGCCACCGGCCACCAGCTGCCAGCTCCGTTGTTCCCCGGTTTCGATTCCCTGGGCGCCCTCCGGCACATCGTGGCAACAGGCCACGGATATTCATGGTTTGTCTTGAACCGGACCATCGCGCTCAAGGAGCTCGCCCTTTCCGGATCCGAACAGAACCCCGACCTCACCGGGAAGGACGTGCCCCTCCTGCTCTCCCGGCTGAAACCGGGAACTGACACGCCCATCCAACGCTTCATGGACAAAGGGGTGGACTTCATTCAAGCATCCTCACCCACTGATCTTGCCTCGAAGATGAACGGATTGACGGGTCATCACCTGATCGACGCTGAATCCTTGAACTCCCTGATCCGAGCCCGTGACCTTCAAGTGGCCAGCGGTTTCGGCAAGGACGCTCAGCTCGCGGCCATCCGGGCCGCGCGTCGCTTTGCCACTGACAAATTGATGAGGGTCGCTCCCCCTCACCGACTGACGGACCCCGCTCACGGGCCGCTGATGGCCATCAGGCTCTCGGTACTGACGAGGAAGAGCCTGGGCGGACTTCAAACGGATCTGGCTTCCCGCGTCCTGGACAGGGAAGGACTGGCCATTCCCGGTCTGTTCGCAGCAGGAGAAGCAGCCGGTTTCGGGGGCGGTGGCGTCCACGGGTATCGGGCTTTGGAAGGCACCTTTTTGGGCGGATGCCTCCTTACCGGACGAACCGCAGGTAAACACGCCGCTTCCAGTGTCTAAGCTAAAGCCATGGACTGGTCAGCTGACATCCTGGGGACAGACTTCCAATCCTGTGGCATTGATGCCGCTGGATCTGATGGCGTAGTGCGTCAGGCCACTCTGATCAGGCACCGGACGGCGCGCGACCAGGGCACGGACGCTCCTCCAACCCCCACGGAGCGGAACGGTGCCGTGTTGTTCCTGCATGGTTGGAGCGACTACTTCTTCAACGCAGAACTGGCCACTTTTTGGACCGGGCTCGGCTACGACTTCTATGCCTTGGACATGCACAATCACGGCAGGAGCCTGCAATCCGGCACACCGGGTGGCTATGTGGCGAACCTGGCTGACTACGATGCGGAAATCAATCGGGCCCTTGAAGTCATCCACCACGATCGTGCTGCCCCTCCGGCGGTGACCATGACACTGATGGGTCATTCCACTGGAGGCTTGGTGGCAGCCCTGTGGGCGGCCCGGCATCCAGGCAAAGTGGACTTCCTGGTCCTGGACAGCCCCTGGTTGGAAATGCATGGCAGTTCACTGGTCCGACGCGCGGCCCATGCCATGGTGGCGCCCATCGCCAAGGTCCGCCCGGAGACCGTCCTCAGGTTGCCCGAACGAGGCTTCTATTTCCGAAGCATCAGCAGCACCGCGGAAGGTGAGTGGCTACTGGATGAGAAGTACCGCCCTCCGCTGGCGTTCCCCGTCAGGGCTGGTTGGCTGAGCGCAGTGTTCGCTGGCCATTCGCAGGTTGCCCGGGGGCTGGGACTGGACATACCCGTCCTGGTTTTGACGTCCTCCGCCAGTGCAAACGGGATGGCGTGGCAGGAGTCCATGCGGCGCTCTGACGCAGTGCTCGACGTTGGCGTCATTGCCCTGCGAGCCATGGCGTTGGGGCGAACAGTAACCTTGGAGCGCATCGACGGCGGCCTGCACGATGTCTTCCTTTCTGCACCCGATGTACGGCAGGACGCCTATTCGCGGCTGGCCCGATGGGTTCACGGGTACATGCAAGCCACCATGCCGGCGCACCGGCGGGAAGGAGACACATGACCACCACTGAGGAATCGTTATCGCTGTGGCAACCAGACATTCTTGGCCACGGCTATGAGTGCATGGACCTCCCGCTAAAAGCCGACGACGAGGGGCCTGTCAAAGCAACGCTGGTCCGTCATGCACCACCCGTTCACCTTCCGCCGCCACAAGGCATCCTGGACTTCTTGACGTCCTTCACCAAACGCAGGCGTCGCGCTACGCCCGCGGATCCTGGCGGGGCTCCCAGGGTTGTGCTCTATTTGCACGGTTGGGCGGATTACTTCCTCCAAACCGAGTTGGCGGAGTACCTTACGGCGTCGGGCTTCCAGTTCTATGCCTTGGACCTCCGGAAGTTCGGGCGCAGCCTGTTGCCGGGGCAGACTCCCGGCTACACCACGGACCTCACCGTTTACGACGAAGACCTTGCGGCAGCATTGCTGGCAATCGAACGCGACGTGGCCTCCCGGACCGGCAACTCCACGCCACCCACGGTCCACATGATCGGACATTCTTTGGGTGGCCTCATCGCCGCCCTGTGGGCCGATCGCCATCCGGGCAGGATCGGAACTTTGGTTCTGAACTCACCCTGGCTGGAACTTCAGGGCAGCAGTCTGGTCCGCAGCATTGCCATGCATCTGGTAGAGCCATTTGCCCGGACTGACCCGAAACGCCCCTTCAGGTTTCCCGAGATGCCCGCTTACTGGGAAAGTGTCAGCATCGAAGCCCATGGAGAATGGATGCTCGACCCCGTATGGCGCCCCCGGACTTCGTTCCCCATCCGGGCTGGTTGGACGAAGGCCGTCCTGGCGGGCCACGCTGCAGTGGAGCGCAAACTCAACATCGATGCACCGGTCCTGGTTCTCCTGTCAGGCCGCACGAGGATCCAAGCGGAGTGGACAGCGGACCTTATGCGCGCCGATGCGGTCATCGACGTTGAGGAAACGTCGCGTCGGGCGTTGGGGCTGGCGAGGCGCACTGCTGTTTTCCGATACCCCGGCGCCCTCCACGATGTCTTTCTTTCACGACGCACCGTACGCCAGCAGGCATATCGCGACGTGGCCGTCTGGCTTGCCGCCTACCCCTATTGAGTTAGCCCGGGCGTGCTACTTACCTGTAGGAGCAGCGTCCACGGCGCCGCCGTACCGGCGGTCACGCTGGGCGTAGATTTCGACGGCGTCCCAAAGGGTTCGCCTGTCGACGTCGGGCCATAAGGTGTCCATGAACACAAACTCGGCGTAGGCAGACTGCCACAGGAGAAAGTTGGAGAGCCGCTGCTCCCCCGAACTACGCAGGAAGAGGTCAACGTCCGGAAGGTCGGGCTCGTCCAGGTATTTCTGGATCGTCTTCTCGGACACCGAGCCGGGCTTGAGCCGGCCGGCGGCAACGTCATGGGCTATCGCGGACACGGCATCCGCAATTTCAGCGCGGCCACCGTAGTTAACACACATGGTCAAAGTGCAGGTGTCATTGGCGCGGGTGTATTCCTCGGCCTCTTCCAGCTCCTTGATGACCGAGCCCCACAAACGTGGCCTGCGGCCGGCCCAGCGGATGCGGACTCCCCATTCGTCGAGCTGGTTGCGTTGCCTTCGTAGTACATCCTTGTTAAAACCCATGAGAAAGCGGACTTCCTCTGGTGACCGCCGCCAATTCTCGGTGGAAAAGGCGTAGACGCTGACATACTTGATTCCGAGTTCGATGGCCCCCGCCATCACATCCAGCAACGCCGGCTCTCCCGCCTTGTGGCCTTCGATGCGCGGCAGGCCACGCTGATTCGCCCAGCGCCCGTTGCCGTCCATGACGATCGCCACATGTTGCGGGATGAACTCACTTGGAATGGTCGGCGGCACCGCCCCGGAGGGGTGTCCGTAAGGCGGCACCACGGGAGCCGTCCTTGCCGCGGTTGTCTTACCCTTTTTTCCAAGTACCACTGTCAGCTTCGCTCCACGTGTTTGAGTGATTTCAAGGCCCGTTCCAAATGCCATTGCAGGAAACTGGCCACGAGTCCCGCCGCTTCACGCCGATGCCGCGGGTCCGAATCGTCAGCCACAGCCCAATTACCCGTCAACAGGGCGCCGAGCAGCACAACAGTCTCCGGTGCCGGCGCCGGCGACCCTGGTGGCCTGCAGTCTCCACAGATCATTCCGCCCAATGGCGCAGCGAAAGCTGTATGCGGACCCGGACGGCCGCAGCGGGCGCAGTCGGTGAAACTCGGTGCCCAACCGCCTGTGGCCAGTGCGCGCAATAAATACGAATCGAGGATGAGCTCGGGAGGATGGTCGGACCGGCTCAGGGCTGCCAAAGCTCCAACCAGCAGGTTGTATTGGGCGGTCCCCGATTCGGCGTCAGCGTCCGTAAGCTTCTCGGCGGTTTCGGTCATGGCCGCGGCCACCGTGAACCGCCCGTAGTCCGCAGCAATACTGCTGCCGTAGGCGCCCTTCGCAACAGCCTGTGTCACGATGTCCAGCGTGCGGCCTGAAACGAGTTGCAGATCCGCCACCATGAATGGTTCGAGGCGGGCGCCAAATCGACTGCTGGTTCGACGAACTCCCTTGGCCACGGCCCGAACCTGACCGTGGTGCTTGGTCAACAAGGTGATGATGCGGTCCGCCTCGCCCAGCTTGTGGGTGCGGAGCACGACGGCATCGTCCCTGTAGGACCGTGCTGCAAACGACGGATTGGCCACAACTAATCTTCCCACTATGCCTGCGGTGGACGGGACCGCCGGACCGTGTGGTGACGGATTTTCCCGTCACCACACGGACAGGCCCTAGGCCTGGGCGTCCCGGACGGCCCGGTTGACGGCAGAGATCAAGGCCTTGAGGGACGATGTGGTGGTGCTGGGGTCAATCCCCACGCCCCACAAGACGCGCTCTCCAACCGCACATTCAACATAGGCAGCCGCGCTGGCACTGCCGCCCTCGGACAGGGCATGTTCGCTGTAGTCGAGTACGCGGACGTCGACGCCGTCGTGGTGCAGGATATCCAGAAGTGCGGCAATGGGCCCATTGCCGTGTCCGGTCCTGCGCACTTCCACGCCGTCGATCCGGAGATTCGCATTCATGGTCATGGCTCCGGACTCGTCGGTCTCGGTGCTCACACTGCCCAGCGTGTAGCGGCCCCATTGAGCCTGCTCTTCGTCGGAGGGCAAGTACTCGTCCTGGAAGATCTGCCAGAGCTGCGAGCCGCTGACCTCGCCACCCACTGCGTCCGTGCGGCGCTGGATGACGCCGGAGAACTCAATCTGGGCCCTGCGGGGGAGATCTAGGTTGTGCTCGTTCTTCAGCAGATAGGCCACGCCGCCCTTACCGGACTGCGAATTTACGCGGATCACAGCTTCGTAGCTCCGACCCAGGTCCTTGGGGTCGATGGGCAGGTACGGAACCTGCCACTGGAAGTCGTCCACTGACTTACCTGCAGCGGCCGCATCCTTCTCGAGCGCCTCGAAGCCCTTCTTGATTGCGTCCTGGTGCGATCCGGAGAAGGCCGTGAAGACGAGGTCGCCACCATAGGGCGAACGCTCCGGGACCGGCAGCTGGTTGCAGTACTCCACGGTGCGCCGGACTTCATCAATATCCGAGAAATCAATCATTGGGTCAACGCCCTGCACGAACATGTTCAGGCCCAGCGTGACGAGGTCGACGTTGCCGGTACGCTCGCCGTTGCCGAAGAGGCAGCCTTCGATCCTGTCAGCGCCGGCCAAGTAGCCGAGCTCAGCGGCGGCAACGCCTGTCCCGCGGTCGTTGTGCGGGTGCAGGGAAATGATGATGCCCTCGCGCGGGTGCAGGTTACGGTGCATCCACTCGATCGAGTCGGCGTACACGTTCGGTGTTGCCATCTCGACGGTGGCCGGCAAATTGATGATGACTTGCTTGTCAGCGGAAGCCTCGAAAACATCGGCAATGGCGTTGCAGACACGGGCCGCGTACTCGAGTTCGGTGCCCGTGAAGGACTCGGGCGAGTATTCGTACGTGATGTGGGTGTCTGCCAAGGTTTCTTCGTACTTCTTGCACAGTCGGGCACCCTGCAAAGCGATATCCAGGATGCCGTCTTCGTCCTGGTTGAAAACGACACGGCGCTGCAGGACCGAGGTGGAGTTGTAGAGGTGCACGATGGCCTGCTTGGCACCCACCAGGGACTCGTAGGTCCTCTCGATCAGGTGTTCGCGGGCCTGCGTCAGAACCTGGATGCTGACATCGTCCGGAATGTGGCCGCCCTCAATGAGTTGACGGACGAAGTCGAAGTCAGTCTGCGACGCCGAAGGGAAGCCGACCTCAATTTCCTTGTAGCCCATCTTGACGAGCAGCTGGAACATCTTGAGTTTTCGCGCCGGACTCATCGGATCGATCAGCGCCTGGTTGCCATCTCGAAGGTCCACGGCGCACCAGCGAGGTGCTTTGGTGATGACCTTGTCCGGCCAAGTGCGGTCCGGGACGTCGACGGTGATCAGGTCCTGGAACGGCAGGTAGCGGTGAATCGGCATACCGGAGGGCTTTTGTGCATTACGCATGACGTGTGGCCTTTTCTCTAAGAACTAAGTGAAAGCTTAGCCGGACACAACGGAACTCCGCGGCGAGGATGGCCCAGCTTCAGATAGCTTTCAGGCCTCGCCGCGGCAGCTAAGAAGAAGCATCGCCGTACGCACAAATTCACAGTAACACGATGCGTATGATGACAGTGCAACACCTCATGCAACGTCCACTATGCAGACGCCGCGACGGTGGCAACGCCGGCTGCAGTGTCCACACAAGGAGCCACAGTGCCACAGTCGGGGATCACTCTTTCCAATATCGATCACAGCGTCCGGCCCCAGGACGACCTCTACCAACACGTCAACGGCGCTTGGCTCAACAGCACTACGATTCCTGACGACAGGCCATTGGAAGGCACATTTACTGCGCTGCGTGATGGCGCGGAGCTGGCCGTCAGGGCGATCATCGAAGAGGCCGCCGACAAGGGTGGGGCCGCGACCGGCATCGAACAGAAAGTTGGCGGGCTGTACGCCAGCTTCATGAACGAGGCCGCAGCCGAAGCGAAGGGGCTGGAACCCGTGCGGGAACGCCTCGAGCAGGTCCGTTCAGTCGAATCCGCCGACGAGTTGGCCGCCCTGATAGGACGCCTGTTTCGTTCCGATGTCTCCGGCCTCTTCTCAATCTATCCGGCGCCGGATGCGGGCAACCCGGAACGTATCCTCCTGTATATCGGCCAAGGCGGCTTGGGACTGCCGGACGAATCCTATTATCGGGACGAGAAATTCTCCCCGATTGTGGCCGCCTACGGCGAGTACATTGCCAAGCTGTTGAGCCTCGCCGGAATCGCCGATGCACAAGGTGCCGCTGACCGTATCGTCGCTCTCGAGACTGCCCTGGCATCGCACCATTGGGACAACGTGACCCTCCGTGATCCGCAAAAGACCTACAACCTCAAGACCGCCGACGAAGCCGCTGCCCTTTTCCCGTTGCTGGACACTTGGTTTGAAGCTGCCCGTGTCGATTCCGCCAAACGTTCCGAAATTGTGGTCAGCACTCCGGACTTCTTCTCCGGCGCCGCAGGCCTGTTGGTCTCTGAGCCCTTGGGCACCTGGAAAGAATGGCTGACACTCCGAGTCCTCAGCTCCGCAGCCCCCTATCTGTCGTCCGAGTTCGTGGAAACCAACTTTGACTTTTACGGCACCACCCTGAGCGGTACACCCCGGAATAAAGAACGTTGGAAGCGTGGAGTGGCAGTGGTTGAGGCTGCACTCGGTGAAGCTGTCGGGCAGATCTATGTTGAACGCCACTTTCCCGCTGGCCACAAGGCCAGAATGGAAACCTTGGTGGCCAACTTGATCGAGTCATACCGTGACAGCATCGCTTCCCTGGAGTGGATGGGCGAGGCCACGAAGGCGGAGGCACTCAAGAAGCTGGAGGCATTCCGTCCCAAGATCGGGTTCCCCGAAAAATGGATCGACTACTCCGCCGTCACCCTTGATCCCGAAGACCTCCTCGGCAACGTGGAACGGGCCCACGACGCCGACGTCGACCGGCACCTTGACGAGATCGGCAAGCCGGTTGATCTGGATAAGTGGCTCATGACACCGCAAACGGTGAACGCCTACTACCACCCTATGCTCAATGAGATCGTTTTCCCTGCGGCCATCCTTCAGCCGCCCTTCTTCAACGCAGACGCCGACGATGCCGTGAATTACGGTGGAATTGGAGCCGTGATCGGGCACGAGATCGGCCACGGATTCGATGACCAAGGATCCCAGTTCGACGGAAGTGGAGCACTGCGGAACTGGTGGTCGGATGATGACCGCACTGCTTTTGAGTCCCGCACCTCAAAGTTGGTGGCTCAATACGATGCCCTGTCCCCCTACGCTGCGCCTGATCACAACGTGAACGGAAAATTGACCCTGGGCGAGAATATCGGCGACCTCGGCGGCCTGACGATTGCCTACAAGGCATATCTTCTCAGCCTCAAAGGCTCCGAGCCTGAGGTCATCGACGGCTTCACGGGACAACAGCGTTTCTTCATGTCATGGGCGGCAGGCTGGCGTCAGGTGATCCGGGCCGAAGAAGCAGTTCGACGCCTCGCCACCGACCCCCACTCCCCCAACGAGTTCCGCACCAACGCCATTGCCCGAAACCTCGATGCCTTCCACCAAGCGTTCACTGTGACGGACACTGATGGTATGTGGATGGAGCCTGAGGAACGCGTGAGCATCTGGTAGGTCCAGCGAAAGGCGAAGGCCGGGCCCGGTTCAATGAACTGGTCCCGGCCTTCAGCTTTGCCTGAATGGGCCATACGCCCAAGCGCTACTGAGTGATGTAGAGCGGATTCACCTGCTGGCACACGGCATCGTTCGCCGTCTGGTTGACAACATCGGAAGGCACGGAGGCTGCCCCGTACGCTGTCCCGGTTCCGAAATCCGTACCCATGTAAAGCTGCACTCCTGCAACTCCCGGCGCCTCTTGGACCTGGGCTGCCGGGATGCCAAACAGCGTAGCTACGTCAGCCGCCACGTCCGCGAAGCCAGAACCGTAATACACCACCGTCTGATCCACGGGATTCGCCAAATACGACACAGACTGGGCAAATCCGTTACCCGTGAGCACGGCCATGATTTCCTGGGCCCTGGTGCCGACTCCGGTGCCGTTGGCCACCGCCACCGGTTGGATCGCTTTGTTGTATGCCGGGACAGCCGGGGTTGTCGGTGTGGGCTGCGCGGAAGGGCTCTCGGTGGCGGCAGGGCTAGATGTTGCACCGGGCGTAGTGAGATCCAGGTCCGCACGGAGTGCTGAGAAAAGCTGCGAGGCCTGGGGCTCTACGAGCTCGAGCCTGTTTGGATCAACGGCCGCCGGTTGGGTGGGCACCGCAACAAAGGCAACTTTGGAGACGTCGATGTCCTTCAGCCGGCCACCAATTGTCAGCAATGACGGTACGGAAGCCAGGCCTTCGTCAACGGTAAGGTTCTGCGTCACCACGTCTGCGATCTGCAGAAGCCTTTGCGGGTTGCCCAGCGTGCCATCGGCCTTGAGTTTGCGTGTCAATGATGAGAGGAAAGCTTGTTGTCCCTTGATGCGGCCGAGGTCTCCGCCATCCCCGAAGGCATGCCTTGTCCGGAGGAACGACAACGCCTGTTCACCTTCCACAAGCGAGTTGCCCTTTGCCAGGCGAAGGCCTGAGTCAGGATCGAAAACAGGGTCACTCACACAGACATCAACTCCGCCCACAGCCTTGGAAAGTTCCTTGACGGCGTTAAAGTCCGCCATCATGAAGTGATCGATTTCCAACCCGGTGAGTTTGTTGATGGTGTCCACTGCGCAACCGATGCCAGCCTCTGCCATGGCCTCGTTGATCATGGCTCCGCTCCGCGCCTGGAACGTTTGGTTGTTGGTGTGGTCAGTGCACTGTGGCACGTCAACCAGCAGGTCGCGAGGGAAACTCATGACGCTGACGCGTTTGTTGTCCGCGGAGATATCCAACAGCATCATGACGTCCGAGTGGCCGTAGCCGGTGGAGTCCTCGCTGCTGCCGTACTGCGCGTTCTTACCGTCACGGGTGTCAGAGCCAAGAATGAGGATTTGAAGGCGATCGGATTTGTCGTTGACGACTGCGTCACCGGTATCGCGGGTTTCCCCAGCGCTCAACGGTGCCTTGGTGATGTTGGACTGCAGCCGGACAAACCAAAAGGCGGCGAAAGCAAAGCCGGCAACCAGTGCCACGGAAACGACGCCGGTTACGATCTTCAACCAGAGCGGAAGTCCCTTGGGCACTTTCATGTGGCGGGGGGTGCCCTCGGCATCCTCTCCATGGCGTCCCGCAACGGGGCCAGCGGTGCCGGTGCCCTGCGGGCGGGCGTCACGACGTCGCACTATTCGGTTTACCTTTCCTCAAACACGTGGATCTCCGCCATCATAGTTGTCGATTCTGAGAAGTTCCTTATCGAACCGAAGCCACGCCGGACGCAATAGCGCCGATCAGAAGCCGAGCTTGACCAATTGCTTGGGATCCCTCTGCCAATCCTTGGCCACCTTGACGTGGAGATCGAGGTAAATTCTCGTTCCAAGCAGCGTTTCAATGCCCTTACGCGCGTTGGTACCAACCTCGCGCAACCGGCTGCCGCCCTTACCGATGATGATGGCCTTCTGCGAGGGGCGTTCGACGTAGAGGTTGACCCGAACATCAAGAAGCGGGTTGTCCTCGGTCCGGCCTTCGCGGGGGACGATCTCTTCCACTACTACGGCCAGTGAGTGCGGGAGCTCGTCCCTGACGCCTTCAAGGGCGGCCTCGCGGATAAGCTCCGCAATCATGACAGCCTCGGGCTCGTCTGTCAGCTCGCCGTCGGGGTACAACGGCGGCGAGGACGGCATGTGGCCGATCAAGACATCTGCAACAGTGCTGACCTGGAAACCGTCGGCCGCAGAAACCGGCACGATGTCCGCCCAGCCCTGCTCACCCAGGACCTCACGTCCCAAGACCGCTACCGCGAGCAGTTGCTCGGTCAACGCCTGACGGTCCACGAGGTCCGTTTTGGTCACGAGCGCCACGATGGGCTTCCGGCCTACTGCCGCCAGCTGAGCGGCAATGTATTTGTCACCCGGGCCGATTTTTTCGTTGGCAGGCAGGCAGAATCCGATGGCATCGACTTCTGCGAGCGTGTCGGCGACCAGTTCGTTCAATCGCTTTCCAAGCAAAGTACGTGGCCTGTGCAGCCCAGGGGTGTCCACAAGGATCAACTGGGCGTCATCGCGGTGGACGATGCCCCGGATCGTGTGCCGCGTGGTTTGCGGTTTGGCCGAGGTGATCGCGACTTTTTGGCCGACCAAGGCGTTGGTCAGCGTGGATTTGCCCGCATTCGGCCGGCCCACCAACACCGAGAAGCCTGCGTGGAAGCCGCCGAAGTCGTCATCGGCATCGAATTTCTTATTTTGCTTGCTCACGTGGAACTCCCTGTTGCGTTGAGTCGGCCTCATCAAGAAGGCCTTCAAAGTCAGTGTCTTCCTTTGGCATGGCTGCCGCAATGATGTGGCTGACCCTGTTTCGGCGACCCTCCAGCCTATCTGCCCTGAGCGACACCCCGTTCACTTCAACGGAGCTGCCAACGATGGGTACCTGGCCAAGGGCCTTCGCCAGGAGGCCGCCCACGGTGTCAACCTCGTCGTCGTCGAGGTCGATATCGAACAGCTCCCCCAAATCATCGATGCTCATCCGGGCGCTCACCCGGTAGGTACCGTCACCGAGGTCTACGGCTTCTTCTGCGGCGGCGTCGTACTCGTCCACGATTTCACCCACGATTTCCTCGATGAGATCCTCCAGCGTGACCAATCCCGCAGTCCCGCCGTACTCATCGATGACAATTGCAACGTGCGTGGACTCCTGCTGAAGCTCCCTCAGAAGATCGCTCACGAGTTTCGATTCAGGGACGTAGCGGACATCGCGGGCGAGCGAGTCGACATCATGTGGCTGGAGGCCGGCCTCGCCGCCGCGATGCATGGCAGCTGCAACATCCTTGAGGTAAAGAATGCCGCGGATCTGATCCGTGTTTTCGCCAATAACGGGAATTCTTGAATAGCCGGAACGAAGGAAGAGCCCCATGGCTGTTTCGAGGTCCGAGCCGGTGCCGATGCTGACGATGTCCGTGCGGGGCACCATGACGGAACGAACCAAGGTGTCCCCGAAGTCAAAGACCGAGTGGATGAGTTCAGCCTCATTGTCTTCGATCATGTCCGACTCTGCGGCGCGATCCACGAATTCACGGAACTCTTCTTCGCTGACAAAGGCGTCGTCACCACCCGGAGCCCCGGGGGCAACAGCCTGGCCGAGAGCTACCAACCAGCCGGGAATCGGGCCGAGTATCCAGCACAAGAACCTGATCAGCGGCGCTGTGAATCGCACTACGGGGCCTGAGTGTGCGCGTCCCAGTTGCCGGGGCGAAACGCCCACCAGCACGAAGCCGATCACGGCCATGATACCAGTGGCCGCCAATCCTGCCAGCCACACGTTGTCCAACAAGCTGTGCAGAACCACCGCGACGGCCACCGCGGCTGCCATCTCGAACCACACGCGCCAAAAGCGCAGGGCGCGCATGTGTGCGGTGGGATTTTTGAGGATGCTGCCCAAGGCCTTGCCTTTGCCCCGGCCAATCGATTGTTCGGCCTCGTGCCGGGGCAGGAAATTGAAAGCGGCCTCGGCTGCGGTGAGCAATGCGACGAAGCTGAGGAAGACCAGGGCCATCCCGACAAGGATGATCGAGGTCACTGCATGGTCTCCATGGGGGCGTCCTTGCCCAGGAATTCAGACAGCAGTTCCCGCTGCAAACCGAACATTTCTTCCTTCTCCTCCGGCTCGGCATGATCGAAGCCAAGCAGGTGGAGGATGCCGTGGGTCGTCAACAGCAGCATTTCGTCCTGGGTGGGGTGTCCGGCGTTTCGTGCCTGAACCTCAGCCACCTGGGGGCAGATCGCTATATCTCCCAGCATTCCTTGCGGAGTTGGTTTGTCGGGAGTGCCCGGGGAGAGTTCATCCATGGGCACGGAGAGGACGTCAGTAGCCCCGGGCTCGTCCATCAGCTCAATGTGGAGCTTCTCCATGGCGGGTTCATCCACCAGGAGAATAGACAGCTCGGCCTGGGGGTGGATGTACAAACGCTCGAAGATGAAGCGTGACAACGTCACTAACTGGGCTTCGTCCACCGCCACGCCGGACTCGTTGTTGACTTCAATGCTCATTTTCGTTCTCCACGTTTGTGCTGTGCGGCTGTGTCGGTGCGATGTGCGTCATCCCAGTTGCTGTAGGCGGAAACAATATCGGCCACGAGCCGATGCCTCACGACGTCTGCGGCGTCAAGGATCGAGAAGTTGACGTCATCTATTCCGTTCAGGATTTCCCGGACAATCCTCAGCCCGGACGTGGCGCCGAACGGCAGGTCGATCTGCGTTACGTCGCCTGTGACCACCATCTTCGAGCCGAATCCGAGGCGGGTGAGGAACATCTTCATCTGTTCCGGTGTGGTGTTCTGCGCTTCGTCAAGAATGATGAAGGCATCGTTCAGCGTGCGCCCGCGCATGTAAGCCAACGGGGCGACTTCGATGGTTCCTGCAGCCATAAGCCGCGGGATTGATTCCGGATCCATCATGTCGTGCAAAGCGTCGTAGAGGGGCCGGAGGTAGGGATCGATTTTGTCGCTCAGGGTGCCCGGAAGGAAGCCCAGCCGCTCCCCCGCCTCGACGGCCGGCCTCGTCAAAATGATCCGGCTGACTTCCTTCAGCTGAAGAGCCTGGACGGCTTTCGCCATGGCAAGGTAGGTCTTTCCGGTACCCGCGGGGCCGATGCCGAAAATCACCGTATTGGCGTCGATGGCATCCACATAGTTCTTCTGGTTCAGCGTCTTGGGCCGGATGGTGCGCCCCCTGCTGGACAGAATGTTGTGCGTCAGGACGTCGGCAGGGTTTTGGACAGACTGTGTCCTCAGCAGCGATACGAGTTGCTTGAGGATATCCGGCGTCACCACCGTGCCCTTGGCCACGATCCCACGCACTTCCTCAAGAAGGCGCATGATACGGGGAATGACCGTAGAGGGGCCGGTCATGGAGAGCTCGTTGCCCCGCACATGGAAGTTCACGTCGGGAAACTGTTCCTCGATGTACCGCAAGGCTTCGTCGTGGCTGCCCAGTGAGTGAACCATCTGGTCGGAGTTGTCGAACGTAACAATTTCCGTGCGCGTGCCCGGTAAAGTGTGCGGGAACTCGGTGGGCGCCGGGTTGCCGTTTCCGGTCCTCAGCCGCCCGTTCAAAGATTCACTCATAGTGCTGGCCGTTCGGCCTGTTCTCCTCCGGTTGATTCACGTTAGCCGTCGATTCCTGATAAGCCGCCGCCTGCGCACCGGTCCTTATGCGGGAATGTCTCCAATCCTACGCCAGCATGCCGTCGGCGGACCTCCTGCGGCTGACCGTGCAGGCGTTCCCCTGATTGTCGACTTTTTGTCTCAACTCGGCATCAAGCCGGTATCAATCATGTTTCAGTTGGCGCCCTTCCCCGCAATCCCGGCCGAGCGCCGTCGACGGTGTGCCAAGCTGGCATAGCGAGTGGAAACAGCACCACCTAGAACAGGTCAGGCGGCTACAGCTGCCAAAGATGCACAGCAAGGCGGGAACCCCCATCACGACGTCAGCACGCAACGGGAATAGCGCGCGCAAGCGGACAAAGTCCGCCATTGCCGCGCCCGCGATGCTCGCTGTGCTCCTGCTGACCGGTTGCATCGCCAATGGCGGCGGCAGCCAGGTGGCTTCCAGTTCACCGGCCGTTACCCTCCAGGAGGCTCCGGCCAGCAATGCGCCTTTGGAAACCACACAGGCCTCCACCAAGATTCCCGTCTACTGGATCGGCCGGAGCAAGGAAGAGGTCTACCTCTACCGCGAGTTCAGGGACATTCCCGGAGACGGAAATCCCGTCACCACAGCACTGCGGATCATGATGGCCGAGAAGCCCTTGGACCACGATTTCTTCACGCCGTGGCAGGATCCGGGCAGCCTCGCCACCTCTATCTCCGGCAAGAACGTCATCACCGTTGATATTTCCCGTGACGCCTTCAACTCCAACCTCGACGCCGGGATGGCACAGCGG
This sequence comes from Paenarthrobacter sp. NPDC056912, assembly GCF_042786555.1. Classification (NCBI taxonomy): domain Bacteria; kingdom Bacillati; phylum Actinomycetota; class Actinomycetes; order Micrococcales; family Micrococcaceae; genus Paenarthrobacter; species Paenarthrobacter sp. NPDC056912. The sequence continues at coordinate 103,775 of NZ_JBHUCD010000003.1, forward strand.
GCGGTACAGCAGTTGGTGTACACAGCCACGGCGGCGGCCTCGTCCTCGGGGCTCATCAACTCCGGCCAGCAGATCCAGGTAGTGATCCTGGTTGACGGCCATAAGGACTACATGGCTTTCGGGCAGGTGAAACTCGGCGAACCCATGGCACGTGATGCTTCGCTGGTGGCACCCCTGTGGATCATCGATCCACAGGAAGAGACCTCACTACCTCCGGGTTTGGTGAAATTCAACGGCCGAAGCACGGATAGCTCCAAACCCATCAGCTGGCAACTCCTGCAGGACAACGGCAAGGGTGACAAGTCGAGCCTGCTGACGGGCCAGGCAAAGGCCGCTGGCGAACCCGGGCAGTACGGGCTCTTCACGTTCAGCGCCACGCTGAAGGCCGGCAAGTACGAGCTTCGCGTGTCCCAGGTTGACGACTCCGGCAAGACCATCGAAACAAGTACCGACACCCGGTTGTTCAACGTCGGCTAGTTTGACGCGTATCGCCGCCTACCAGCGACCCAAAACGTCGCTGGCGAGAACGACGGCGGCCGGACCCGCCGTCGACGACCGCAACACGTGGTGACCCAAGAGTGCCGTCACAGCGCCGGCGTCGCTCAGGCGCGTCACTTCGCGTGGTGAGATTCCGCCCTCCGGGCCAACTATCAGGAGAACCTCGCGAGCTTCTCCGGCTTCAGCACCTTGCAGAACCTCAGACTCCTCCAAGACCTTCCGCAAGGACGTCTTGGCGTCTTCGTGCAAAATGATGGCGAGGTCAGCAGCCGCCACAGCTTGCGCCAGGGCACCGGACTCGACGATCGATCGCACTTCAGGAATCCAGGCCCGGCGTGCCTGCTTGGCAGCAGCGGTGACAACGGACTGCCATTTGGCATGTGCCTTGGCGGCGCGGTCGCCTTTCCAGCGCACGATGGAGCGTTCCGACTGCCAGGGAATCACCGCATCTATTCCCAGTTCGGTGGAGGTCTCGATGGCCAGCTCATCGCGATCGCCCTTGGCCAGGGCCTGGACCAGCACCAACCGCACGGCCGAAGGCTGTTCAAAGACTACCTCCGAGGCCGTCACGGTCAATGTACCGGGGCCGATCTCGGAAACCGTTCCGGTCAGTCGCCCACCGGCGCCGTCGGCAATGTCCACGGACTCGCCCACGGTAAGCCTCTTGACGGTCACCGCATGTCGCGCTTCGGGACCGTCGAGGACAAAGCGGGAACCGGGCTCAACCGGGGCAAGGCTGCCGGCCGGCGCGAAAAAAACGGGGTTGCTCACCGCTACAGGTTACCGAGCTTGTCCCGGAGCTTGGCGAACATGCCCCCGCTCGCCACGAGCTTCCCTTCAGTGAACTGCTCGCCGCGAAGCTTCGCCAACTGCTGCAGCAGCTCTTCCTGGGCGGGGTCGAGCTTGCTCGGAGTCTCAACATGCAAGTGGACTTTGAGGTCGCCTCGGCCGTAGCCACGGAGGTGGTTCACACCCAGGCCGCGGAGCGTAATGATCTCGCCGGACTGGGTGCCGGCCTTCACATCAATGTCCTGGGCTCCATCAAAGGTTTCCAGCTGAAGCTCGGTCCCCAAGGCTGCGGCGGTCATAGGCACGCTCAACGTGGCGTGGAGGTCATCGCCTTCACGCATGAACATGGAATCGTTGTTGACGCGGATCTCAACGTACAAGTCACCTGCGGGTCCGCCGGCAGGACCAGCCTCCCCCTGTCCGGACAACTGGATACGCGTACCGGTGGCGACACCAGCGGGAACCTTGATGGTCAGGGAACGGCGGCTGCGGATCCGGCCCTGGCCGCTGCATTCATTGCACGGATCCTTGATGACTGTGCCGAAACCCTCACAGGAGCCGCAGGGGGCGGTTGTCATGACCTGACCAAGAATGGAACGGACAGCGCGCTGGACCTGGCCGCTGCCACCACAGATGTCGCAACGTTCCGGGTGGGTGCCCGGGCGGCAGCAGCTGCCATCGCAAGTGGGGCAGACCACGGCCGTGTCCACTTCAAGCTTTTTGTTGACGCCGAAGACGGCATCTTTGAGGTCGATCCGGACGCTGATGAGGGCGTCCTGCCCACGCCGAACCCTGGAGGCCGGTCCGCCGTGGCCGCCACCGCCCCCGAAGAACGTGTCGAAGATGTCCTGGAAGGCGAACCCTTGGCCTGAATAGCCTCCGCCGAACCCGTTGTCAGTGCCGTTCTCATTGCCTGTGGCGTCGTAGACGCGGCGCTTCTGGGGGTCGGACAGCACCTCGTACGCATGGGTCACGGCCTTGAACTGCTCCGCGACATCGTCACCCGGGTTCACATCCGGGTGAAGTTTCCGCGCCAACTTGCGGTACGCCTTTTTGATCTCTTCCCCGGTGGCTTCCGGAGAGACTCCCAAAACGTCATAGTGGCTGCTCAAAGTCGGTATCTCTTCCTTGTTGTACTGCGGTTATTTCTTCGGGCCGGTCTTCAGCCGCCGAGAATGCGTGAAAGGTAGCGGGCCACGGCCCGAACTGCGGCCATGGTGGTTGGATAGTCCATCCGTGTGGGACCGAGAATCCCCACCTTGGCGCCGGAGCCATAATCCGTTGCCACGACGGATGCCTCTGCCAAGCCGTCGTAGGGGTTCTCCCGGCCGATACTTACAGTCACGCCACGGGGGTCATCGCCCATATCCGACAACAACCGGAGCATGACAACTTGTTCCTCCAAGGCCTCAAGCACAGGCCCGATGCTCAACGGGAAGTCCACGTTGGAGCGGGCAAGGTTGGCTGTACCGGCCATCAGGATGCGTTCCTCACGGCTGTTGTCGCTGAGCGCTTGCAGCCCATGCCCCAGGACCTGCGCCAGGCTTCGAAGCTCCGGCGGGCAAAGTGCCACCACCGAAGGAAGAACTTGGGGCAACAGCGCGAGTTGCGTACCCGCGATGCTGCCAAGGAACCGGGACCTCAGAAGCATCAGTGCCTCGTTGCTCACGTCCGATCCTGCATCAAGGACCTTCTGGCCAACGCTGCCGGTGTCCGCGATCAGAACAACCAGGACCTGCTTGGGAGCCAGGAGCACGAACTCGACATGGCGGACCAAAGCGCGGTTTGAATGCGGGTACTGCACGACGGCGACCTGGTTGGTCAGCTGCGAGAGGAGCCTTGCGGTGCGCTCCAGGATGTCATCAAGATCATCCGGTCCCTCTAGGAGCGAATGGATAGCACGACGCTCCGCGGCCGACAGCGGCTTGACCTGCGAGATGCGGTCCACGAACAGGCGGTAGCCCTTGTCTGTGGGAATCCTGCCGGCACTTGTGTGGGGCGCAGCGATGAGGCCTTCCTCTTCGAGGACAGCCATGTCATTCCGGATAGTGGCACTTGAAACACCAAGATGGTGACGCTCAACGAGGGCCTTGGATCCGACAGGCTCGCGGGAATGCACGTAATCCTCAACGATGGCACGCAGCACTTCCAGCTTGCGTGGCTCACTCATTGCTCCACCTCCTGACGGGTATCAAGGTCCTTCGACCGGACGCCGCGGGGACTCGACGACTCCCCGCACTTAGCACTCAACATGCCCAAGTGCTAACAAGTCTAGTATGAGCCAGTGCGTTGCTAGCATTGAAACCGGCCGCCGAGTTAACAGGCGGACAGCGCCGGCATCAGTTGCGCCCGGTACGAATTCCAGCACCACCCAGCATGAAGAGGTAGGAATCCCTTGGCTTTCGACAATTGGGGCCCGCAGGACATGACTGCTCCGGCTAAACGCCAACTTCCTGAGGTAGCTGTCCAGAGGGGAATGGTCCTCGAAGACGTGCAGTCGGGATGGGTGGGCGAAGTAACCCGCGTTGAAAAGTCCGGCGGAATGCATGTGGTGTCCCTGGAGGACCGGCGCGGGAAAACGAAGTCGTTCCAGCTTGGATTCGGTTTTCTCCTGGAGGGGCAGGCGATCCGCCTCATGCCACCGGCCGCGCGCGCCGCTGCCGCAACCACCCCGGCGGCACGTACCGCGTCCGGATCAGTGAGAGTGCAAGGCCACCGCGCCCAGGTAGCGAAAGCCAGCCGGATCTGGGTGGAAGGTAAACACGACGCCGAACTGGTAGAAAAAGTCTGGGGTGACGACCTCCGGGTGGAGGGCATAGTCGTGGAACCTCTGCACGGCGTAGACGACCTCAAATCGGCCATCGCCGCTTTTAGCCCCGGCCCCGGCCGACGACTCGGCATTCTGGTGGACCACCTTGTCCCGGGCTCCAAGGAGTCACGCATCGCCGCAGAAGCCATGACAGTACCCGGTGCTGCCGGAAACGTGCTGATTGTGGGCCATCCCTACGTTGACGTCTGGCAAGCCATCCGGCCGAAGGTCCTGGGCATTGAGCAGTGGCCTGCAGTGCCGCGCGGCATCGACTGGAAGACCGGAATACTCAGCGCGTTTGGTTGGCCTCACGAAACCGCCGAGGACATTGGCCTGGGTTGGCAAAGGCTCCTCGGTGCCGTGCGCAGTTACGCAGACCTCGAAGCCTCGTTGTTGGGCAGGGTGGAAGAAGTCATCGACTTCCTCACTGTTCCCTGATGAACACCGCTTGAGGACACGGTCCCGGCAGGACAACCTTGGCGCCCGGCGGGGCGTTGGTCCCGGGAAGTCCCCGCGACAACGTATTCTGGGACAGCAACACCGCAGCATCTTTACAGCAAAAGGAAGACACCGTGTCAGAGAACGCTCCTGAAGAACCGGGCAGCGCCGCAGGCCAGCCCCAGTACCATGGCGCGCCTGCCAACGCTCTCCCGCTGACGGCCAGCGAGGACCGGCAGTGGGCTACCTTGGCGCACTTCGGCGGCATCCTGGGATGCCTGCCGTCCCTCCTGATCTACCTGATCTTCCGGGACCGTGGACCGTTTACGGCCCAGGAATCAAAGGAAGCACTGAACTTCACGCTTCCCCCCACCATTGCCGCAGTACTGGCCAACATTCTTGTGCTGCTCCCTGTTGTGGGCAACATCTTCGCCGTGATCGCCACCGGAATCTGGGTTGCCCTGACGTGCTTCTCGGTTTCCGCCGGTATCCGCGTCAATCACGGGCAACCGCACCGCTATCGCCTCAACCTGCGCTGGATCAAGTAGCCAGCCCGGCCGGCGGCCGCGCGATGGCCGTCAGTCCGGCAGGATGCGTCTGACCACAGCGTCCGCGAGAAGCCTGCCCTTCAGGGTGAGAACCAGGCGTCCTTTGAACGCTGCTACAGGATCCACCAACTGATCCGCAATGAGTCCGGCCATGGCATGCCTGCCCACTTTGTCCAAGGCATCCACTGACAAACCAGTCCCGAGCCGCGCCTCAAGCATGATGCGCTCAACTTCCCGGGTGTCGGCGTCGAGCGTTTCCCGCCCAGCGGCCGGCGACGTTCCGGCAGCCAACCGTGATGCGTAGGCGGTGGGGTGCTTGACGTTCCACCATCGGACGCCGCCGACGTGCGAATGCGCTCCGGGACCAATGCCCCACCAGTCATCGCCCCGCCAATAGGCGAGGTTATGCCGGCAAGCCTGCTCGGGAGTAAGCGACCAATTGCTGACCTCGTACCACGTCAGGCCCGCTTCGGAGATCATCTGGTCGGCGAGCTCGTACTTGGCAGCGTGGTCGTCATCGTCGATTCCGGGGACTTCGCCACGACGTATCTGGGCCGCAAGCTTGGTGCCCTCCTCCACTATCAGGGCATATGCGCTGATGTGGTCCGGACCATAGGACAAGGCCGTCTCCAGGGACAGTCGCCAGTCCTCCATGGACTCGCCCGGTGTTCCATAAATAAGATCCAGGCTGACAGCCAGGCCGGCCTCACGTGCCCACTGCACTACAAGAGGCACGCGGCTTGGAGTGTGCGTTCGATCCAGTACCTTCAAGACGTGCGGCACTGCCGATTGCATGCCAAAAGACACTCGCGTGAAACCGGCATCAGCCAGCAATTGCAGGGATTCGCGGGTCACGGAATCCGGATTGGCTTCAGTGGTGACCTCGGCTCCAGGCTCCAGCCCCCAATGCCCGATAGCGGCGCGCAGTATCCGCGCCAGGTCTTCGGCGGGGAGCAGGGTTGGCGTGCCCCCACCGAAGAAGACGGTACTCAGGGACCGGCGCGGGACACCTGAAGCATCAAGGGCAAGCGCCGCGAAGTCGAGCTCCGAAACGGCCGTGCCGGCGTATGCGTCCTGGGACGCACCGCCGCCGAGCTCCGTGGCCGTGTAGGTGTTGAAGTCGCAGTAGCCGCAACGGACCGCGCAAAAAGGGATATGGACGTAGAGCCCGAACTTGCGGTACTCGACGCCAGCCAGCACCTGCGGGGGCAACATGCCGTCCGCAGGCGCCGGATCGCCCAAAGGAAGGACGCTGGGCATCTACTTCTTGGCCTTGTCCTTGGACTCGTCGGTGGTCAGGGCAGCAATGAACGCTTCCTGGGGGACCTCGACGCGGCCCACCATCTTCATGCGCTTCTTGCCTTCCTTCTGCTTCTCCAGCAGCTTGCGCTTACGGGTGATGTCACCGCCGTAGCACTTGGCAAGGACATCCTTGCGGATGGCCCGGATGCTCTCGCGGGCAATGATGCGGGAACCGATGGCAGCCTGGATCGGAACTTCGAACTGCTGGCGCGGAATGAGTTCGCGGAGCTTGCCGGTCATCATGACACCGTAGGCGTAAGCCTTGTCCCGGTGGGTGATGGCACTGAAAGCGTCCACTTGTTCGCCTTGGAGCATGATGTCCACCTTGACCAGGTCGGCAACCTGCTCGCCATCGGCTTTCCAGTCAAGCGAACCATAACCGCGCGTCTTGGACTTGAGGATGTCGAAGAAATCGAACACGATCTCAGCCAACGGCAGGCGGTACCTGATCTCCACGCGGTCCTCGGAGAGGTAGTCCATTCCGCCCATGACGCCACGACGACTCTGGCAGAGTTCCATGATGGCGCCCACGAACTCGTTCGGCGCCAAAATCGTAGCTGACACCATTGGTTCGCGGACTTCGGAAATCTTGCCGGTGGGATACTCGCTGGGGTTGGTGACGTGGATGACCTTTTTGTCCTCGAGCGTGACCTCGTACTCCACGTTGGGTGCGGTGGAGATCAGATCCAGGTTGTACTCACGTTCGAGGCGCTCACGGGTGATCTCCAGGTGGAGCAATCCCAGGAAGCCCACGCGGAAGCCGAAGCCCAGGGCCGCTGACGTCTCGGGTTCGTAGACCAGAGCGGCGTCGTTGAGCATGAGTTTCTCCAGGGCATCGCGGAGCACCGGATAGTCCGTGCCGTCCAGCGGATACAGGCCGGAGAAGACCATCGGCTTGGCGTCGGCGTAGCCGCTCAACGACTCTGACGCAGGCTTGGCAAGGTTGGTGACGGTATCGCCGACCTTGGACTGGCGGACGTCTTTTACGCCTGTGATCAGGTACCCGACTTCGCCAACACCCAGTCCCTTGGACGGCGTGGGCTCCGGGGAGCTGACGCCAATTTCAAGGAGTTCGTGGGTGGCGCGGGTCGACATCATCTGGATACGCTCACGCGGGTGCAGCATGCCGTCCACTACACGGACGTAGGTGACGACGCCACGGTAGGTGTCATAGACGGAGTCGAAGATCATGGCCCGGGCGGGAGCATCGGGATCCCCCACCGGGGATGGAAGGTCGCGGACAATCTTGTCCAGCAGCGCTTCGACACCAACACCGGTTTTACCGGAAACCTTGAGAACGTCCTCGGGATCGCCGCCAATGAGGTTGGCCAGCTCCGCCGCGTATTTCTCGGGCTGGGCGGCCGGGAGGTCGATCTTGTTTAGCACAGGAATGATGGTGAGGTTGTTTTCCATCGCCAGGTACAAGTTGGCAAGGGTCTGGGCCTCGATGCCCTGTGCAGCGTCGACCAGGAGGACAGCACCTTCGCAGGCGGCCAAGGACCGTGAGACCTCGTAGGTGAAGTCGACGTGACCCGGAGTGTCGATCATGTTCAGGGCGTAGCTTGTGCCGTCCAGTTCCCAAGGCATACGCACTGCCTGGGACTTGATGGTGATGCCGCGCTCACGTTCGATATCCATACGGTCCAGATACTGGGCCTTCATGTCGCGTGATTGAACGACGCCGGTGTACTGCAGCATGCGGTCGGCCAAGGTGGATTTGCCGTGGTCGATGTGGGCAATGATGCAGAAGTTCCGGATGATGGCCGGATCTGTTGCGGCGGGCACCGGTGCGGTGCGGGCCATGGGAGACACGCAGGATCCTAACTGTCGACACTCACACGGCAATTATGCCGCCTGGCTATGGCCAACCGGATCGTGCCGCGCATCTGATCCTCTAGTGTCCCATGAACAGACGCTTCGCCGTGCATTGCCCGCGGTGCTCGCTGCGGCGCCGACGCTCATCGGCGACCACCCCAGGGCACGCCCGGGTCCTCCCTGGTTGTAGCGTTGTCCCATGGCTTTGGACTTGCGCCCACTCGGCAAACTCATCCTGCGGTCGCTCAAGGCATTGGGGGGCAGCAGCACAAAAGCCGCCTCCCCCTCAGGCACCCGAACGCAACAGACCCGGCGTCCCGGCGTCGGACTTCAACCGGGCGCCTATCCCGGCGACTTCCGGGGAACGGCCAAGCTGCACTACTCCCCCAAACCGGACGGGCTCCCGGATCCCGGCGAAATCGTGTGGAGTTGGGTGCCCTATGAGGAGGACCACTCACAAGGCAAAGACCGTCCAGTGCTGCTTGTTGGCCGGGACGGCAAATGGCTTCTGGGCCTCATGCTGACGTCCAAGGACCACAACAACGGCTCCAGGGCTGACGACTACGTTGATATCGGAGCCGGGCCCTGGGACCGGCAGGGGCGTCCCAGCGAGGTAAAGGTAGACCGCGTCATTCGGCTTGACCCCCAAGGTGTCCGGCGCGAAGGCGCCGTGCTCGGAAAGAAGCAGTTTCAGGACGTTTCCAAGGCCGTGCGCGCGCGGCACGGTTGGACCTAGCCACACGAATCTTGCTTTGTGCCGATTTCTGCTATCCTTTATAGCTGTGTGTCCGTGCAGGTCGACGGCCACACATGGTTGGCTGCCATAGGCATCCCCACGCCGCTCAGTCGATGGCCAACCTGACAACCCTCTAGACCATTTCCGCATTAAAAAGAGAGTTCATACGTGGCTAATATCAAGTCCCAGAAGAAGCGCATCCTCACCAACGAGAAGGCTCGCCTGCGTAACAACGCTGTCAAGTCCGAGCTGAAGACGGCCATCCGCGCCGTTGCCACCGCCGTTGAGTCTGCTGACAAGGATGCTGCTGGAACTGCACTTGTTGCTGCCAGCCGCAAGCTGGACAAGGCTGTCAGCAAGGGCGTTATTCACAAGAACAACGCTGCAAACCGCAAGTCGGCGATCTCCAAAAAGGTCAACGCACTCTAAGGTTTTCCAGTTCGACTGAGCTGATCAAAAGGCCGGCACCCTCGGGTGCCGGCCTTTGGGTTTAACCGCGAAGCCGGGTTGGCTGATGCTTCCGCCTCAGCGCCGGCTGGAGGCCATGGCTATCACGGTGACGGCATGCTCCACGGCGTAGACAGGGTCACGCGACTCACCCTTCACCTGGGCATCCGCTTCTGCGATGACCTGAATCGAACGAATGAGCCCCTCCGGCGTCCATCGCCGGACGTCCCGTTGCGCCTGCTCAACCAGCCATGGTTGCATTCCCAGATTCTTGGCGATGCTGGCTGAGGACCCGTTCGCTCCTGCCACTTTGGCCAAGGTCCGCAACTTGGCCGCGAGGGCGGCCACCAAGGGAACCGGGTCCACCCCTGTGGCCAGGGCGTGCCGGAGAGTGGACAATGCCAAAGGTGCGTTGCCGGCCATCGCCGCATCGGCAACCTTGAATGCCGTAGCCTCTACCCGGCCGCCGTAGTAGCGCTCCACCGTGGCTGCGTCCACAGCGGTGCCGGCATCGGCGATCAATTGGTTGCAGGCCGCGGCGAGCTCCGAAAGATTGGCCCCGACTGCGTTGACCAGGGCTTGGACCGCCTCGCCGTCGATCCGACGACCCCCTGCCTTGAACTCTGAGACGACAAAGGCAGTCTTATCCGCGTCCTTCTTCAGGGGCTGGCAATCGATGACCGGCCACCCCGCCGATTTTACGGCGTCCAGCAACTTCTTTCCTCGCACGCCACCGGAGTGCCGCAGCACCAGCACGACGTCCTGTTCCGGATGGGAAAGGTAGGCAAGGGCATCGGAAAGGAAAGCATCGTTCATAGCTTCCAAGCCCTCGACCTCAATAAGCTTGCCCTCGCCGAAGAGGGAAGGCGTAACGGTCATTGCCAGGGAACCGGACTCGTAGGATCCTGCGTTGAGCCGGCTGAGCTCAACGTCCGGTGCCGCCGCACGTACCTGGGATCGGATGCGGTCCATGGCGCGAATACCCAGGTACTCCTCCGGCCCCACAATCAGGACGACTCCGGACGGCGCCGCATCCCGCCAACTGACGTTATTGGCGGGGACGCTCTTGGCCCGGGCGTTTTGGGCAGCAGCCACTGATGATTCCTTCCGGACGTTTCTTTGCAGTCTTCAAGTCTGCCATGAGTATGCGACGGCGGGCGGCGCCGGACACGTTCGGGCGGGCTTCTCCGCATCCTCCCTTGCGGGCATGCACCCGCTCCGCGCGCTCAAGAAGCACCGTCAGGACGTGGTGCACGGCCATGACACGGCTCACTACGCCTTCGGGGTGCAGAGCCATCCAGACCACCAAGACGGTGATGCCTGAAACAGCAACCATGGATGCCACCCCTGCCGGCCCATCAGCCCAAGGCAGGGCAGCACCCGGCAACGACGCGAAGAACCTCGCCAGGCCAGCGACAAGACCGGCGCTTGTCCCCGCAATGGCAATGGGAACCACCGCCAGCCAAGGATGGAACGCCGCAAGTGGCACAGCTATGGTGCCGAGGACGGTCACAGGAGCCACCAATGGTCCCGCCACCACATTGGCTGCAAGAGCATACGGAGTGAGCTGGGGCTGGAGCGCCACAATCACCGGCCCGCACAGAAGTTGCGCCGACAACGGCACTGCCATGCCGGCAGCCAACCAGCGGGGAATGCGTGCTGGTATCCACGATGCTATTCGCGCAGCCAACAGCACGATGCCCAAGGTGGCAAGGACGGATAGGAGGAATCCGACGTTCGACGCCATGGAGGGCTCAAGCAGCAAGAGCATCACCGCAGCGAGGCAAAGGAAAGTCAGGGACCTCCCGCGCAACCCTCCCGCCAGTGCCGTCAGTCCTACGGCTCCCATGACGGCGGCCCGCAAGACACTGGGATCCGGACCCACCATCAGGACAAAGGCGGACAGTCCACAAGCGGCGAACACTGCGGCCGCCGGCCGCGGCAACCGAAGGCATCGAGCCAACAGGATGAACCCACCCAGGATTAAGCTGCAATTCGCACCGCTGACCGCGGTCAAGTGGGTCATTCCGGTGGTCTTCATGTCCGTCTCAAGGCTTTCAGGCAGGGCGCTGGTGTCCCCGGTTACCATTCCGGGCAATAATCCTGCAGCGTCCGGGGGCAGCCAAGCTGCAGCGCTGAGGAACTGTTTCCGCAAGTGCGTGGCGGTTTGCCGCACGTCGTATCCTTCGCCCGTGATCACGGGCGGGGAAGCTGCGGATAGGAGTGCGGCATGGGATTGACCTACCCGTACCTCCTTAAGAGCTCCGGTGGTCCGTATTCGTTGCCCCGGCCGGACGTGCTGCCAACCGTCGCCGCCCACCACCACTACATCCGCGGAACCGCGCACCACCGTTCCTTCGGAGGTGAATTCCACCAAGCCCGCCGGAACCGTCCACCTGCTATCTCCCGAATGGCCCCGCGCGGGCACCTCAACGGGGCTGCCGGTGACCAGGAGATGGATAACAACTCCTCCACCGGTCTCCGCTGCCTGCGCAAGCGGCCCCTGCTCGCGCTTGCCAGCAGTCGCTGCACAATGAACAGCCACCACGGCTCCCAAGACACAGGCCAGTGCAAGGGTTGCCGAGATGGTTCTACCGCGTTCTTGTGAAGACTTCGGGTGGCGGCGCCGCGGCATCAGGAGTGCTCCCCCTGCCAATGCCATTACTCCCGCCAAAGCCAACGACCACGCGGCTTCAATAGCACCGCCAGCCAGCGCCACCACCCACACCAACACGACTGTGGGCACGAGCCTGAGATCCGCGCGTTTTTGCGCAGTTTGGTGAGGGGAGGCCTTACCCACCCTGTACCGTCACAAGGTTCTGCAGTGACTCCATGAGTTTCGGGCCTATGCCGTCAATCGCGTCCAACTCCTCCACTGACGCGAACGGGCCATGTTCTTTCCGCCAATCAACAATTCTCTGGGCCATCACAGGTCCCACCCGCGGCAGCGTACCGAGTTCTTCTACTGTGGCCGTGTTGATGTTTACCTTTGTTCCGCCAGCCCCGGACGGGCCGGCGGCTGTACCACTCCCACCTGAGAAGGCACCCGAAGCCGTCTCTTCAGCCATCGGAGCCTGGGGTCCCTCGCCAACTACTGGTACATGAATTTTGACGCCATCCCCGAGGACCGCTGCAAGGTTGAGCCCGTTGAGGTCAGCGTTGGCCGCCGCACCACCGGCTGCGTCAATAGCTTGGAAGATTCTGCTCCCCTCCGGAAGTGAAACGACCCCGGGCCTCTGCACGGCGCCAGCTACGTGCACCAACACGGTGCCCGCTGTCTCCAGGGCACCTGAGGCCGGGGTACCGGACGGAGGGCTCGAATCCGGCTGCTGCACAGGCTCCATTGCGGCCGCATCAGCGCCGGAGTCGCCACCGCCGCCAGCCGACATTGAGGCGCCCAGCGATTCCGACGTCAGTCGCCCGGCGGCAGACTGCCACAACTGCCACGCAATCAACGCTGCCCCGACAACCAGCAACAGGACAGCGACCCTCCATGGAGTGCGCCAACGGAGCCGCCCACCGGCGGTCACGGGGCCGGGTGCCTCCTCATCTGGCAATGGCTCAACGTCAGGCGAGTCCGGTGCCGACAATGGCAGCAGCGGGGAAGGCTGTGCGGCGCTAGCCAGATGGGAGGCAAAGCGTTGCCGGACTGCCGCCGATGCGGCATCTGGGGAAGCATCCCGGTTCCAGCGTGGCATGGGAAAAGCCTACGAAGGGCACCATCATTACGGCACGGATCATCTGGACTATGTGGATAAAGAGGCCACCCGGAACTAGTCCGCTGGCGTACTGCTCTCCCCCACGATCACCGCGAGGACTCCCAGACCCGCGTGTGCGGCCAAGACGGCTGGAAGAACACTGATTTGGGGAGGCGGGCAATCCTGGCATTTCTCGCTGAGCCGTGCCGCCAACGTTTCCGCCTCTGCAAGATTGCCGAAATGGTGAACCGCCAACCGTTGCTGGCCCGGGGGTCGTGACGCTACATCTGCTGCAACGATCTCCTCCAAGCGTGCCACCGCGCGCACAGCTGAACGCACCTTTTCGAGCGGAACTATCCTGCCGCCGTCGACCGCCAGGATGGGCTTGATGGCCAGGACCGTACCGAGCAGCGAGGCTGCGGCACCGATCCGTCCGCCGCGCCGCAACTGCTCCAGGCTCGGTACGTAGAAATACACTTTTGTCCGCGCCATGCGCTTCTCCGCGAACTCGCGGACCTCGGCTGCACCTTGACCTGTCGCGGCTGCCACCACGGCGCTCTGGACTCCCATGCCTTGGGCCATGCCCACTGTGCGGGAGTCCACCACTTCCACGGGGATAGTCACACGCTCGGAAGCCAATCGTGCTGCATCTGCGGTTCCGGACAATTCGGAGGAAAGGTGGATGGAGACCACAGCCTCGAAACCACGGCGCTGGGCGGCGAGGTAGGCCTGCTCGAACTGGCCGGGTGAGGGGCGGGACGTCTTCACCGACGCTCCCGAGGCCAAGGCGAGAGACAGGGTCTGTGTGATGTCGTCTTCGCCCTCGCCGTAAATTTCGTCCCCGACCATGACGGGCATGGGAACAACCGCCAGGCGTCCGTCGGCGGCAAAAGCCGCAACCCAGTCAGCCGGGAGTGCGGCCGCCGAATCGGTGACAATTGCTGTCCTGACGACGGCGGCCATCGGCTTGTCGGCGACGGGAACCGGCGAAGGCAATTGCCGGAGGCGGGACACTCTTTCTTTGAGCCATATCCATGCGGGTGGTTCTCGCTCAGGCACGCAACCTCCAAAGATGATGGCCGGCCGCCGGCACGATGCCGGCGGCCGTACTATCCCTGCTAGGCAGGGACGATGTTCACCAGTTTAGGTGCCCGCACGATCACCGTGCGGATGCCGCGGCCGTCCATAGCGCGCTGGACGTTTTCCGAGGCCAGTGCAAGATCCCGCAGGGCGTCCTCGGTGATGTCCGGCGAAACCTCCAAGCGGTCGCGCACCTTGCCTTGGACCTGGACCACGGCGGTCACTGTGTCCTGCACCAGCAATGCTTCGTCATGCTTGGGCCAACCCGCGTTGGCAACAGAAGCGGGGTGTCCCAGAGCGTTCCAAAGGTCTTCGGCAGTGTAGGGCGCAAAGAGGCTCAGGATGACCGCGACGGCCTCTACAGCTTCCCGAACAGCCGGGTCAGCGGCACCAGCACCTGAATCAATGGTCTTGCGTGTGGCATTGACCAATTCCATCAGGCGCGCTACCACTACGTTGAACTTGTTGTTGTCCAACAGTTCAGCGGCGTCGGCGATGGTCTTGTGGGTCACGGTGCGCAAGGCGCGGTCACCAGTGGCCGGGTCAACACCCGGCTCGCTACTGACGTCCTGACCGAGCCGCCACGCACGGGCCAGGAACTTTGCCGAACCCGACGGCGAAACGTCCGCCCAGTCGACGTCGTCCTCCGGCGGCGAGGCGAAGATCATGGTGAGGCGGACCGCGTCCACTCCAAACTTGTCCAGCTGCTCGCCGAGGTCCACACCGTTGCCCAAGGACTTGCTCATGGCTTTGCCGCCGTTGAGCACCTGCCCTTGGTTGAGCAGCGCAGAGAATGGTTCGTTGGCTTCGATCAGGCCGATGTCCTTGATGACCTTGGTAAAGAAGCGGGCGTAGAGCAAGTGCAGGATTGCGTGCTCGACGCCACCAACGTACTGTCCCACAGGCATCCAGTTGTTGATCTTCTCGGGGTCGAAAGGACCTTCGGTGTAGTCCGGTGATACGAAGCGCAGGAAGTACCAGGACGAGTCGACGAACGTATCCATGGTGTCGGTGTCCCTCTGGGCAGCACGGCCGCAGTTGGGGCATTCAACGTTGACCCACTCGACGGCGGCAGCCAGCGGCGAGGTCCCCTTCGGCGACAAAGCTTCACCGCGCAGGTCGTCGGGCAGCCTGACGGGCAGCTGGTCGTCAGGGACAGGCACTTCGCCGCATTCACCGCAGTGGATGATCGGGATGGGCGTACCCCAGAAGCGCTGGCGGCTCAGGAGCCAGTCGCGCAGCCGGAAGTTGACGAACTTCTCGCCGGTTCCGAGCTTCTCAAGGATCTCAATGGCTGCAGGAATACCTTCGGATTTGGACAGGCCGTCCAGCTCGCCGGAGTTTTTGAGAGTGCCCTCGCCTGCGGTAGCTACGCCGGTTTCCAGGGGGTCGTCGTCGCCGGTGTCCAAGACTGCCCTGACGGGCAGGTCGAAGGCCTTGGCGAAGTCGAGGTCACGCTGGTCGTGGGCGGGTACGGCCATAATGGCGCCCGTGCCGTAGTCGGCCAGAACGTAGTCCGCGGCCCAGACCGGGAGCTTTTCGCCGTTGAGAGGGTTGATGGCGTAGCGACCGGTGAATACGCCGGTCTTTTCGCGCTCTGTGGACTGACGCTCTATTTCGGAGAGTGCCTTGACCTTCTCGCGGTAGGCCATGAGTTCGTCATGCTGTTCCGGTGTCACCAAGTCCAGGGCCAGATGTGCGTCAGCAGCTACGACAAAGAACGTCGCACCATAGAGCGTGTCCGGGCGGGTGGTGAACACCGTGACTTCACGCTCGGCGCGGTCTTCGGTGGCTTCGATTGCGAAACGCACATGCGCGCCCTCCGACCGGCCGATCCAGTTGCGCTGCATGGCCAGGACGCGCTCAGGCCAGTGCCCCTGCAGCTGCTCCATGTCCTCAAGCAGGCGATCTGCGTAGTCGGTGATCTTGAAGTACCACTGGTTCAGGGACTTCTTGGTCACGGCCGTTCCGCAACGCTCGCAGGCGCCGTTGACGACCTGCTCGTTCGCGAGGACGGTGAGGTCCTTGGGGCACCAGTTGACCGGCGAGTCCTTGCGGTAAGCCAGGCCGCGCTCGTAGAAGCGCTTGAACAGCCACTGGGTCCAGCGGTAGTACTCAGGGTCTGAGGTGTGGAGGCGGCGTGACCAGTCCGCCGAGATGGCGTAGCGCTTGAAGGAGGCGGCCTGCGTGTCGATGTTGGCATACGTCCACTCGCTGGGGTGGGCGTTGCGCTTGATCGCCGCGTTTTCCGCCGGCAGGCCGAACGAGTCCCAGCCGATGGGATGCAGGACGTCAAAGCCCTTCTGACGCAGGAAACGCGCCACGACGTCGCCCATCGCAAAAGCTTCGGCGTGGCCCATGTGGAGGTCGCCGGAGGGGTACGGGAACATGTCCAGGACGTAGCGGCGTCCCCGCGAGCCGTCGTCGGCAGGCGTGAACACCTTAAGGTCTTCCCAAACCTGCGGCCACTTGGCTTCCATCGCAGCGAAGCTGTAGACGCCTTCTTCAGGCGCTTCAGCTGCGGCTGCCTGTGCTGTTCCGGTCTCTGTCTCCGGCTGAACGCTCACTGCTGCCCTCTTCTGTTCTTCGATGGCGGTCTTGACTCCTGCTGTGGCCCCGGAAAGCCCCGGACACACAAAAGCCCCTCGACAACGGAGGGGCGGCCGCACGGCTGTTGATTGCCGGGCGGCTAGCTAAGCAGAAGGATCGCACGCATACCAATACCTTACCCCACCAAACCCGTGGGCTGGGTGCAAGACGTGCGTACGCCGAAAGAGGTTCCGGGGACTCCCCGCCATGGTGTGGTGAGCACCGCGAAACGGGCGGGCGGGAGTCCCCGGAACCTCTGTCGAGGGAAGACTACTTCACATCTTCGTCGACCCAATCCATGGACTTGGTCACGGCCTTCTTCCAGAGTCGCAGCTGTCGCTCCTGCTCCTCGGCGGGCAGCTGCGGTTCCCAACGCTTGTCCTCACCCCAGTTGGCACTGAGCTCGCCGAGGTCCTTCCAGAACCCAACAGCCAAACCTGCTGCGTAGGCCGCACCGAGGGCTGTCGTTTCGACGACCTTCGGACGAACCACGGGCACGCCGAGGATGTCGGCCTGAAACTGCATGAGGGCTTCGTTGGCGACCATGCCGCCGTCGACCTTCAACTCCGTGAGCGGAACGCCCGAGTCGGCGTTGACGGCGTCAAGTACCTCGCGGGTCTGGAACGCCGTAGCTTCCAAGGCAGCACGTGCAATGTGGCCCTTGTTGGCAAAGCGGGTCAGTCCCACGATGGCTCCGCGAGCGTCAGCACGCCAGTACGGGGCGAACAGTCCGGAGAAAGCCGGGACAATGTAGACGCCGCCGTTGTCGTCGACGCCTGCGGCGAGTTCCTCGACCTCCGGAGCTGAACTGATCATCCCGAGGTTGTCACGGAGCCACTGGATCAGCGAACCAGTGACCGCGATTGAGCCTTCAAGGGCGTAGTGCGGAGCGTTATCGCCCAGCTTGTAGCCCAGGGTGGTGAGCAGTCCGTTCTTGGAATGGACAATCTCTTCGCCTGTATTGAAGATCAGGAAGCAGCCCGTGCCATAGGTGTTCTTCGCCTCGCCGGCTTGGAAGGCAGCCTGTCCGAACGTGGCTGCTTGCTGGTCGCCAAGGATGCCAGCCACGGGAACTTCGCGGAGCAACTGCGAGGTGTGAACGTGGCCGTAGACCTCCGAGGAGGACTTGATGCCGGGCATCATGGACGCCGGCACACCGAAGACGTCGAGAATCTCCTGGTCCCACTGGAGCGTCTCGAGGTCCATGAAGAGGGTGCGCGAAGCATTCGTGACGTCGGTGACGTGCACACCTCCGTCCACGCCGCCGGTCAGGTTCCACAGAACCCACGCATCGGTGTTGCCGAACAGGAGGTCGCCGGCTTCCGCACGCTCGCGGGCGCCTTCGACATTGTCCAGGATCCACTTGATCTTGGTGCCGGAGAAGTAGGTGGCAAGCGGCAGGCCGACCTTCTGCTTGAAGCGCTCCACCCCGCCATCCTTGGCCAGTTCATCGACGATCGGCTGCGTGCGCGTGTCTTGCCAGACGATGGCGTTGTAGACAGCTTCGCCCGTGTTCTTGTCCCAGACCACCGCAGTTTCGCGTTGGTTGGTGATACCCACGGCGGCAATGTCGTGGCGTGTCAGGTTCGCCTTGGACAACGCCGACGCAATGACCTCACGGGTGTTGTTCCAGATTTCGGCCGGGTTGTGCTCCACCCATCCTGCTTGCGGGAAGATCTGCTCATGTTCCATCTGGCCGGTGGAAACGATGTTCCCAGTGTGGTCGAAGACGATGGCACGCGAGCTGGTGGTGCCCTGGTCGATGGCGATGACGTATTGATTCATGGTGACGTCCTTGTCTTAGTGTTTTTGTGAGGTGTGCGGTTGCGTGCGTGCGATGAGTGCAGGATCAGCCGGCCAGGGCAGGCATGATGTCGGGTACCCAGGTGGCCACAAGGCCGGCAAGTGCACCACCGACCAAGGGTCCTACGACAGGAATCCAGGAGTAGGCCCAGTCGCTGGATCCTTTGCCCTTGATGGGCAGCAAGGCGTGGGCGATGCGCGGGCCGAGGTCACGTGCCGGGTTGATGGCGTATCCGGTGGGTCCACCCAGCGAAACGCCGATACCGACAACCAGCAGGGCAACAGCCAGCGGGCCAAGGCCCGAGGGGGTGCCACCGAATGTCAGGATGACGAAGACCAGGACGAACGTGCCGATGATTTCGGTGATGAGGTTCCAAGGCGTTGAACGGATGGCCGGTCCGGTGGAGAAGGTTCCCAGCTTGTTGGCTGCCAGGGGTTCTTCATCGAAGTGCTGCTTGTAGGCGAGCCAGCAAACAACCGCACCGAGGAAGGCACCGAGCAGTTCGCCGCCAAAGTACGTCAGGGTCGATCCAAACGTCACGGCGACGTCAGGGGCGAATTCCTTGCTGCCCTTGGCCAGGAGGCCCAAGGTGACAGCCGGGTTAAGGTGTGCACCGGACTTGGCGGCCACGAAAACGCCCGCGAAGACCGCAATTCCCCAGCCCCACGTCACCATCAAGAATCCACCGTTGTTGCCCTTGGTGCCTTTGAGCGCAACGTTGGCCACAACGCCGCAACCCAGAAGGGTCAGCATCATGGTTCCGAATACTTCGGAAAGGAAAACAATTCCAAGAGACATCTTTGACTCCTCATTTTTCTGTTGTCAGCCTCCTCGCGGGTTGAGGAGGCCGTTGGACGGCCCTGTTGTCCGGAACCGTCCCGGTGTGGTCTGCCCCTGAAGGGCCTACCTACCCCTTTTCCGCCCCTTACCGCACGCTGGGACGGTCAAGCCTTTAGTGCTGTTTGCTGTCAGGCTACGAGACTGTGCACGTCAACCTTGTGGAACCGCTGAAGTACTTCCTGGGCGTGGCGGATTTCGGATTCACGGACCGCGGCATCCCAGCCAAGGGGCCCGGCAAGCGCGGCGGCCATCTCATTGAGCAGTTCCCCCGTGACCAGTCCACGGAACGCCAGCGACGTCCTGCGGATCAGAACATCAACCAGGTGTCCGATCTGCTCGTTTTCCGCCATGAAGGCCAGCTCGCGAACACTCAGTTCACGGGTGGACCGCAGTGGCGTGTCGTGTCCTGCGTTCAGGTACTCGATAACGGCTTCGGCCCGTGTTCCATACCGGGTCAGCAGGCCGGCAACGCGATCTGCGTCCAGCCCCGGTCCCATGTGCTTCTTGATCCATTCCTGTTCGCCCTGGGGCGTTGCGGGGAAGCCTGCACCGCCACCGATGGCGAGTTTCGCCGTCGAGACTTTCCGTTCGATGCCAAGCTCGCCCAGGACGTCGTTGGTCATGTGCTCGGCCAGAGCGCGGAAAGTGGTCCACTTGCCGCCCACCAGGCTGAGAACGACGGCGGCCTTGCCGCCGGGCGTTGTCGCGGCACCCTCGCCGGAGTGGACACTGCGCTCGATGCGGTAATCACGTGAGACGAAGCCGGGCTGGGTGGCATCGTGGCGTGGCAGGGGCCTGACACCGGCGAAGCTGTAAACGATCTGGTTCCGGTCCACGGTGATGGTGGGGAACACATGACCCACCAGGTCGAAGAAGTAGTCGATCTCGTCTTCGGTGCACACGGCGTCTTCGGACATGTCCGCGTCCACGTCGGTGGTTCCTACCAGTACACGGTCCCCCATGGGGTAGATCAGGACGATGCGGCCGTCCGTGTGCTCGAAGAAGATCTCCCGGCCGTTGCACGCGGCAAGCAGTTCCGGGTGGTCGAGGACGATGTGCGAGCCCTTGGTACCACCCATGAACTTGCTGGCGGCACCCATGGCCTGGTTGGTGAGGTCCACCCAGGCGCCCGTGGTGTTGACGATGACGTCCGCTTGGAAATCGAATTCCTTGCCGGTCAGTTCGTCACGAAGCCGCACGCCGTCGGTACCCATGGACACGAGGGAGACGTAGTTGCTGGCCCGGGCGCTTCCACCGGGAAGCCCGCCACCACGGCCTGCTTTCTCGCCGTCCTGCAGGACGTCGAGGGTCAAGCGCTCCGGGTTGTGAACGGATGCATCAAAGTAGGTTGCTGCGTATTTGATTCCGGAGTGCAGCTTGGGGAGCTCTGCAAGGGCCCTGGTCCGGCCACGGAACTGGTGCCTGGGGACGCTTCCACCGTCACGCGAGAAGAAGTCGTACATGCTCAGGCCCACCTTGATGAGGAAGGCGCCGCGCTCCTTGGGCTTGCCCTGCTTGTGGGTGAGGAAGCGCATAGGTGCGGAGAGAATGCCGGAGAAGGTGCTGAAAATCGGGATGGTGGTCTGCAGCGGCTTAACGTAGTGCGGTGCGATGCGCAGCAGCCTGTTGCGCTCGACGACCGATTCCTGCACAAGGCGGAATTCGCCGTTCTCGAGGTACCGGATACCGCCGTGGATCATGTGGGAAGAAGCACCGCTGGCGCCCTGGCAGTAGTCGCCGCGCTCAACCAGTGCCACGTCTACGCCTTGAAGCGCCAGATCACGGAATGTTCCCACGCCGTTGATGCCACCGCCGATGATGAGCACCTTTGCCGAGGGCCGTTCCTGCAATGCGACCACCGCCTCACGCTGCTGTGCGTGATGCGAAGTACCGGAAATCCTGTTCTGTCCCAAAACTGCTCCCTTGGGCTTGGTTCGTGCGCCGCGCCGCTCGCTGCTGCACCGTTCACCACTAATCTTGCGAAGGTGGAAAATGGAGTCAAGCTATTTGCACAAACGTGCAGTAAGGAAATGAGATGGCACGATCACGTCACTCGGATGCGCTCCGGGCTGCACAGATGTATTACCTGCAAGACCTGACCATGGACGCCATCGCCCGGGAGCTCCGGACGTCCAGGTCAACGGTGTCCCGGCTGCTCTCCTCAGCCCGGGAAACCGGCCTGGTTCAGGTCCAGATTCGAAGCCCGTTCGATACCGGTCCGGAGTTGGAAAGCCAGATCAGAAACCAGTTCGGCGTTGACGTCCACGTGGTTCCAGTCCTTGACACTCTCAACGAGGCCGAAACCCTGGACCGCGTGGCTATGCAGGCAGCCCGGACGATCGGGCCCCTGGTTGACTCGAACGCCATCATCGGCGTTGCCTGGGGCGCCACCCTCAGCGCGGTCAGCCGTCACCTGACCCGGAAGGTGACACACGACAGCATCGTGGTCCAGCTCAACGGCGCCGGCAACATGCAGACCACGGGCATCACCTACGCAAGCGACATCATGCGCCGCTTCGGCAGCGCCTACGGGGCCAGGGTGGAACAATTTCCCGTCCCGGCTTTTTTTGATCACGCAGCAACCAAGACGGCCATGTGGAATGAGCGCAGCGTTCAACGCATTCTTGATTTGCAGTCCCGGATGAGCATCGCCATCTTCGGTGTCGGATCCGTGGACTCGGATTACCCGAGCCACGTGTATGCCGGCGGATACCTCGATGAGCACGACCTCACCGTGCTGGCGGCCGACGATGTGGTGGGGGACGTCGCCACGGTCTTCTTCAGGAGCGACGGATCCTCGCACGGCATCACCCTGAACGAACGGTCCACAGGGCCCAGCCATGAGCAGCTCAGGCAGGTCAGGCGCCGGATCTGTGTTGTGTCCGGGGCTTCCAAGATCAACGGGCTGCAGGGGGCTTTGGCGGCAGGGCTTGCCACGGACCTGATTCTCGACGAGGCCTCGGCCCGGCGCCTGGTCAGTTTCAACGGCCAGCCCTAAAGCTTTCGAGCGAGGAATGGGTAGAGTCTTTGCTATGAGATCCCCTGCCCGGCTGGCATTGAACAATGGCGTACAGATGGAGGCCCTGGGGTTCGGGCTTTACAAAGTGCCGCCCCAGGACGCTGACGCCCTAGTGGCCACGGCTTTGGGCGAAGGATACCGGCGCTTCGACACCGCGGCGATGTACGGGAACGAAGTTGGCGTGGGCCGAGGGATTGGTGGCGCTATTGGAGACGCCGCGGAAGCCAACACCGGGACCGGCGCGGGTGGCTCGGGCGAATCCGTGCACACTCTTTCACGCGAGGACGTATTCGTCACTACCAAGGTCTGGAACGACGACCAGGGCTACGACACAACGCTGCGCGCGTTCGACACGTCGATCTCCAACCTCGGACTGGACTACGTGGACCTGTACCTCATCCACTGGCCATGCGCCGGCCGGGGACTCTTCGTGGAAACATACAAGGCCATGGAAACCCTCTACCGGGAGGGCAAGGTGCGGGCCATCGGCGTTTCCAATTTCCAGCCTGCCCATCTTGAGGAACTCATGCAGAAGGCAGAGGTTGTCCCTGCCGTCAACCAGATCGAACTGCACCCCTGGCTGCAGCAAACCAGGCTGCGCACGTTGCACGAACAGCTCGGAATCCGCACCGAAGCATGGAGCCCCTTGGGCCGCGGACACGTACTGGCAGATCCCGCCATCCTGGCGTTGTCGGAAAAGTACGACAGGACTCCGGCGCAGATCATCCTCCGGTGGCACCTCCAGCTGGGAAACCTGGTCATCCCCAAGGCCAGCTCGGCCGGACGGATCAAGGAGAACATCGCTGTCTTTGACTTTGTCCTGGATGACGCCGACATGGACGGCATCGCTGGACTCGAACGCCATCATCGAACCGGGTCCCACCCCGACAACGTGAACTAGGAACAGCCGCATGGAAAAAGTGGACACCGCGCATACGCCCGACGGAGCGCAGGCCCCCAACCAGTTCTTCAGCAAGTCGTTGCCAGGCCGTACGGTCGCCTCCGACGTGGAAGTGGACGGCAGCAGCGTCGCCTACTGGACCTACGAACCCGTGTCCACAACGCGGGCGACACGGACCATCCTGGTCATCCATGGTTTCCGGGGCGATCACCATGGATTGCTTCGCGTGGCGGACCAACTGCCTGAAATGCGGATCATCATGCCGGACTTGCCGGCGTTCGGAAGCTCGGAACCCTTCCTGGAAGACGAACACACCGTTGAACGGTACGGCCAGTTCATCGCCGGCTTCATGGATGCCCTCGGCCTGGGTCCCAAGACCGTCCTGCTGGGCCACTCTTTTGGATCCATTGTGGCCAGCCACTTCGCCGCCTCGCATCCAGGCGCCGTTTACCCGTTGATCCTGGTCAACCCCATAGCCGCGCCGGCACTGGAGGGTCCCAAGGGGATCATGACCAAGCTCGCGGTCCTGTACTACCAGGCGTCCGCCAAGCTGCCACGGCGTATCGGACTGGCAGTCCTCCGGAACCGCGCGATTGTCCGGGTCATGAGTATCACTATGGCCAAAACCAAGGACAAGAGCCTGCGCCGGTTCATCCATGGGCAGCACGACGCCTACTTCAGTGCGTTCGCCGACCGGAAAAGCCTCTTGGAATCGTTCAAAGCCTCGGTCTCGGGCACCGTGGCCGACGTTGCCGAACAACTGAGCCTGCCCGTGCTGCTCGTGGCCGGCGAAAAGGACGAAATCGCCACGCTGCCCAACCAGCACAAACTGATGGAACGCCTGCCGGACGCAAGGCTGGAAGTGATTCCCGGCGTCGGGCATCTCATCCACTATGAGACGCCGGTCCCGGCGGCAGCAGCCATCCGCAGCTTCCTGGAGGAACATTCCGCGTGAAAATTGTCATCGACGCCCGCTTTACCAGGACAGACCACCACGATGGCATCAGCCGATACGGTTCAAGCCTGATAGCAGCAACATCCAAGCTCGCGGATGTCACCATGCTGATCAACGACAAGCGCCAACTGGCCCTGCTGCCGGACGTCCCTTACGTCATGGTGAACAGCCCGTTGTCCCCGCTGGAACTGTTCGTTGCGCGCAAGGTCAACCCCTTGGGCGCCGACGTCGTTGTGTGCCCAATGCAAACCATGGGTACGTTGGGCCGCCGCTACGGCCTGGTCCTCACGCTCCATGACCTCATCTACTACGAACACCCCACTCCCCCTGGCTTCCTCCCCGCACCCGTGCGACTGCTGTGGAGGCTCTATCACAAGGCTTATTGGCCACAACGGCTCCTGCTCAACCGCGCGGACATAGTGGCAACCATCAGCCGCACCACTGAGTCACTCATAGCCAAGTACAAGCTGACCAAGAAGCCTGTGCGGATAGTCGGAAACGCGCCCCAGCCTGGCCAGACACCGCGCAATCCCACTGACGGCGCTGACAAGACCCTCCTCTATATGGGGTCGTTCATGCCGTACAAGAATGTGGAAACCATGATCCGCGGCATGGCCGGGCTGCACGATTACAGCCTGCATTTGCTCAGCCGAATCACACCGCAACGCCGGACGGAATTGGAAGCCCTTGTTCCTGCGGGCGCTACGGTCCATTTCCATAACGGTGTGACCGACGCCGAATACGAGGAACTTCTGGCGCGGGCTACTGCGCTCATCAGCCTTTCGCGGGCTGAAGGATACGGTTTGCCGCTGGTTGAAGCCATGGCCTTGGGGACCCCGGTCATCGCCAGCGACATTCCGATCTTCCGCGAAGTCGGCGCTGACGCAGTCAGCTACGTGGACCCGGAGTCGCCCGCTGCCTTCGCTTCCGCCGTGGCGGAGCTGGGCGATGACACGTTGTGGCAGCAGCGCTCCCACAGGTCCGTGGAACGGGCGGCTGAGTTCAATTGGGACGAATCCGCCAGGCAGTTGTTGGCCGCGGCCGAAGAGGTCGTGGCCCTCCGCAAGCGCTAGAGGACGTCAACGCCGTCGAGCCGTAGCTGAACCGGTCCCGATATGCGCTTGGCTGCGCTTGCTGCCTTCACGGCGCGCATGGCACGGGTTGCCTCAGCAGCATCCCCATAGGGAATGAAGTAGAGCGTGCGGACGTCGGGTTCCGTGTCTCCGGGCGAATCCTGGGAGGCGCTGCCGAACAACTGAACGGGCGCCGGACCGGCACTGCGGAGTTTGCTGCCCGACGGCACGTGGATGGTGGCTTCCAGGGCGTCGGAAAAATGTACGACGTCGGCCCTGGAGCCGGTCACGGAGGCCACCCGAACTGCCGGTGGCAGCTGCAGTTCCTTTCGAAGGGCAAGCTCGCGGGAAGCGTAACCGGGAGCATCCCACCGCAACAATGCCCCCGTGGCGGCGGTGTCATCTGCGGTGATTACGACGAGGCCACCTTGCCGGGCCGGCCGAACCAGGGCCGCAGCATTGAACCAGCGACGGACCGTGTCCTCCCCTGCCCTCAGGTTTTCACGGCGGAGCAGCGAATTGCCGTCCAGCAAAACAGCAGCTGAGTACCCGTGCGGTGCCACCGGTTCCGCACCTACGGTGGCCACTACCAACGCGGCCGAATCGGGCACGGTTGCCTTGATGTGTTCGCCGGAGGAGGTCACCACGGCTTTCCCTGGGAAAGCCCGGCCCAATTCCTCGGCCGTTCTCATGACGCCAGCGGCTCCCCTGCGCAACTTGGTTCCGCTGCAATGGTTGCAACGCCACTGCGGGGCCGGTGATGAACACCATCGGCATGCAGGGAGGGCGGAGTTGCTTGAGACAGCCAAAGGCCCTTGGCATGCGCTGCAGCGGGCGAGCTCCCGACAGGCCTCGCACACCAGCGACGGAGCGTAGCCTGCACGGGCCACCTGCACCAAGACCGGGCCCCGTTCCAGGCCCTCCTTGGCCGCACGCCAGGCCGCGCCCGGCAAACGGGCAATGCGCGCCAGCGGGTCACGTTCCTGTTCAAAGCTGTCGGCCGTGTTGAGGACCCGGGGCACCGTAGAGCGGACGACGGTGCGCGGCGCTTCAATAGGCACCGCCCATTGCATTTCCACCAGGCGCTGAAGCTCGGTGCTTCGGCTGTGGGAGGCCATGAGACAGGCAGCGTTTTCCTGCTCAGCCCGAAGGAGCAGGACTTCGCGCGTGTGTGCGTAGGGAGCGCGCTGCTCGATGTGGAGGTCATCGCCGTCGTCCCAGCACACCACCAGCCCAAGGTCACGCACAGGTGCGTAGGCAGCCGAGCGGGTGCCGATGGCCACACCGGCCGCGCCGCTGAGAAGCCGAAGGAAGTTCCTATAGCGCGGCGTCTGGCCGTCATCGGCCGTCAGCCGGGCAATGTCTGATGGTGCCAGGACCTTGGAGAGTGCGGCTTCAAGTTGATCGAGGTCCCGGTAGTCAGGCACCACTACCACCGCGCCGCGACCTGAAGAACGGACGGCAGCAACTGCCGATGCAACCAAGGCGGGCCAGCCGTCGGAGCCGTAGCCCTGCAGTGCGGTGAGCACGGCTTTAGGAGAACCACCGCCTGCCAGGTGGTGCACAAAAGGCGCACCATTGGAGTACATACCCCATGCGTGGGCGTCCAGCACACCATCCGGCGTGGCGTGCTCCAACAGCAGGTCTCCGGACAACAGCTCCTTCTCCACCTTGGCAACCCGCGGCGGAACAGCAGTCCGGAGGACATCGCTCAGGGTTCCGGAGTAGCGGGCCGCGATCGAGCCCGCCAGCTCAGCGATCGCCGGAGTCAGGACTGCCACAGGCGAGACCACTTTGTGAAGCGTCGTCAGCGGGTGGGCCGCATCCGACGACTCGCGCCGCTCAATGACGTAACCGTTCAGTTCCTGTCCGTTGAACTTGACCTTCACACGGACGCCGGGTACCGCTGACTCAGCGAGTTCGGCAGGCACGCTGTAGTCAAAGGGCCTGTCCAAATGGGGCAGGGAGGACTCGAGCACCACCCGGGCAACAGGATTCTCGGCGGCCAGCCGGGGGCCGGTGACCGGCGCCCGGTCGGGGAATCCTTGCAACAACGAGGGCTGAAGCAGCGACGGCTGGGTCTCTTTTCCGGCCATGCTCTTCACCTCCAACTCGTCGCTCGGGAACATCTGAACACCAACAATGACGAATGCCCGCAGCGGGATTGACCCGCTGCGGGCATCTCTCTGGCTCCAGCCAATCACGGGCCACTGACAAAGTAGTAACCACTGGCTGGAGCCCGCCAGGATCGGAAGGATCAGGCGTTGAAGTATTCCTTCAGGTCAGCAACCCGGTCCAGGCGCTCCCAGGTGAAATCGGGATCATCGCGGCCGAAGTGGCCATGTGCAGCCGTCTTTGCGTAGATGGGCCGCTTGAGGTCGAGTGCGTCGATGATGGCGCGGGGACGGAGGTCAAAGAGTTCGTCGATGGCCTCGCTGATGCGGGCAGGATCAACAGTCTCCGTGCCGAACGTTTCGACATAGGTTCCAACAGGGCGTGCCTGGCCAATGGCGTAAGCGATCTGGATCTCGGCACGCTTGGCAAGTCCGGCAGCCACAACGTTCTTGGCAACCCACCGCATGGCATAGGCAGCCGAACGGTCCACCTTGGACGGATCCTTGCCGGAGAAAGCTCCGCCGCCGTGGCGGGAGAATCCACCGTACGTATCCACGATGATCTTGCGGCCGGTGAGACCGGCGTCGCCCACCGGACCGCCGATGACGAAGGCACCTGCGGGGTTCAGGATGTTCGCTGTCCGCGCGATGTCAAGGTTGGACGCTGACAGGACGGGGTCGATCACGTAGCTGGCCAGATCCGCACGCAGCTGCTCAAGGCTCGCTTCCTCTGCGTGCTGGCTGGAGATGACTACCGTTTCGACGGAAATCGGCTTGTCGCCGTCGTATCCCACGGTCACCTGGGTCTTGCCGTCGGGACGAAGATACGCGAGCTCGCCGTTCTTGCGGACCTCGGTGAGTCGCTCGGACAAACGGTGCGCAAGCCAAATGGGAGTAGGCATGTACGACGCCGTTTCATCGCTGGCGTAGCCGAACATGATGCCTTGGTCCCCTGCACCCTGGAGGTCGTAGTCATCCTCCTGGCGGCCTTCACGGGCCTCCAGCGAGTTGAAGACGCCACCGGCGATGTCATTGGACTGCTGGCCGATGGACACGGAAACACCACAGCGGGCGCCGTCAAAGCCGTTGGCGGAGGAGTCATAGCCAATGCCGAGGATCGTCTCACGGACAATCTGCGGAATCTCGACATAGGCGTCGGTGGTGACCTCACCAGCCACGTGGACCAGGCCAGTGGTGGCCATGGTCTCGACAGCCACACGGGATTCAGGATCCGCGGCCAGCAGCGCATCCAGGATGGCGTCGCTGATTTGGTCGCAGATCTTATCAGGGTGCCCTTCAGTGACCGACTCGGAGGTGAAGAGCCGGAGCTTGGACGGGGTGCCATGGTGTTCATGGTGCAGCGGTAAAGTCACTCGACCACCTTACTGGGTTGCGGGACGGCGGCATCTTCCGTGTGTCCCTGTGCTAAGAATTCGGGTGTGGGTTCCGTTACAAAGCCGGGAAGACCCGCGTGAGCTCGGCGCCCACCCGATCTACAACGGCAGCGGCAACGTCAGCCTTGGAGCCAGCGGCCGACTGCGGTTCCGCACCATGGCCGGAAAGGATCACCACGGAGTTGTCATCCTGTCCGAAGACCCGGCCAACGCCCACCTGGTTAACCACCAGGAGGTCACAGCCCTTGCGCTTGAGCTTGGCCGTGGCGTGCTCCAGGACATCCCCCTGGGCGTCGCCCGTTTCGGCGGCGAATCCGACAATGAGTTGCTGGCCGCCTTCGGCGTTTCGCCGCTCAACCAGCTCATGCAGGATGTCCGGGTTCCGGACCAGCCGCACCAAGGGCGCGTCCTCGCCGTCGACCTTCTTGATTTTGGTGTCCGACACCTCTGCCGGACGGAAGTCCGCTACTGCAGCGGCCATGATGACGACGTCGGAATCCACTGCCGCTTTCAGCGCTGCCTCGCGTAGTTCCAAGGCAGACTCAACGCGTACAAGCTCGACGCCGGCAGGCGGCTCAACGTCCATGTGTGCGGCAAGGAACCGGACCGTTGCCCCGGCAGCCAAGGCTGCCGCGGCCAGCGCTGCACCCTGCTTGCCCGAGGAACGATTACCAAGGAATCGGACGGGATCGAGGGCTTCCCTGGTCCCGCCAGCGGAAATCGTGACGACACGGCCAGCCAAGGACGTGTGTGCGGCCGGCGATGCCTTCGCTTCAACACCTGCGGCAGCATCGGCCAATGCCATGGCCGCGGCGAAGATGGCTTCGGGCTCGGGCAAGCGCCCGGGTCCTGAATCGGCGCCCGTCAGGCGACCGGAGGCAGGCTCAAGCACCGTCACCCCGCGGTTGCGCAACGTCTCGACGTTGGCCTGCGTGGCGGCGTGCTGCCACATTTCCGTGTGCATCGCCGGGGCGAAAAGCACCGGGCCGTGGGCCATGAGGAGCGTGTTGGTGAGGAGGTCGCCCGCTTGCCCCGTTGCTGCCTTGGCCAGGAGGTCTGCCGTGGCTGGAGCAACAACGATCAGCTCCGCCTCATGCCCCAATCGGACATGGTTGACCTTCTCGACGTCGTCGAAGACGCTGTTGCTGACCGGGTTTCCGGAGAGGGCCTCCCACGTGGCCACCCCGACGAATCGGGTAGCCGCTTCGGTGGGGATGACAGTCACCTTGTGACCGGCTTCAGTAAAAAGCCGGAGGAGCGATGCAACCTTGTAGGCTGCAATCCCTCCCCCGACTCCGAGGACTATGCGCACGTGACCTCCGTCAACAGGCAGTCAGTTTTATTCTGCGGGCTCGATCGGCGTGGAAACCAGCAGGCCTTCGTTGATCTCGCGCAGGGCGATGGAGAGCGACTTTTCGTTCAGCTTGGTGTCAACCAACGGACCGACGTACTCGAACAGGCCCTCGTGCAGCTGGGCGTAGTAGGCGTTGATCTGGCGGGCGCGCTTGGCGCCGAAGATGACCAGGCCGTACTTGGAATCGGCAGCCTCAAGCAGCGAATCGATCGGCGGGTTGATGATGCCTTCAAGGTTCGTGGACACGAATTCTCCAAATTCTAGCGGGCCAACAAGTGCAAGCGCTTTAGCGCCCGTGCGGGGTAAGCCCCATGAGTGAAACAAGCTCGTCCGCTGCCCGGCGAACGTCGTCATTGATGACGGTGTGGTCAAACTCCGGTTCAGCAGCAAGTTCCAGTTTAGCGGTTTCCAGCCTGCGCTGCTGTTCCTCGGCAGTTTCGGTGCCCCGGCCCACCAAGCGGCGCACCATTTCGTCCCAGCTGGGCGGGGCCAGGAACACAAAGTTGGCGTCCGGGACGGCAGCCTTGACTTGCCGTGCACCCTGGAGGTCGATCTCCAGCAGGACCGACTTTCCGTCGGCAATGGCGGCATCCACCGTGCTGCGCAAAGTGCCATAGCGGTTCTGGCCGTGGACAACGGCCCACTCCAGAAGTTCGCCCTTGGCTACCAGCGAGTCGAACTCCTCAGCTGACTTAAAGAAGTAGTGCACGCCATCCGTTTCGCCGGGACGGGCACTGCGGGTGGTTGCCGAGACCGACAACCAAACCTCCGGATAATTGTCCCTGATGTACGTGGATACGGTCCCCTTGCCAACGGCAGTGGGGCCTGCAAGGACAGTCAGTCCGGGTTTCTTGCTCACGGATTCCTTCGGGAAGATGCGTTAGACGCTTTGCTGGGTATCCATAAAATCTACCAGCGCCCGGGCCTGGTGAATTCCCAGGCCCCTGATACGGCGGGATTCCGCGATTCCGATCTCGGCCATGATGCCTGCCGCCCTGACAGGCCCGATGCCTGGCAACGCTTCGAGCAACTCCACCACCCGCATGCGCGCGATCGCCTCATCTGTGGTGCCCCACGAGATCAACTCGGCGATGGTGGCTTCACCCCGCTTGAGCTTTTCCTTGGCTGCGGCACGCACGGCGCGCGCCTTGGCAGCCTTTTCCAGTGCGTCGGAACGCTCCTGCGGTGTCAGCTCTTTAAGGCCCACTGCCAAACCCCTGTCAGATCGAGATTGTGATCCAGGTCACGCGCGCTGATCCTGAACCTACCGGCAGGGGCCCGGTTGCGCAATGAGCTCAAACAACGCAGGGTCACTCATGGCCGGTCGGGATGCCCCGAACGGCCATGAGTGACCCCGTGTGTGGCCTTTCAGGAAACCAGGCCGTCCAACGTCTGCAGGGTTGCCGCATGCAGTGCCGCAGCCGTGGGGCCGGCGGCAAGGATCCCCCGGCTGGAGGTTGCCAGCACCGCAGGATAGGCATCCCCGAAGGTTAAACGGAGATCCGCGGGCGTAGCGCCCTGTGCACCCAGGCCCGGCGCGAGGATTGCCCCGCGGACAGGGCCCAGATCGATCTCCAGATCCTTCAGCGCCGAACCGATGGTGGCCCCAACAACCAGGCCAACGGAACCCAAGGCACTGTCGTAGCGCTGGTTCTCCGCGGCGGCCGCAGCTACGATCCGGCGCGCCACGGAATCACTTCCACCCACGTGCTGGACCGACTTGCCTTCCGGGTTCGAAGTCAACGCAAGAACGAACACTCCCCTGCCATGCTGGGCAGCAAGGTCCAGGGCCGGGCGCAGCGATTCGAAACCCAGGTACGGGCTCAACGTCACGGAGTCCGCAGCCAGGGAAGAACCGTCGCGCAGCCAAGCATCGGCGTAAGCAGCCATGGTGGAACCGATGTCCCCACGTTTGGCGTCGGCGATGCTGAGCACAGCAGCGTCCGCAGCAGCAGCCAGAGTCCGCTCCAGGACAGCAATTCCGGCAGAACCGTGGCGCTCATACAGCGCCACCTGCGGCTTTACGGCGGCAGCGAGGGAAGCCACGGCCTCCACTACTGTCAGCGAGAAGCGCTCAAGGCCAGCGACGTCGTCGTTAAGTCCCCAGTCAGCCAATAGCTGCGGGTGCGGGTCGATACCGACGCAAAGGGGCCCGCGGGCAGCCATGGCCGCAGCCAGCCGGGAACCAAACGCCTCCCGGACCGGCTGCTGCGCGTCAGTGGACTCAGGCATTGACAGCTGCCTGGGCGGCTGACAGGTTGGCGGCGTGCTCCTGCAGGCTGGTGACCGACCACTCATAAGTGCGAAGTGCTTCGATCGCCTGCACCGCGGCGTTGAACTCCGCCACGGTGGTGATGCAGGGAATGCCGATGGATGTTGCCGCCGCACGGAGCTCGTAACCATCGCTGCGGGCTTCGCCACCGGAAGGCGTGTTGAAGACCATGTCGATCTCGC
Organism: Paenarthrobacter sp. NPDC056912; assembly: GCF_042786555.1. Classification (NCBI taxonomy): domain Bacteria; kingdom Bacillati; phylum Actinomycetota; class Actinomycetes; order Micrococcales; family Micrococcaceae; genus Paenarthrobacter; species Paenarthrobacter sp. NPDC056912. The sequence goes on from NZ_JBHUCD010000003.1 coordinate 136,432, forward strand.
CCGCGATGACGAGGTCGGCGATGGTGCCTTCGCCTTCGGCGCTGCTGCCTTCAGCCACCTTGCGGACCGGAGTCGCCTGGATGCCATTGCGGCGCAGGACATCGGCGGTGCCACCGGTGGAGACGATCTCGAAGCCGAGGTCCGAGAGACGCTTGACGCCCATGATCACCGAGCGCTTGTCCCGGTTGGCCACGGAAACGAAGATCTTGCCCTCGGTGGGCAGTGCGTTGTTGGCTGCGGCCTGGCTCTTGGCGAAGGCGGTGTCGAAGTGCTTGTCGATGCCCATGACCTCACCGGTGGAGCGCATTTCCGGGCCGAGCAGGGAGTCCACAACCTTGCCTTCCGGCGTCCGGAAACGACTGAACGGCAGGACAGCTTCCTTCACGGCAACAGGGGCATCCAAAGGCAGTGTGGAGCCATCACCGGTCTCCGGCAGCATCTTGTAGGCGCCGCGGAGCTGGTTGATGGTGACGCCCGTGCCGATGAGGGCTGCCGCCTTGGCCATCTGCACGCCCGTTGCCTTGGAAACGAACGGAACCGTACGGGAGGCACGCGGGTTGGCTTCCAGGACGTACAGGACGTCGGAGGCCAGCGCGAACTGGATGTTGATGAGGCCGCGGACGCCCACGCCTTCGGCAATGGCACGGGTTGCCGTGCGTACGCGCTCGATGACGTTGTTGCCAAGGGTGATGGGAGGCAGGACGCACGCGGAGTCACCGGAGTGGATGCCGGCCTCTTCGATGTGCTCCATGATGCCGCCGAGGTACATGTCCGTGCCGTCGAAGAGGGCATCGACGTCGATTTCGACAGCGTCTTCGAGGAACCGGTCAATCAGCACCGGGTGGTCCGGGGTGATCTCTGTGGCGTTGGCGATGTAGCGGGAGAGGTTGGCTTCGTCATAGACGATCTCCATGCCGCGGCCACCCAGGACATAGGACGGGCGGACCAGGACCGGGTAGCCGATCTCGTCGGCGATCTTCTTGGCGTCCTCGAAGGAAACGGCGGTGCCGTTCTTCGGGGAGGTCAGGCCGGCTTCATCCAGGACCCGGGCAAAGGCGCCGCGGTGCTCCGCGAGGTCAATCGCCTCCGGCGACGTACCCAGAATGGGAACACCGGCGTCGGCGAGCTGCTGGGCCAGCTTCAGCGGAGTCTGGCCGCCGAGCTGCACGAACACGCCCATGACGCCACCGGTGCGCTCTTCCGCGGCGATGACCTCGAGGACGTCCTCCAGGGTCAGCGGCTCGAAGTAGAGGCGCGTGGAGACGTCATAGTCCGTGGAGACGGTCTCGGGGTTGCAGTTGACCATGACGGTCTCGTAACCGGCCTTGCGCAACGCCATGGAGGCGTGGACGCAGGAGTAGTCGAACTCGATGCCCTGGCCGATGCGGTTCGGGCCGGAACCGAGGATGATGACGGAAGGCTTGGAGTGCAGGCCAACCTCGTCTTCCTCGTCGTAAGAGGAGTAGTGGTACGGCGTGTAGGCGGCGAACTCAGCAGCGCAGGTGTCAACGGTCTTGTAGACCGGGCGAATGCCCAAGGCCTGGCGAACGCCGCGCACAACAGCCTCGTTGTTGTGCGTCAGGGCACCAATCTGCTCGTCGGAGAAGCCGTGGCGCTTGGCGTTGCGCAGCATTTCCTCGGTGAGCACGCCGGCCTTGCGAATCTCCTGCGCGGTCTCATTGAGCAGCTGCAGCTGGTCCAGGAACCAAGGATCGATCTTGGTGGCCTCGAAAAGGTCCTCCACTGTTGCGCCACCCAGGAGGGCGCGCTGCACCTGGTGCAAGCGGTCTGTGGTGGGACGCTTGGCCTTCTCGATGAGCTCGGCGACTTCGTATTCCGGCACGGAAGTGAAGTCCAGCTGCGAACCCTTCTGCTCCAGGGAGCGCAGGGCCTTCTGCAGGGCTTCTGTGAAGTTGCGGCCCATGGCCATGGCTTCACCGACGGACTTCATGGTGGTGGTCAGCGTGTTGTCTGCTGCCGGGAACTTCTCGAACGCGAAACGCGGAACCTTGACCACTACATAGTCCAGCGTCGGCTCGAAGGAAGCCGGCGTCTTCTGCGTGATGTCGTTAGGGATCTCGTCCAGCGTGTAGCCGAGGGAGAGTTTCGTGGCGATCTTGGCGATGGCGAAGCCGGTTGCCTTGGACGCAAGTGCCGAAGAACGGGAAACACGCGGGTTCATCTCGATGACCACAACACGGCCTGTAGCGGGGTCGATGGCGAACTGGATGTTGCAGCCACCGGTATCCACGCCAACTTCACGGATGACCGCAATGGAGACGTCGCGCAGCTTCTGGTACTCGCGGTCCGTGAGGGTCAGCGCCGGGGCAACGGTGATGGAGTCGCCGGTGTGGACACCTACGGGATCGAAGTTCTCGATGGAACAGACAACAACGACGTTGTCGTTCTTGTCGCGCATCATCTCGAGCTCGTATTCCTTCCAGCCGAGGATGCTCTCTTCGAGCAGCACCTCGGTGGTGGGGCTGTACTGGAGGCCCTGGCCGACGATGCGGCGGAGGTCGTCCTCGTTGTACGCCAGGCCGGAGCCCAAGCCACCCATGGTGAAGGAAGGACGGACCACCATCGGGTAGCCCAGGTCCTCTGCAGCGGCGAAGGCCTCGTCCATGGTGTGGATGATGTGGCTGCGGGCAGACTCTGCGCCACAGCGCTCTACTACGCCCTTGAACTTCTCGCGGTCTTCGCCGAGTTCAATGGCCGCGATGTTCGCGCCAATGAGTTCCACGTTGTACTTTTCCAGCACACCGTTCTTGTCCAGTGCGATGGCAGTGTTCAAGGCAGTCTGGCCACCCAGGGTGGGCAGGATCGCGTCCGGCCTCTCCTTGGCGATGATCTTCTCCACCACCTCCGGGGTGATGGGCTCAACGTAGGTGGCATCGGCGAACTCGGGGTCCGTCATGATGGTGGCCGGGTTGGAGTTCACGAGGATGACCCGCAGGCCCTCCTCCTTGAGGACCCGGAGGGCCTGGGTGCCGGAATAGTCGAACTCGGCCGCCTGGCCGATGACGATGGGGCCGGAACCGATGACAAGGACGCTCTTGAGATCTGTACGCTTGGGCATTACTTCTTGTCCTCAGTCTTGGAGTCGGTGGAGTTGGCGGCGCCGGACTTCGTCTCAGCCATGAGATCGATGAAGCGGTCGAAGAGGTAGGCGGCATCGTGCGGGCCGGCTGCGGCTTCCGGGTGGTACTGGACCGAGAACGCCGGGATGTCGAGGCACGCGAGTCCCTCAACGACGTCGTCATTCAACGAAACGTGGCTGACTTCAACTCGGCCGTAGCGCTCTTCCGGAGCAACCGTCGCGCCGTTCATCGGTGCGTCCACTGCGAAGCCGTGGTTCTGTGAGGTGATTTCAACCTTGCCTGTGCGACGGTCCATGACCGGCTGGTTGATGCCGCGGTGGCCGTAGCGGAGCTTGTAGGTACCAAAGCCCAGGGCCCGGCCCAGGATCTGGTTGCCGAAGCAAATGCCGAAGTAGGGCAGCTTCTCGTCGAGCACCGAGCGCAAAAGCGATACCTGGCGATCCGCGGTTGCGGGGTCACCGGGTCCGTTGGACATGAAGAAACCGTCCGGGTTGACGGCGTTGACGTCCTCGAGCGTGGAGGTGGCCGGCAGGACGTGCACGCGCACGCCGCGCTCGGCGAATCGGACAGGTGTCATCGCCTTGATGCCGAGGTCGATGGCGGCAATGCTGAACCTCGGCTCGCCGTCCCAGCCGTGGTCCTTGGGCTCAACGACGTACGCTTCGTCGATGCTGACCTCTTCGGCGAGGCTGGCGCCTTCCATGGGTGCGCTGGCCAGGACTGCGTCGAGCAGTTCCTTGTCCGAGGCGTTGGCGGCCTCACCGGAGAAGATGCCGGCACGCATGGTCTTGTGTTCGCGCAGGTGGCGCGTGATGGCACGCGTGTCCACGCCCTGGATGCCAACGATTCCCTGATCAACCAATTCCTCATCGAGGCTGCGCTCGGAACGCCAGTTGGACGGGCGGCGGGCGGCATCGCGGACGATGTACCCGGCAACCCAGATGCGGCGGGACTCAGCGTCTTCGCTGTTGACGCCCGTGTTGCCGATGTGCGGCGCGGTCTGCACCACCAGCTGGCGTGCGTAGGAGGGATCAGTGATGGTCTCCTGGTAGCCGGTCATGCCGGTGGCGAAAACGGCCTCACCGAGCGTGGTTCCCTGGGCGCCATAACTGCGGCCGCGGAACATGCGGCCGTCTTCGAGCACCAGCACTGCTGCTGAGGGGGTGGTTGTGGTGGCTGCTTTACTATCCGTCACTTTATTACTTTCCACTATCGGCATCTGCCTGAGGGGCTGCGGAGATCAATTCCTGGAGGGCTTCGAGGAGGAGCTGCTTGTCGGCTGCGTGCCTGGACCGGAATCCAGTGTCCAGTTCACGGCCGCCGAGATTCCAACTGATGACCAGGAGTCCGTCCTTCTCGACGAACTTTCCTGCCATTCCGCTGGACTCGCGGCTGTCCGCCAAGGCGGAGCGCGGGATGAACACGGGGGCTGCGCCGGAGCGGTCGAACAGCACGCCTTCGGCATGGATGCTCAATTCCGCGTTGGTCCGGATGCCCAGGCCTTGAACGGCAATGCGGTCCAACCAGTCACCTGCCGTGGTGGTGGCAACGTACTGGCCGTCCGCGACCACGGTGGCCGGCGTCAGCTGCGTCGGCACCTCGGGAAGGCGTTCGACGTCGGCTTGCCGCCTGAGGCGGTTCCGCCACCCCAGCCAGATCATCGCCAGTACGACGACGATCAACGGCACCGTGATCAACACGGTAAGAGTTTGGTTGTCCATTAGTTGCTGCTGACTGCCGGGTACCTGTACGGCGTGTTGAGCTGGCCGTTGAGGACTGTGGGGTGGCCCTTGAAGAACGTTGCCACCACGGATCCGGGCAGCTCTTTGCCCTTGAACGGTGAATTGCGGCCCATGGTAGCCATTTTATGGGGGTCAACGGTCCAACGCGCAGCCGGGTCCACCAGGATGACGTTGGCGGGTTCGCCAACTTCCATCGGCCGGCCCTGGTCAGCAACGCGGCCGATCAGCGCCGGAGTGAAGGAAGTCACCCTCGCGAAGTCGGCCCAGCCCATGAGGCCGGTCTCGATCATGGTTGCCTGAACAACCGAGAGAGCAGTTTCAAGGCCGGTCATGCCCATGGCCGCTTGCGCCCATTCGCATTCCTTGTGTTCGCTGGGGTGCGGGGCGTGGTCAGTTCCCACGACGTCGATGGTGCCATCCGCCAGGCCTTCCCGGAGTGCCTGGACATCGGCATCCGTGCGCAGCGGCGGGTTGACCTTGTACACGGGGTCGTAGCTGCGGACCAGTTCATCCGTAAGGAGCAAGTGGTGCGGAGTGACCTCGGCCGTGACGTTGATGCCACGCGCTTTGGCCCAGCGGACAATTTCCACGGACCCCGCGGTTGATACGTGGCAGACATGGAGGCGGGAGCCCACGTGCTGAGCCAGCAGGACATCGCGGGCAATGATGCTCTCCTCAGCGACGGCCGGCCAGCCTGTGAGGCCAAGGACGGCAGAAACGGTGCCCTCGTTCATCTGTGCCCCGGCGGTGAGGCGAGGTTCCTGCGCGTGTTGGGCCACAACGCCGTCGAACGCTTTCACGTACTCCAGCGCGCGGCGCATCAGGACGGGATCATGGACGCAGATGCCGTCGTCGGAGAACATCCGCACTTGGGCGCGGGAGTCTGCCATGGCGCCGAGCTCGGCGAGCTGTTCGCCGGCCAGGCCCACGGTGACCGCTCCCACCGGCCGCACATCCACCCAACCAGCCGCACGGCCCAGGCTATGGACCTGTTCCACGACGCCCGCGGTGTCGGCAACAGGGTTGCTGTTGGCCATGGCGTGGACCGCAGTGAAGCCACCCAACGCTGCAGCGCGGGTGCCGGTCTCTACCGTTTCGGCGTCCTCGCGGCCCGGTTCACGCAAGTGGGTGTGGACGTCCACCATTCCGGGCAGGGCAACCAAGCCTTCAGCGTCGATGACGGTGGCACCCTCATCTGAGAGGCCCTTGCCGCGGGCGGCAATGACGCCGTCGCGGATCAGCAGGTCTTCGGCTTCGCCGCCAAGAATGGCGGCCCCACGGATCAGGTAGGTGTTCTCGGCCATCAGTTGCTCTCCTTGGTGGGCTGGTTTGCAGCATTCGTGGTGGCTGCTTCGCGGGTATCCCCGGAGAGCAGCAGGTACAGGGCAGCCATGCGGACCGACACGCCGTTGCGCACCTGCGCAAGCACGGTGGAACGGGGCGAATCCGCGGCAGCCGAGGAAATTTCAAGTCCCCGGTTCATGGGTCCGGGGTGCATGATGATGGTGTCCTTGAGCCCCAGGTCATCCAGTGCCCGGAGCCGGGCGTCATCGAAGCCCCAACGACGCGAGTACTCACGGGTGGAAGGGAAGAACGAGGCATTCATGCGCTCACCCTGGACGCGAAGCATCATCATGGCGTCCACCCCGGCTTCCAGGGTCTGGTCCAGGTTGTAGCTCACCTTGCAGGGCCAATGCTCGACGCCGATCGGCAGCAGAGTGGGCGGTGCCACCAGTGTGACGTCCGCGCCCAGCGTGCGCAGCAGCCAGACGTTTGAGCGGGCGACGCGGGAGTGGAGGACGTCGCCGGCGATCGCCACGCGCATACCCCGCAAATCCGATCCGGTGGACGCAACCCCGTTCAGCTGCGACCAGTGGCGGCGCATGGTGAACGCATCCAGCAGGGCCTGCGTGGGGTGCTCATGGGTGCCGTCGCCGGCGTTGATCACGGCCGCGTCGATCCAGTCCGTGGCAGCGAGCCGATGCGGAGCACCGGATGCCCAGTGGCGGATGACGACGGCATCGGCGCCCATGGCTGCCAAGGTCTGCGCAGTGTCCTTGAGGGACTCGCCCTTGGACACTGAAGAGCCTTTGGCAGCGAAGTTGATGACGTCCGCAGACAAGCGCTTGGCCGCAGCTTCGAAGGATATCCGAGTACGGGTGGAGTCTTCGAAGAAGAGGTTCACGACTGTACGGCCACGCAAGGCCGGGAGCTTCTTGACCTCTCGGTCACCGACGGCGGACATTTCCTCCGCCGTGTCCAGGACGCGGATGGCGTCAAATGAGCTGAGGTTTTCGGTGGAGAGCAGGTGCTTCACTTGCCGGCCTCGATAACTACTTCGTTGACGGGCACGCCATCCACGGAGTCGATCTCCTCAAGGTGCACCCTGACTTTTTCGGCGGACGACGTGGGCAGGTTCTTGCCAACATGGTCTGCACGGATAGGCAGCTCGCGGTGGCCGCGGTCCACCAGGACGGCAAGGCGGACAATCCGGGGACGGCCGAGGTCTACCAAGGCGTCCAAAGCCGCGCGGATTGTTCGGCCGGAGTACAGGACGTCGTCGATCAGGACAACAACCTTGTTGTCGATGCCGGACAACGGGAGCCGCGTGTGGTGCGGGGGCCGAGTGGGATGGTGTGAGAGATCGTCACGAAACATGGTGACATCCAGCTGGCCAACAATGGCTTCGGCATTGACGGCTGGATCTGCGGCGGCAATCTTGTTGGCGAGCCGCACGGCCAAAGGATAACCGCGGCTGGGAATACCCAACAGAACCAGGTCCTGGGAGCCTTTGTTGGCTTCGAGGATCTCGTGGGCGATACGAGTGAGCGCACGATCAATGTCCGCCTGGTTGAGAACAACCCGCGACGGCACCTGCGCTGAAGTGACTTCAGTCATCGCTCGTCTCCCCTTTCCCCGCCTCACGGGACGGAATTAAAAAAGGAATATTTGCCTTTCAAAACTACCACAGCGGGCACTCGAGACCCCACGTTGGACGGCTGCGGACAGTGAGCTTAAGCTCACACCCGGATGCAGTGGAATAGGCTCGTTGCCATGACGACGAACCACCCCGGAGATGGCAGCGGCAACCAGCCGTATCCGCGGCCCTACGTGGAGCCTTCAGCCAACCCAACGTGGATCGGCCGGGTCCAGCCAGCGAACTATCAACCCGCCCCTGGAAATCCCTCCCACCTCCCGCAGGGAGGTTGGGCCGGTTCCCAGCTTCCGCCTGCTCGCCGGGCGCCTGGCACGCTCCCCTTGCTGATCGCAGGCGGCATACTCGCAATGGGCAGCTTGCTGCTGGTGGTCCCCTTCCTTCTGGGCAACACCGGTGTCACGGGATTCGTCATTGGCTTCATCGCCTCACTCATCCCGTTGTCGATAGTGCTGCTCGCGGTCCGCCTCATCGACAGATGGGAACCGGAACCCAAACGGCTGCTCTGGTTTGCGTTCACCTGGGGCGCAGCCGTGTCCATTGCAGGCACACTCCTCATCCAGCCCCTGTTTGCCGGGGCGGCACCAACCTCCAGCGAAGAAGCCTTCACCTATTTCATGGCCACAGTCCAAGCGCCGATAGTGGAGGAATTCACCAAGTCCCTTGGACTTTTGGTGCTCATCCTGGCCGCTCGGAAATACTTCGACGGACCTGTGGACGGTGTGGTGTTCGCCTTCACGATCGCCGCGGGCTTCGCCTTCACCGAGAACATCCTCTACTTCGGCCGCGAAATCGCTTCCTCCACGGACCCGGGCACGGACCTGGTCAGGATCTTCATCCTCCGCGGCGTCATGTCTCCCTTTGCGCATGCGTTGTTTACCGGCACAACGGGCCTGATCATGGGTTTCGCCGCCCGGAAATGGCATACGGGCTACGCGGTCCTGGCATTCTTTGTTGGCCTGCTACCCGCGATGTTCCTGCACAACCGATGGAACAGCATGGGACAGGACTTCCTGGTGGACTACTTCGTCATCCAGGTGCCCATATTCCTGATCTCTGCCCTGGGCATTGTCTTCCTGCGCCTTGCGGAAGGGAAGCTCACCCGGCAACGACTGCTTGAATATGCGCGGGCCGGGTGGTTTACCTCCGCCGAGGTGGAGATGCTCGCCACCTCACGTGGCAGCCGGCAAGCGGTTCGATGGGCCGCTTCACGGGGACGCAAGGCACAGATGCGGGCCTTCATCAAAGGTGCGACGGCGCTGGCGTTCACTCGCCAGAGAATCCTCAGCGGCCGCGACGTCACCGTTCACCAACAGGATGAACGCGACTACCTCCGCGCCATCCCGGCGCTCCGGACGGCGGTTCTGCAGTAGTATGCCTTTCCAGCAAAAAGACCCGCTTCCACAGTTTCCTGTGTCAGCGGGTCTTTCACGTAAACGTCCGGCAGAGGCGAATGCCTAGGCGAGAAGGGAAGGCTTGAGCTTCTGCAGCCGGCCAAGCAGTCCGTTGATGAAGGCCGGGGATTCGTCCGTGGACATCGTCTTGGCGAGAGCCACGGCTTCGCTGACTGCCACGCCGTCCGGGACTTCGTCGTTGTAGAGCAATTCCCATGCGCCGATCCGAAGGATAATGCGGTCCACCGACGGCATCCGCTCCAGTGTCCAGCCTTGGGCGTAGGTCTCCAGGAACTCATCGATGGTTGGTTGCATCGACACAACACCTTCCACGATTTCCACCGTGTAGGGGTTGATGATGAGGTCAGTCTTCTCCCGGCGCGCTTTCATAGCGTCGAAAGCCGAAACAGAGCGTTGCTCCGCTTCGAAGAGTACTTCCAGTGCCCTGCTACGGGCTTTACCGCGTGCGCTCACTAGTCGTTGACCCGGCCCAAGTAGCTGCCGTCGCGGGTGTCGACCTTGACCTTGGTGCCCTGCTCCACGAAGAGCGGTACCTGGATCTCGTAACCGGTCTCAACCGTGGCCGGCTTGGTGCCTGCCGAGGAGCGGTCGCCCTGAAGACCGGGTTCCGTATAGGTGATTTCGAGGACAACGCTCGGCGGGAGTTCGATGTAGAGCGGGTTGCCTTCGTGGATGGCGATGTTGACCATCTGGTTCTCGAGCATGAAGTTGGTGGCGTCGCCTACCGTGGCACCGGAAACGGTGATTTGGTCGTAGTCCTGGGTGTCCATGAAGACGAAGTCTTCGCCATCCTGGTACAGGTACTGGTAGTCGCGACGGTCAACCGTAGCGGTTTCGATCTTGAGGCCGGCGTTGAAGGTCTTGTCGACCACCTTGCCGGACATGACGTTGCGCATCTTGGTGCGAACGAAAGCGCCACCCTTGCCCGGCTTGACGTGCTGGAACTCAATGATGTTCCAGAGCTGGCCCTCGAGCTTCAGTACGGTCCCGTTCTTGATGTCGTTTGTGGTTGCCACTCGTATCCTCTGGTTTCTCTCACTGGTTCTAGCTGCCAGCTGTCTATGCCAAGCAGGCATGCCAAACGGCCCGCCAGCGCGTATTTATCAAAAATCCAAGAACCATTCTACCGGCAAATGAGCCGAGGGCTTGCGAAGGGTGCTGAGGGTGGATGTCAGGAAGCGAGTTCCAACACGTTCCGGGCCCTCTGAAGAGCTACCGCGGAGGAGTAAATCAGCGCCGCATCCGCGGCCATAGCCACCCGGAGATCCAGTGCTTTGGAGAACTCCTCAGAAGCCGCGAGGGCATTGCCGCTGACAAAATACGTCCGGCCAAGGTACTGGTGGACGATTGCTTCCTTGGAACTCCCCTGGACCTCGTGCAGCAGCTGCCGGAACAGCTGAACCGCACGGTCCATTCGATTGGTGGCCCGATGGACTTCTGCTTCAAAGATCCGGAGCCGGAAGGACTCCGGGTCTTTGTAGCGCGCCTCAGCCAGAAGCTCGGCTGCTTCCTTGGGCTGGTTCTCCAACAACAACGCCATGATCCGGTCAGACGGGTCTTTCGAGTCTGCCAGCGCGGACTCCATGGCGTCTTCGTTGACGATCACGGGAAGAAGGGTGTCCGGGTTCATGCGGACACCCGGGAAACCGGCCGTTGGCCAGTCGCTGACGCCTTCGCCAACGGCGATGGTCATGATGCGATCTCCTGGTAGGCGGCAAACAACAGTGAGGTGTCCGGTACGTCAAGGATGCCCGGCTTGGCAACGCCGTCAAGGACCACGAAACGCAGGAGGTCGCCACGGGACTTCTTGTCACGACGCATGCCATCCAAGAGGCCCTGCCACCGGTCCCGGCGGTACGTAATGGGCAGTCCGAGGCTTTCCAGGATGGTTCGGTGCCGATCGGCGTCGACGTCGGACAGCCGACCGACGCTGCGGGACAATTCAGCAGCGAACATCATGCCCACCGAAACAGCAGCACCGTGCCGCCACGAGTAGCGTTCCACAAGCTCAATGGCGTGCCCCAAGGTATGCCCGTAGTTGAGAATCTCGCGGAGGCCCGATTCTTTCAGGTCCTCGGATACGACGTTGGCCTTCACCGTGATTGCCCGCTCGATGAGTTCGCGGACAACGTCCGAACCCGCGTCCATCACGGCGTCCGTGTTCTTCTCCACGAGGTCGAGGATCACAGGATCCGCGATGAAGCCACACTTGATGACTTCCGCCATACCGGAAATCAGCTCGTTCTTGGGCAGGGTCAGGAGTGTATCCAAGTCAGCCAGCACAGCCGCGGGCGGGTGGAAGGAACCAACGAGGTTCTTCCCCTCAGCAGTGTTGATCCCGGTCTTGCCGCCCACCGAGGCGTCCACCATGCCCAACAGGCTGGTGGGCATGTGGATAACCTTGACCCCGCGGAGCCACGTGGCTGCGACAAACCCGGCGAGGTCGGTCACGGCACCGCCGCCGACGGCGACAATCGCGTCCGAACGGGTGAAATCGTTCTGCCCCAGAACCTGCCAGCAGAAAGCGGCAACCTGGATGTGCTTGCCCTCCTCGGCGTCCGGGATTTCGGCAGTCAGGGCCGTGAAACCAGCGGCTTCGAGCTCGTCGCGGACGGTATCACCGGTGAGGCGGAGGGCACGGGGGTGGATGACCAGGACGCGCCGCACCCGTTCACCAAGTTTGGAAGGAAGGGTCTCCAAAAGCCCCCGGCCCACCACCACGTCATAGTTCTCGTTAACGGATTGGCCGGTCACCTTGATGACAGTTGCTTCGTTGCTCACTTTTCAACTTCCTCTTTCAAGGCTGCATGCTGGCGCAGCCGCTCCTCCACATGGAGGCCGATTTCCGCCACGGATCCTGAACGGACATCGACGACGATGTCCGCCAACCGCTCATAGACAGGACGCCTGGTGGCGAACAACGCCTCCCAGCGGCTCATGGCATCGCCCTGCAGCAAAGGGCGGCCCGTATTACGGGCAATGCGGTCCGCGACAGTCTCTGCGTCGCATTCCAAATAAACTACGGTGCACTCCCCCAGCAATTGCTGGGTTCCGGAGTCCAGGACTGCTCCCCCACCGAGCGAGATGACCGCCGGCTGCACTTTGGCGGCCTCGATCGCCTTGGCAACAGCACGGGCTTCGATCTCACGGAATGCGTGTTCACCCCGGCCTGCGAAGATATCGGCGATGCTTCCGTGCGCAGCGACGACAACGGCGTCGGTATCCACGAAAGTGACATCGAGTTGCTGTGCCAATTGCTGGCCGATGGCTGATTTTCCAACGGCCATCGGACCCACCAGGACAACGGGACGGCCGGGGCAGCCGTCCAGGATTGCGCGGACCACTACCGGCCGACCGAGTCCAGGGTGGCCGGGATGTTGTCAAGGTAGCTCTGGAGGTTCCGCTTGGTCTCGGCAACGGAGTCGCCGCCGAACTTCTCGGCGACAGCTTCGGCCAGAACCAGGGCCACCATGGCTTCGGCTACGACGCCGGCCGCAGGAACTGCACAGACGTCAGATCGCTGATGGTGGGCCTTGGCCGGCTCCCCCGTGCTGACATCGATGGTGCGCAATGCGCGCGGAACCGTGGCAATTGGTTTCATGGCGGCGCGAACCCGCAAGACTTCCCCGATGCTCATGCCACCTTCGATGCCACCGGCACGGTTGGTCTGGCGAACGATCTTGCCGTTCTCATCCTTGAGGATTTCGTCGTGGGCAGCAGAGCCACGGCGGGCAGCGGTCAGGAAGCCGTCACCGACCTCGACACCCTTGATGGCTTGAATACCCATAAGCGCAGCGGCCAGACGGGAGTCCAGGCGACGGTCCCAATGAACGTAGCTTCCCAGTCCGGGCGGCAGCCCGTAGGCCAGGACTTCAACGACGCCACCCAGGGTTTCGCCTTCCTTGTGGGCTGCGTCAACCTCAGCCACCATGGCGTCCGAAGTTTCACGATCGAAGCAGCGGAGAGGATCGGCATCAAGGGCAAGGACATCGTGGGGCAACGGCAGCGGCCTGCCCTCAGGAACGGTGACGCTGGCAATCGAAACCGTGTGGCTGACCAGTTCGACGCCCAGCTGCTTCAGGAACTGCGCAGCGACGGTGCCAAGGGCAACGCGCGTGGCGGTCTCACGCGCACTTGCACGCTCAAGCACAGGGCGGGCTTCGTCGAATCCGTACTTTTGCATGCCTGTGAAATCGGCGTGGCCAGGACGCGGCCGCGTCAAAGGCGCATTGCGTGCTTGGTCGGCCAGAATCTCGGGATCAACGGGGTCCGCAGACATGATCTGCTCCCACTTGGGCCACTCAGTGTTGCCGACCTGGATGGCCACGGGGCCGCCCTGGGTCAGTCCATGACGGACACCACCCATGATGGTGACTTCGTCCTGCTCAAACTTCATGCGGGCACCACGTCCGTAGCCCAGGCGCCGACGCGCCAACGCGTCACGAATTTGCCCGCTGGTGAGTTCAACACCGGCAGGCACGCCTTCAACAATTCCGATCAGAGCCGGACCGTGGGATTCACCGGCAGTCAACCAACGCAACATATAACCAATCCTGCCATGTAAGGCCTCTAGAACACTCGCCGGGGTAGCCCGACTGAGTCGCACATCACATCTATGACGGCGGCGTCCACGTCACAGCCGCTGAAGCGCCTGATCTGCTCTGCCGCCTGGTACATCAGCATTTCCAGGCCCGGTACAACCGCTCCCCCGTGGCCCTGCCATACCTCTGCGAGGCGGCTTGGCCAGGGATCATAGGCCACGTCCAACAGGACCCCGGCTCCGGTACCGGGCAGGGAGGACAGTTCATCTGCCAGGGAGTCCCCTGCACGCGGCGGGAACGTCGAGATCACCAGATCCGTGCCCGCCACGGCGGTAGCAGCTTCGGTCAACGGACGGACCGTCACTGCGATTCCGACGGCGGCAGCAGCGGCTTCCGCGTCACCGGCACGCCCGGCATCGCGGACGAAGACGTCAACCTGGCGGGCGCCGAGCTCCTGCACGGCAGCTACCGCTGCCGCCGCAGTACCCCCACCACCAAGGATCGCGGCGTGGGGAGTGGAGACCACACCGGCGTACCGGACGGCTTCCACGATTCCCCCAACATCGGTGTTGTAGCCGACGCGACGCACCAACCCGCCGTCGTACTCGAATACGACAGTGTTGATGACGCCCAGGTGGGCGCCAGCGCCGCGGATCTCGTCCACTTCCTGGACCATGGCCGACTTCAAGGGCATGGTCACGGAGAGGCCGCACCACGAGTCATCGCCGTGGAGAGAGGCCATGAACGAAGGAAGACTGTCCACAGTGACGTCGATCGCCGAGTACTCGATGTCAACGCCAAGTTTCGCGTATGCCGCCGCATGCAGGGCCGGGGACTTCGAATGTGAGATCGGGTGGCCCAGGACCGCGGCGCGACGACTCACACGCACCGTCCTGCATTGGCCTGGCACCATGCGTTGTACTGCTCAACGTAGGTGCTGTGCTCTGCCAGCGTCTTGGAGAACTTGGTCTCTTTGGTGTCCAGGTTGATGGTCACCCAGTAGAGGTAGTCATTCTGGGTCGGCTTGGCCGCGGCATCGATTGCGGTCTTGCCCGGAGAGCCAATGGGTCCGGCAGGAAGCCCGGCGTTGGCGTACGTGTTGTAGGCGTTGGACTTGTCGGCCTTCTCTTCCTCCGTGAGGTGGAAGGACTTCTTGCCAAGACCGTACGTCACCGTGGCGTCCGACTGGATGAGGCCGTTGGTCTCAGTGTTGTTCGGTTTGAGCCGGTTGTAGATTGCGCCAGCAACGTTTCCATAATCGGCCTGGCCGCCTTCGGCCTGGACGATGCTCGCGATGGTCACGGTGTCGTATTGCTGGCCGGGATCGGTGATTCCCTGCGACTTCAGCTCATCCAGGGTGGTGGTCACCAGCTTCTGGATGATGTCCTTGCCGGACGTGCCCAGCTCGAACCGGTACTCACCCGGGGCCAGGAAACCTTCAAGGTTCTTGGCCTTGGCAGGCACGCCGAACTGGGCAGGTGCCGAGTTGAAGGCGTTGAGTTGCTGCATGGGAATTCCGGACCCCTTGGAAATGGCTTCCAAGGATTCGTTGATACGCAGGCCTGCACTCAGGGCGAAGTAAATGACCTTAGACGCGTCCTTGTTGGCCAGGACCGCCACAGCATCCGAATTCTTCATCTCCGTACGGAACGTGAACTCTCCCGGTGATAGTGAACCGCCGTCGCCGATGAACGCCTTTACGAACGTATCGGCATCTGCTACGACCTTGCTGGCAACGAGTTCAGCGGCCACCTGCTTGGGTCCTGCGCCTTCGGGAACGGTGATGGTCACGGAACCTGTTCCGGGTCCCGGATAGTCCGTGACTTTATCCATTCCAAGGAGCGGCTTCAGGAATTGGGCGCCGATGGCAATTGCCGCAACGAAGACGCCCAGCGTGATCAGGAGAGCAAGGACACGGCGACGCCGGCGCGCCTTCTTGGCGACGGACTTGGGAACCGTTGATTCGACAGGAGCGATGAGATCGTGCGGATGCTCATCATGAAGATCCTCGTGAACGTCCCCGTGGGCATCGTAGTAATGGCCATCATGGCCGTGCCCGTCAGCGTGTTCTGCGTGGTCATGGTGACTGTAGTCGTGGTGGTAGCTTTCCTCACCGTGGGCATCGACCGTCACGTCATGATGCTGCTGGAGTCCATCGGCCTGAGTTTCATCGGCGTGGACTGCGTGGTAGTCCGTCTGGTCAACGTGCGCCTCTTCAGAGTCAACGTCATCAGCGTGAGGCGTTTCCTGCGGGATTTCCGATTCCGGCTGGGCCACGGCTTCCGGTTGAGACACGACTTCCGATTGAGCCACAGGTTCGGGCTGGGCAACAG
The DNA here is from genome assembly GCF_042786555.1 of Paenarthrobacter sp. NPDC056912. Taxonomy (NCBI): domain Bacteria; kingdom Bacillati; phylum Actinomycetota; class Actinomycetes; order Micrococcales; family Micrococcaceae; genus Paenarthrobacter; species Paenarthrobacter sp. NPDC056912. The sequence goes on from NZ_JBHUCD010000003.1 coordinate 152,499, forward strand.
GTTCGGGCCGGGCCGCGACCGCCGGCTGTGCCGGAGGTGTTGGTGGAGCCAAGGGCACTGGCGGTGCCACGGGAGCCTGCGGGACCGCCGGGACTGGTCGCGGCAGCTCGGGCTCAACATTGGTGGAGGAGGACGGCTCCCCCGGTGTCGCTTCGGGAACGGGTACGACGTTGTGGTTCTGCGTGGCGAGGAATCGTTCCCGCGCCCGCAGCTCTTTGCGGGTCAGCGGCATGCCGCCACCGGCGGTACCGCTTGAGGGGTCATTGTTGACCGGGCTCACAGTTGCAGTCCCCTCGTAGAAGAATCGGGTTCACTGCCGGAGGCAGCCTGCAGCGTTGGGGCACTGCTCGGCTTTTCGGACTGCGCCGGTACCTGCACTCGGCGGCCAACGTCCGTTCCTCTGGCTTTTTGCATATCGATCGCGTGCTGAAGTATTCCAGCAGCAGCAACCTGATCAACCACTTTACGGTGATTCTTGCTGCTCATGCCAGCTTCGTGCAGGTTGCGGTGTGCCGTCACGGTGGAGAGCCGCTCATCCACGAGGTTCACTGGAACATCCAAACCGGCGCGCAGCAGCTCTGCTGCAAGGACATCCGCGTACTGTGTGGCCATCTGTGCCGAGCTCCGCTCTTCGCCCTTCATGGTGCGGGGAAGGCCAACAAAAATCTGCACGGCGGACAATTCAGCGGCAAGCTTCACCACCACGCGGACATCTGAATTCTTCTTGGCGTCGCGCCCGACCGTCTTGAAGGGTGTGGCAAGAATTGCGTCGGGGTCACAAATGGCGACTCCCACCCTGACGGTCCCGACGTCCACCCCCAGCTTGATGCCCTGGGGGTAGACGCCGCTGTTCGTACTGGAATCCACCGTCAGCGCTTGGCTATCGCATCCACCACCGCTGTGAGGGCCTCAGAGACCTTCCCAGCGTCGGTGCCGCCGCCTTGGGCGACATCGTCCTTGCCGCCACCGCCGCCGCCGAGGATACCAGCGGCCAGGCGGACAAGTGCTCCGGCCTTCACGCCGGCTTCGCGGGCGGCTTCATTGGTGGCAATGAGGACCACGGGACGATCGTTGCTGACACCGGCAACGGCGACAGCCGCCGCTTCCGATCCCAGACGGGTGCGAAGGTCCAGGGCAAGGTTCCGAAGGTCGTCGGCTCCGCCTACCTGACCGGCGTCGTGGGCAATCACGCGCACGCCTGCAGCATCGCGTGCCGTGCCCACCAAGTTGGCTGCGGCCGCGGTGAGCTGTTCCTTGCGGAGGCGATCAAGTTCCTTCTCCGTGGCCTTGAGCTTGCTCAGGGTGCTGGAGATACGGTCTGCGAGTTGTCCGGACGGTACCTTCAAGAGTTCAGTGAGTTCCGTGACCAGCGCACGTTCGGCGGCCAGGTGGCGGAACGCGTCCAAGCCAACGAAGGCCTCAACGCGGCGGTTTCCTGACCCCACGGACTGTTCGCCCAGCAGCGAAAGGCTTCCAATAAGCGAAGTGTTGGACACGTGGGTGCCACCACACAGTTCACGGGACCACGCGCCGTCGATCTCCACAACGCGGACTTCGCTGCCGTAGTTCTCGCCGAAGAGGGCCATGGCACCCAGTGCCTTGGCCTCAGCCAACCCCATCACCTTGGTATCCACGCGGTAATTGTTGCGGATAGCAATGTTGGAGACCTCTTCGATCTCGGACCGGGTGGCTGTGCTCAGGCCTTCGCCCCAGGCGAAGTCGAAACGAAGGTAGCCAGCCTTGTTGTACGAACCGCGCTGTGTGGCTTCCGGCCCCAGGATCTGGTGCAGGGCGGCATGGACAATGTGCGTACCGGTGTGGGCTTGCTCCGCGGCGTGCCGACGTTCACGGTCGACGGCGGCGCGCACCAGGGCGTCAGAGCCGATCTCGCCTTCGCGGACAATCGCCTTGTGCACACTGAGGCCCTTGATGGGCCGCTGGACATCCAGCACCTCCACGACGAAGCCGTCGCCGGTGATCAGGCCGGTATCAGCGGACTGGCCGCCTGCTTCTGCATAGAAGGGCGTTTCGTTGAGGACCAGCTCAATTTCGTCGCCCGTTGAGGCGTGCGCCACTGACCGGCCCCCGCTGACAATGCCGCGGACTGTCGATTCGCCCTCAAGTTCGTCGTAGCCCGTGAAGACCGTTTCGCCCTTGCCGAGAAGCTCCTGGTAGGCGCTGAGGTCGGCGTGGCCGCCCTTCTTGCCCTTGGCGTCGGCCTGCGCCCGCTGCCGCTGCTCAAGCATGAGTGAACGGAAACCTGCCTCGTCTACCTTGAGGCCTGCTTCTTCCGCCATTTCCAGGGTGAGGTCAATAGGGAATCCATAGGTGTCATGCAACGCAAAAGCATCGGCGCCGGACAACGGAACACCTGCAGCCTTGGACTCAGCCACGGCATCTTCCAAGCGTGCCGTGCCCGAAGCGATGGTGCGCAGGAATGCTTTTTCTTCCGCGTAGGCGATGCGGCTGATACGGGCGAAGTCCGTCTCCACCACCGGGTAGACGCCCTTCATGGCGTCGCGTGAAGCCGGCAGGAGGTCCGGGAGGCAGGCCTTTTCGACGCCGAGCAGGCGCATGGCGCGGACAGCACGGCGGATCAGGCGGCGCAGCACGTAGCCGCGTCCTTCGTTGGAGGGTGCCACGCCATCGGCGATCAGCATCAGGGCCGAACGGATGTGGTCGCCCACCACGCGCATGCGGACGTCGTCCGTGTGGTGAGGATCGTCGGAGGACTCGGCCGAGGTGTACTCGCGGCCCGACAATTCAGCAGCTTTGTCGATGACCGGACGGACCTGGTCGGTCTCGTACATGTTCTCGACGCCCTGGAGGATCATCGCAAGGCGCTCCATGCCGAGGCCGGTGTCGATGTTCTTTTGCGGCAGTTCGCCGACGATATCGAAGTCCACCTTGGAGCGGACGTTGTCGATCTGGTACTGCATGAACACGAGGTTCCAGATTTCGATGTACCGGGTCTCGTCAGCGAGGGGGCCGCCCTCGATGCCGTAGGCAGGGCCTCGGTCGTAGTAGATCTCCGAGCAGGGGCCGGCAGGGCCGGGCTGGCCGGTGGACCAGTAGTTGTCAGCCTTGCCCATGCGCTGGATGCGCTCGGCGGGGATGCCGGTGTTCTTCAGCCACAGTTCCTTGGCTTCGTCATCTTCTTCGTAGACGGTCACCCAGAGGCGCTCGGCAGGAAGGCCGTAGCCGCCGTCGTCAACGCTCTTGGTGAGCAGTTCGAAGGCGAACTTGATGGCATCTTCCTTGAAGTAGTCACCAAAGGAGAAGTTCCCGCACATCTGGAAGAAGGTGCCGTGGCGGGCCGTCTTTCCGACTTCCTCGATGTCGCCGGTGCGGATGCACTTCTGGACGCTCGTGGCACGGCTGTAGGGAGGCTCTTCGCGCGCGGTCAGGTAAGGAATAAAAGGCACCATTCCGGCCACAGTGAAAAGAAGTGACGGGTCGCTGGAAACGAGCGACGCGGAGGGAACGGCGGTGTGGCCCTTGCTGACAAAAAAGTCCACCCAGCGCTTGGTGATCTCCTGCGACTTCATTAGCTGATTACTTACCCTTCTCAATTCACTGCACACGATGTGCGCGGGACCGGCTGGTGCCGTTCCGCAGCTTTCCATTCTGCCCTGTTGCGGGCTCCGGGGCGAACCGCTCCCCTACCGCCGGCCTGTTCCTGCGTCGTCAATCCCCAAGGCCGCCCGCAGATCCTCTTCCCGTTGGTGCATCCCGGAACGCACGGCATCGGCAAAATCGAACAATCCATCAGCCATGCGGCCAACGGCGCGGTTAAGGCCGTCCGGCCCGATGTTGGCCTGCGCCTCAGTGATCTTGCGGAAGGCGATGACGCCGATCGCCACGCCAATGCCCATCCAAACAATTCTCTTCATGGGTTTCTTGTCTCCCGTTGGTTTAGCGGCTGCGGCGGCCGGAGGAAGGTACGCGGCGTCCGGCGAAAGCCGAACGGACTCCATAGCTGAAGGCCGCGACCTTGATCAACGGTGAACCCACTGTGGCAGCCACAAGCGAGGACAACGCCGAGATATTGGCGGATGCATCAGAGACGTTCGAAGCGATGCCATCCACCTTCTTCAACTGCTGGTTGGTGGTGGAGACGGTCGCGGTCACTTCGTCCATCAGCGGCGTAGCGCCGTCGCTGATGGTGCGGATCGACGTACGGACCTCGTCAAAGACGCCGCCGAGCTTCAAGATAGGCACGGCCAACAGCAGCACAAGGAGCGCGAACACTCCTGCTGCGATCAGGCCGGCGATGTCGCCACCAGACATAGAACTCATCTCCTAGGGTTGTTGCGCTGCCTTGCACCAGCCGAATTCGGTGTTGGCCAAGGCCTCCCCCAGTACCTTACCTACAAAGGAGGAGGCCCATACATACAAAGAAGCCCGCGGCGTGTGCCACGGGCTTCTTTGTATGCGCTGCTTGAATTTAGCGAGCGTAGAATTCGACGACGAGCTGCTCTTCGCAGATCACGGGGACCTCGGAGCGCTTGGGGCGACGAACCAGGCGTGCCTGCAGGGCGTCGATCTTGACGTCCAGGTATGCCGGCACGTTGGTGAGGGCGTGGGCACCAGCTGCTGCGACCTGGAACGGAGCCATGACCTCAGAGCGGCTGTGAACGTGGATGAGCTGGCCTTCGCCAACGCGGAAGGACGGGCGGTCCACGCGGATGCCGTCAACCATGATGTGGCGGTGGACAACCAGCTGGCGGGCCTGTGCAATGGTGCGGGCAAAGCCAGCACGCAGCACGAGGGCATCCAGGCGCATTTCGAGCAGTTCCACCAGGTTTTCACCGGTGAGGCCCTTGGTGCGGCGTGCTTCTTCGAAGGCACGGGTCATCTGGGCTTCGCGGATACCGTACTGGGCGCGCAGACGCTGCTTTTCGCGCAGACGTACGGCGTAGTCGGAGTCCTGCTTCTTGCGGGCACGGCCATGCTCACCGGGGCCGTACGGGCGGCGCTCCATGTACTTGGCGGCCTTGGGGGTCAGAGCGATGCCGAGTGCACGCGAGAGGCGTGCGGTACGGCGAGCACGAGTGTTGTTAGCCACTTGTGTCCTTCCAATTACTGCGGTGTGTCAGTGTTACTGGCCTCCATCAGGGAGAGCATCGGCCAACCGCTGCCTTTTGCTACTGGTCCGAGGCACAGCACCATGGAAGGAATCTTCTAGGGATTGTGCGTCGGGTCATGCCAGACAAGGATCAATCCTACCACGCGGACGTGGGCCCGCAGCCTCGCCCGCCGCTCCCGGCTACAGCCCCCGTACGATCTTGCGAAGCCGCTCCAGCCGGGCGGCGATGTCACGTTCGGCACCGTTCCCTGTGGGCTCGTAGTAGTCCTTCCCCACCAAGTCATCCGGCGGGTATTGCTGGGTAGCCACACCATGGGGTTCGTCATGGGCGTATTTGTAGCTCGTCCCATGGCCCAGTTGTTTGGCCCCGGGATAGTGGGCATCACGCAAGTGCATGGGTATGCCACCCCCGAAACCGGCACGGACATCAGCCACCGCCTTGTTCAGGCCCATGTAGGCGGCATTGGACTTGGGTGCCGTTGCCAGGTGGACCACCGCTTCGGCCAGGACAATGCGTCCTTCCGGCATGCCGATCAGCTGAACGGCCTGGGCTGCGGCCACTGCGGTTTGCAGCGCCGTGGGATCGGCCATCCCGATGTCCTCGGCTGCGGAAATGACGATGCGCCGGGCCACGAAGCGCGGATCCTCGCCGGCTTCCAGCATCCTGGCCAGGTAATGCAGGGCTGCGTCCACATCCGAACCCCTGATGGACTTGATGAAGGCGCTGGCCACATCGTAGTGCTGGTCCCCGGCACGGTCGTAGCGAACGGCCGCAGCATCCAGCGCCCGCTCGGTGTGGCGCAGTTCCACCAGCACCGGAGCGTCAGGCGCGCCGTCGTTGGCGAGTCCCGCTTCGCCGTCGCCGCTGTCCTCTGCCGCGTCTGCGGAGTCGATCCCGACGGCGGCGGAGTCACCGAACGCGACGCCCGCCGCAGCCTCCAGTGCGGTCAGCGCCCTACGGGCATCGCCACCGGACAACCGCACCAAATGGTCCAGCGCCTCCGGAGCGAGCTCCACGCGCCCGGCGAGGCCGCGGGCATCAACAACAGCCCTTTGCAGCAAACCGGCGATGTCGTCGTCCGTTAGCGGCTTCAATGTCAGAAGGAGCGAACGGGACAGCAGGGGCGAAACCACCGAGAACGAGGGGTTTTCGGTGGTGGCGGCAACCAGCACCACCCAGCGGTTCTCCACGCCGGGCAGCAGCGCATCCTGCTGCGCCTTGTTGAAGCGATGGATCTCGTCGAGGAACAATACTGTGGTCTTTTTGTACAGGTCCCGGGCGGTCAGTGCTTCGTCCATGACGCGTCGGACGTCCTTGACGCCTGCGGTGATGGCGGACAGCTCCACGAACTTTCGCCCTGGGCCCCGGGCGATGACGTGGGCCAGGGTGGTCTTGCCGGTACCGGGCGGGCCCCACAGGATCACCGAGCTTGGCCCCGCAGGACCGGCCGCCTCAGCCCCGGCAGCAAGTTGCCGAAGCGGCGAGCCATGGCCCAGCAAATGCTGCTGTCCCACCACATCATCCAAAGTCCGTGGCCGCATCCTTACTGCCAGGGGACTGCGTTGGGACGCCATCCAGTTGGCGTCGGACGGGCCCCCGATGGCAGGCAAATCCTCCGACTCGTCGTCGTCGACTGCACCGGCACCAAAGAGATCTTCCACATGGATAGGCTACTCATAGTTCCAACAAAGGAGACATCGACGTGGACCGCCCCGCATCCACCCCGCACCCACAGCAGCACGGCATTGCCCGCCGGACCGCCCTGGTGCCGGCAGTTCGGCTTAACGGATGGGTGGACCGATTCACCGCCAGCCATGGTGCGGTGACGGTGGATTTCAGCGACGACGGCTTGCTGCTGACCGCGGCCGACGGCGGGACCGCCTTGGTACATGCGCCGTGGCCGGCTGATGGACGCCCCGGTCGCGGAGCTACTGAACTGGACCGCCTGGCTTCGCTTGCCAACCAGGAGCGCGGCCTCGGCTTGCTGTTGGTGCGCAAGGGCGGTTACGCCGTGGCCGCTGCCAGTGGTTCAACGATCCTCGCTTCAAAAAGCGGCAACCGCTTTGTCGATGCCAGGGCAACTGCCGAACACGCCGCCCGCATCTTCAAGGACCACCGCATCGAGTACTTAGTCCCGGGCGGCGACCGTGCCTTGGTGGATCAAGTGCTTGCGCAGCCGTCGCTCAAAGCCGTGGCAGGGCGCACCCGCTTGGCCTTCCTGGATATTCAGGAACCCAAGAGCGCGGCATTGACCAAGGCTGCCGTGGACGCATGCTCCTTACGGATCGCCGTGACCGATCCCTTGGTCTAGCGGCCGCTGACGATCAGCCGCTCAGCAGCCGCCCGGCGCCCGCTTCAAGGGAGCCTGCCGGTACAGATAGCTGCCATAGTCAGTGAAACCTGACTGCGAGTAAAGAGCCTGGGCGCCCTTGTTGGCGTCAGTAACGAGCAACCAGAAACCCTCCAGGCGACGAGCGGTGCCTTCGTTGAGCAACCCGGCAAGTACCGTGCTGGCGTAACCGCGCCGCCGGTGGGCTTCAGTGGTGGCCATGCTGTAGATGCCGCCCCAGCCATCCACCAAGGCGAGACGCCCGACGGCGGCTGGTACGCCGTCGTCGTCCCGCACCAGTGCGTACACGGACTGGCAGCCCATGAGGATCTTGCGGGCCGTTGACAATGCGGCGTCGCCGCCGCGACCGTCAACGGACCACCACACCTGGAGCCACTCCTCCGAAGGCTGTTCGGAGAGCTCCACGGCGTGCTGTGTTGGAACAACGGACCGGCCATCCACGCCACGAATCATGATTCGCGTTACGGATTGCCTCGAAAAGCGCTGCTCGTCCAACACGGCGTTGAGGGCCGAACTACGGTGATCATCGAATACCTGGAAAATGGCCGGGAGCCGGCGCTTCCTGTACCAGTCGGAGGCTGACCGAACCGCGTCCACAAGCGCTGAACGTCCGGCAACAGTATGGCCATCTTCGCCAGGCAGCTTCTTTGGCCACACCGAATTCGCCCGCTGCGTCACGCCGTCCGAAGCGCGAAGGACCCACTCACCCGTGTCCTTACGCTCACAGGCAGGCCAGGCCTTGTCCATGACGGATTCAATGAACTTCTGCTCCAACAATGTGAGGCACCCTTCCTTGGCAGGAACACCAAAGGCTCCCCACCGCGGTGGAGAGCCTTTGGCAAGTGTATTACTCGGACTTGGTTTCGGCCTTGGCTACAGGCTTGGACTCGGGCTTGAAGTCAACGCCCGCCTCCTTGCGCTGCTGCGCCGTGATCGGAGCCGGTGCAGCGGTCAGGGGGTCGTAGCCGCCACCGGACTTCGGGAATGCGATGACGTCGCGGATGGACTCCACACCTGCCAGCAAAGCCACAACACGGTCCCAGCCAAGTGCCATTCCGCCGTGCGGAGGTGCGCCGTACTTGAAACCCTCAAGCAGGAAGCCGAACTTGGTCTCAGCGTCCTCCTTGTCCAGGCCCATGAGCTGGAAGACGCGCTCCTGCACTTCGCGATCGTGGATACGGATGGAACCGCCGCCGATTTCGTTGCCGTTGCATACGATGTCGTAGGCGTAGGACAGCGCCGACTCAGGATCCTTGTCAAAGGTGTCCAGGAACTCCGGCTTGGGCGAGGTGAAGGCGTGGTGAACGGCGGTCCACTGACCTGCGCCCACTGCGACGTCGCCCGAGGCTACAGCAGCAGCGGCGGGTTCGAACATGGGAGCGTCCACAATCCAGACGAAGGCCCAGTCTTTCGGATCGATGAGGCCGGTGCGGTGCCCGATCTCCACACGCGCCGCACCAAGCAGTGCACGTGACGGAGACTTTTCTCCTGCGGCGAAGAAGATGCAGTCGCCCGGCTTGGCACCGACGGCGTCGGCCAGGCCGGCGCGCTCTTCTTCGGTGAGGTTCTTGGCAACGGGACCGGCAAGTTCGCCGTCCTCTTTGTAAAGAACGTATGCCAGGCCCTTGGCGCCACGCTGCTTGGCCCATTCCTGCCAGGCATCCAAGGCGCGACGCGCCTGGGAAGCACCTCCGGGCATGACCACTGCGCCGACGTACGGTGCCTTGAAGACACCGAAGTTGGTGTCCTTGAAGAATTCGGTCAATTCCGTGAGCTCTAGGCCGAACCGGAGATCGGGCTTGTCCGAACCGTACCTGGCCATGGCGTCCAGGTAGGTCATGCGGCGGATCGGGGTGGGAATCTCGACGTCGATCAGCTGCCACAGCGCCTTGACCACTGCTTCGCCGAGCTCAATGACATCGTCCTGGTCCACGAAGCTTGCTTCGATGTCCAGCTGCGTGAATTCCGGCTGGCGGTCCGCGCGGAAGTCCTCATCGCGGTAGCAACGGGCGATCTGGTAATACTTCTCGAAACCGCCAACCTGCAGCAACTGCTTGAAAAGCTGCGGCGACTGCGGAAGTGCATACCAGGAACCCGGGGCAAGACGAGCCGGGACAACGAAGTCACGGGCGCCTTCCGGCGTCGAACGCGTCAAAGTGGGCGTCTCGATCTCAACGTAACCGCGCTGGTGCAGCAATTCGCGGGCAACACGGTTGGCCTCGGAGCGCAGACGCAGGTTGCGGGCAGGGCCGGGACGGCGCAAGTCAAGGTAGCGGTGCTTGAGGCGCGCTTCCTCGCCGACCTCGACGTGTTCGTCGATCTGGAACGGCAGCGGGTCCGAGGTGTTCAGGATGACGACCTTTTCGGCCATGACCTCAATCTCCCCTGTTGCCAGGGCAGGGTTCTCGTTGCCTTCAGGACGCTTGTTGACGGTACCCGTCACCTGCAGGACGTACTCGTTCCGCAGCCCGTGGAAGACCTCTTCCTCACGGACAACCACCTGGGCCACACCGGACGCGTCACGCAGGTCAACGAATGCAACGCCACCGTGATCACGGCGGCGGCCCACCCAGCCGGCCAGGGTAACGGTTTGTCCAATGTGCTCGGAGCGAAGAGATCCGAGGTCATGTGTGCGCAGCACAGCATTCCTTTCAGCATGAAATTTAGAGGGACCGCTGCAAAGCGGTCCCGTCCGAGTTTACCCGCCCCGGCCGCGGCTCCCGCCACGAGGACGGAACGAAGGGGGCGGGAATCAGGCGGTGGTGACCCGGACGTGCAAGTCCTCGGCCGAGGGGGTCCAGCTCGCCGGATCCGCGTCCACCTGCTCGCCGGAGCGGATGTCCTTGACCTGGTGCTTGCCGTCGTCGTCGGTGAACCATACAAAGGGGATGCCTCGGCGGTCGGCGAACTTGATCTGTTTGCCGAATTTCTCGGCCTTCGCCGCAACTTCGGTGGCGATGCCCCGGGCACGCAGCTGGGCCGCGATGTCCTGGGCGGCCGACCAACTATCGTCCGTGTTCAGGGCGACCAGCACTGCGGTGGGCACGGAACGTGACGCCGTGGCCAGCTCCTGGCTGAGGATGCGGGAAACGAGCCGGGTCACGCCGATGGAAAGGCCGACGCCGGGAAACTTCCGATTGCCCTTGCTCGCCAAAGCGTCATAGCGTCCGCCGGAGCAAATAGAACCAAGCTGCTCATGGCCTACCAGGACTGTCTCGACAACAGTCCCGGTGTAGTAGTCCAGGCCACGGGCAATGCTGAGATCGGCAACAACCTTGCCGGGGGCCCGCAGGACGGCGGCCTGGATGACCTGTTCGAGTTCGTTCAGGCCTTCCTCCAGGAGTTCGTCGCTAACACCCAAAGCGCGTACTTGCTGGACGAACGAGGTGTCTTCCGTGCGGATACCCGCGAGCTTCAGGGCCAATGCGGCCTGCTCCTCCGTCGCGCCCAGCTCGCTCTTCAACAGCTCAGCGACCTTGCCGGCGCCGATCTTCTCCAGTTTGTCGATGCTGCGCAGAACGCCCGCAGTGTCCGTCAAGCCAATGCCCCGGTAGAAGCCTTCGGCGAGTTTCCGGTTGTTGATGCGAAGCCGGAAGTCCGGAATCGGCAGGGCACTGAGGGCTTCTGCGATGACCAACGCAATCTCGACGTCGTAGCGGAAGGGCAACTCGCCGTCGCCTACAACATCGATGTCAGCCTGGGTGAACTCGCGTGCCCGGCCCTCTTGCGGCCTCTCGCCCCGCCAGACCTTCTGGATCTGGTAGCGGCGGAAGGGGAACGCGAGGTAGCCGGCGTTCTCCACCACGTAGCGGGCAAAGGGCACGGTGAGGTCGAAGTGCAGGGCAAGCGCGTTGGGATCGGCCTTGTCCGACTTGGCGGCCTCGCCCTCATCGTCCTGGAGGCGGCTCAGGCCGTAGACCTCTTTGTCGATCTCGCCTTTGCGGAGCAGTTGCCCCACCGTCTCAACAGCGCGGGTCTCAATGGAGGAAAAACCGTGGAGTTCGAACGTTTTCCGAAGCGTATCCAGGACGTGGAGCTCCACCAACCGCTCCTCGGGAAGCCACTCGGGGAATCCGGACAGGGAGGCGGTACGTGCCATGGGGAAATGTCTCCTCGAAGAAAGCTGACGCAGGAATCAACACCGCAGCTTTTAAACGCCACTTCGGCGTTTAATGGGCGGGCGTCCAGCCTGTCATGCATAAACTATGTGCGGCAGCCAGTTTATGCTTTCCGCGCGTGCACATCTAATGCAGCATGCCTGGGGTTCCTGTCGGCAGCCATCGAAAGTGAACACAATCAGGAGGACTCTTGGCAACAAGGTCGCGGGATGACCGCGAAGCGAAACGGCGCATCAGGCAGATGGAAGCCAAGCGTGCCCTGCGGCAGGAACAGGGCAAGCGGCGTAAACGCGACAACACCATTGCCATCGGCGCGGGTGCCGCAGCAGTGATCCTGGCCGTGGTTTTGCAGTTGACGGTCTTCAGTTCAAACCCTACCGAAGCAGAATTCGCCGCCGCCGAAGCCGGGCTCCGTTCGCCCTCCGCTTCACCTGCCGCTTCCAATAGTGCCGACATTCCGAGCCCGGACACCGCGGCAGGCAAGACCTTTACCGGCGAGCTTTCCCTCAATGGCGGGGTGCTCGGCGTGGAACTCAACGGAACTGCAGCACCGCAGGCGGCCGCGGTCTTCAAATCACTGAGCGACGCCGGTTATTACAGTGGAGCGTTCTGCCACCGCCTCACGACGTCCGAGACGTTTGGCCTGCTTCAGTGCGGCACGAAGACCGACGACGGTGCCGACGACCCCAACTACCGCTGGGGTCCGCTGGAAAACACTCCGGCAGACAACAAATACCCTGCAGGAACCATCGCCGTTGCCCGTACCGGAAATGACGCAAACGGAAATGGTCATCAGTTCTTTATCGTGTACAAGGACACCACGATCCCGGCTGACACTGCCGGCGGGTACACGATTGTAGGCAAGGTAACCAGTGGCTTGGACGTTGTCACCAAGATCGCCGCAGCAGGCCTCAAAGCTGGCGAAAGCACCAGTGACGGCGCCCCTGTGGCACCTGTCACGATAGACTCGTTTTCTCTGAAGTAACCAACTCCAGGCCCCGGCCCGGGGTGCATTACCTTAGCAGTCCCTCCAAGCGAAAGACTTTTAGCGGTGACAGACAGTCAGAAATCCGACGAAACAGCAGTAGCGGCCAACGAAGAAACGGTCGAGGCGATCGACACAAGCGCCATCGAGGCGCCTGCGGCAGAGCCTGCAGCCGCCGAGGCCCCGGCCCCTGCCGAGCCCGCGAGTGAGGGATCCGCGGCCGAACAGCCAGCCGCTGAAGAAGCTGCCCCTGAAGCTGGTGAAACAGCCGAAGCCGAGGCGTCCGCAGAGACTGCCGCGCCGGCCGCACCTCGCCCCGCACCTTCTGCAGCGCCCTCCCCGGCGGCATTCGCCGCCCGACCAAAAGCTCCCGCCGCCGTCATTCCGGCTGCTCCGGCCGTTTCCGCCGCCTCGCTGGCGGAAGCGGCCAAGTGGGGTCGCGCCGAGGGCGACGGCCACGTCTTCCTGACGCTGGACGGTGAAGAGGTCGCTGTGGGCCAGTACCCGGGCGTCAGCCCCGACGAGGCCCTGGGCTACTTTGCCCGGAAATTCGACGACATCATTGCCCAAGTAGTGCTCTTGGAACACCGCGTTGAGTCGAAGGCACCGGCCACGGATATGCAGAAGACCGTCACACATCTGCGCGAGCAACTGGCCGAGCGCACGATGGTGGGCGACATCCGTTCTGCCGAAGCACGCCTGGACGCTCTCTCCGCGCAGGTTGTTGAACTGGAGAAATCCGAAAAGGCCGTCCACGACGCCGTTCGTGCCACCGAACTTGCCGCACGCGAAGCAATTGTGGCCGAAGCCGAATCAATTGCCGGCCAGGATCCCGCACAGATCCAGTGGAAGACCTCCAGCGCCCGCATGAACGAGCTGTTCGAGACCTGGAAGGCCGCTCAGAAGAGTGGAGTCCGCCTCGGCCGCAGCAACGAGGACGCCCTCTGGAAGCGGTTCCGTTCGGCACGCACGGTCTTCGATCGTCACCGCCGCGCCTACTTCTCCCAGCTGGACAGCAACAACTCTGCGGCAAAGTCCGCCAAGGAGGCGCTCATCGCGGAAGCAGAGGCACTCTCCTCCTCCACCGACTGGGGTTTTGCAGCCGGCGAGTACCGCAGGCTCATGGATCAGTGGAAGGCTACACCTCGTGCCAGCCGCAAGGACGACGACGCCCTTTGGGGCAGGTTCCGCGCTGCCCAGGATGTCTTCTTCAGCAACCGCCAGTCCGCCAATGACCAGATCGACCAGGAATACACGGCGAACCTCGCGGTCAAGGAGCAGTTGGTAGCTGAAGCCCAGGCATTGCTTCCGATCAATGACCTCAATGCGGCCAAAAAGGTGCTCCAGTCCATCAGGGACCGCTGGGAAGATGCCGGCAAGGTTCCGCGCGCAGACATGGGCCGCATTGAAGCCGGTCTTCGCAAGGTGGAGGACGCTGTCCGCGACGCCGAAGAAGACAAGTGGCGCCGGAGCAACCCGGAAACCAAAGCGCGCACCAACAGTGCCTTGTCGCAGCTCGAAACCGCCATCGCAGGCCTCAAGGACGACCTTGAGAAGGCGGAGAAGGCAGGCGACCAGCGCCGCATCAAGGCCGCCCGTGAAGCCTTGGAAGCACGCCAGGCATGGCTGGACCAGATCCAGCGTTCGGCCAGCGACCTCGCATAGCCTTACCCGGGTCCCTTAACGATCCCCGGCTTTCTGCAGGCTCCGTCCCGGTTATCCACATAACCGGGACGGAGCCTGTACTCGTTGGGGCGCCTCACGAAATGATCGGTGGATGGTCCACGCTGTCGCCGCCCCACCCTTAGTGGAGCCCGCAATTCATGAGCTCTACTCCCCCGGCCGAATCTTTACGTGGCCCGAGCTCCAAAGCATGGCTTACGACGGCATCCTGCTGCCCCTCTACGGGAAGAGCTACGCCGCCCCGGGCATTGCAGTCACCGCACGCCTCCGGGCCCGTGCGGCGGCCCTCACCGTCCCGGACAAGATCCGAACAAAAGTGGTGGCCGGGAGACTCACGGCGGCCTGGATTTATGGCTGCGCCCAACCACCGGAGCAGATGTCACTCTTGGTTGACGCCAAACATCGCATCTCAAGCCTGCGAAGCACCAAGGGGTGCAGCCTCCACGAAGTCCGGCTTGGCCAACTTGATGTGGTGAGCCTTGGAGGCATGCTTGTTAGCAGCCCCTTGCGGACGGCTGCGGATATCGCCTTGCACGTTGAATCTGATCGCGCCCTGCCCGCGCTGAAGCACCTCCTGGACCGCAAGGATCTCGGCATCAGGCTTCGGCTCCTCACACTGGCCGTAGAGGCTGCACCGCGTGTCCCTCACAAGAAACGCGCCTTGGCAACCTTGGCACAACTAGCTCCCCCAGCCGGCACGAGCTAGCTGCGGCGCCTGTTGCCAGTGGTGCGATAGACGTCAAAGACCCCGTCAATGCGGCGAACAGCGTTCAGGACATGGTGCAGATACTTCGGATCCCCCATTTCGAAGGCGAACTTCGAAATCGCGACGCGATCGCTCGAGGTGTGGACCGACGCTGCGAGGATATTGACGTGGTTTTCGGACAGTACCCGCGTCACATCCGATAGCAGCGACTTCCGGTCGAGGGCTTCCACCTGGATCTCCACTAGGAACACGCTCGACTGTGTGGGGGCCCACTCAACGTCAACGATCCTGTCCGGCTGGTCGCGGAGTCCTGAGACGTTGGTACAGTCGGTTCTGTGCACAGACACGCCCGAACCCCGCGTCACGAAGCCCAGGATGGGATCCGGCGGTACCGGCGTACAGCAGCGAGCCAACTTGACCCAGACGTCGCCCACGCCGCGAACAACAACCCCGGAATCGGAAAATTTCGATTTCGCTACCTGGGTTGGAATGCTGACTTCGTCGAGGTCCTCGTCCGGCGTCTCATGGCCACCCAAGCGTTCCATGAGCTTTTCCATGACGGACTGTGCGGACGTGTGCCCGTCACCTACGCCCGCGTAAAGACCTGAAATATCTACATAGTGGAAATCCTCAGCCACGGTAGACAAGGCATCGTGGGTCATGAGCCGTTGGAGGGGAAGGTTCTGCTTCCGCATGGCGCGGGTCAGCATGTCCTTGCCGCGGTCAATCGCTTCCTCGCGACGTTCCTTGGTGAACCACTGGCGGATCTTGTTGCGGGCACGCGCGGATTTGACGAAATGTTGCCAATCCTGGCTGGGGCCGGCTCCTTCGGCCTTGGATGTGAAGATCTCCACCCAGTCGCCGTGGTTAAGCTCGCTGTTGAGCGGAACAAGTTTTCCGTTCACCCGGGCACCGATGGTCCGATGACCCACTTCCGTGTGCACCGCATAAGCGAAGTCCACCGGCGTGGAACCAGCCGGGAGGGCCATCACTTCGCCCTTGGGAGTGAAGACGAAGACCTCACGGGCATTGATTTCGTAGCGCAGGGAATCCAGGAACTCGCCGGGATCGGAGGTTTCCTGCTGCCAGTCCACAAGGGATCTCAGCCACCCCATGTCGCCGTCCCGGGGGCTGCCCGGACCAACCGCTGTACGGTTCGGCTGGTCCTTGTACTTCCAGTGGGCGGCCACACCGTACTCTGCCCGGCGATGCATCTCGTGGGTGCGGATCTGGATCTCCACGGGCTTTCCACCCGGACCGATCACCGTAGTATGCAGCGATTGGTACATGTTGAACTTCGGCATGGCGATATAGTCTTTGAACCGCCCGGGCAGGGGGTTCCACCGCGAATGGAGCGTGCCAAGCGCTGCGTAACAGTCGCGAACCGAATCAACCAGGACACGAACGCCCATGAGGTCGTTGATGTCGTCGAAATCCTTATCCCGGACGATCATCTTCTGGTAGATCGAGTAGTAATGCTTAGGCCGGCCGGTAATGGTCGCCTTGATCCGGGCCGTCCGGAGGTCATCCGCAATCTGGTTCCGGATGACGCTGAGGCTCTTTTCACGCTCCGGAGTGCGGTCGCCCACCATCCGGACGATTTCCTCGTACACCTTGGGGTAAAGGGCCGCAAAGGACAGGTCTTCGAGCTCCCACTTGATGGTGTTCATGCCCAGGCGGTGCGCCAGGGGCGCGAAGATCTCAAGGGTTTCGCGGGCCTTGCGCGATGAAGACTCCGCAGAGACAAAACGCCAGGTACGGGCGTTGTGGAGGCGGTCTGCCAGCTTGATCATGAGGACGCGGATGTCCTTGGCCATGGCCACGACCATCTTGCGGACAGTCTCGGACTGGGCAGCTTCACCGAAACTCACCTTGTCCAGCTTGGTGACGCCATCCACCAACATGGCTACCTCAGGACCAAAGTCCCGGGTCAGGTCAGTCAGCGTGTAGGGCGTGTCTTCCACGGTGTCGTGAAGGAGCGCAGCTGCCAGGGTGGTGCCGGTCATACCGAGTTCGGCGAGAATCGTGGCCACTGCGACGGGGTGGGTGATGTAGGGATCACCGCTCTTGCGCTTCTGGCCTTGGTGGCTCCGCTCAGCTACCTCGAAAGCGCGCTGGATCAGATCAAAGTCTTCTTTGGGGTTGTTGGCGCGGACTGTCCGCAGCAGCGGCTCCAGGATGGGTGAGTACGGTGCTACCCCGCGACCGGTCAGCCGGGCAAGACGGGAACGTGTGCGCTCCCTCCTCCCGGGGAAGGTGGGACGCACGCCGGGAGTGTCGACCGGGACACCGACAGCACGCCCGGTCCCGCTCGTTACCGGAACAGCCACAGCGTTGTGGCCGTCTTCCCCGCCCGCCGGTGGTGCCGACGTCGCACGTTCTTCCACAGAAGTACCCCTCACAACCGATTTAATTCTCCCAGTCTATTCCCGCAACTGAATGCTTCTGCAACCGGGCAGCACATGACGAGAACTCCGGCAAGTCAAAGAGCCGGCCCCCGCGATAGTGCGGGGCCGGCTCTCGGGCAAAACATGGTGCGAAAACGGTCTAGGCAGTGGCCTCGGACCGGCGGTGTGCTACTTTCTTGGCCTGCTTCACGAGGTCAGGTTCACCCTGACGCAGCATTGCGTACAGCGGCGCTGAAATGAAGATCGTGGCCGCGGTTCCGATGAGGATACCCACGAACAGGGCCAGGGAAAGGTCACGCAGCGTGCCGGCACCCAGCAGGCCGGCGCCGATGAAGAGAATCGCCGCCACCGGGAGGATGGCAACCACCATGGTGTTGATGGAACGCACCAGGGTTTGGTTGACGGCGAGGTTCACCTCTTCAGCGAATGTCCGCCGAGAGGAGGTGGCGATGTCCGAGGTGTTTTCACGGATCTTGTCGAAAACAACCACAGTGTCATAGAGCGAGTAGCTGAGGACCGTCAGGAAGCCGATAATTGCCGACGGCGTGACCTCGAAGTCACTCAAGGCGTAAACACCCGCAGTGGTGAACATGGTGACCAGCATGCCGACAAGCGCCGACAACGACATTTTCCACGTTCTGAAGTACAGCGCCATGAGGATGGCAGCCAATCCGACAAAGACCACCAGGCCAATGAGTGCCTGCCGCGTCACGTCCTGACCCCAGGTTGGACCCACGAAGTTGGACGTTACTTCGTTGTCCGTGACGCCGTAAGCGCTGGTAAGGCCTTCCTTGATGCGGTTCGTTTCGTCGTCGGTGAGCTGATCCGTCTGGATGCGCATGGTGTTTCCGGCGACATTCGCAACGCGGGGAATTGCCCCGGGAACGACGTCGTGGACAGCCTGCTCGCCGAGGCTGGCATCCGTGGTCTTGACGTTGGACACCGTGAACTCGGAACCGCCACGGAACTCGATGCCAAGGTTGAACCCGCCTTTGAGGACGGGAATCAGGATGGAGAGGGCCACGGCGACGGCTGCAATGGTGAACCAGATCTTCCTGGACTCAACAAAGTTGTACGAGCGCTTGCCCGTGTAGAGCTCGTTGCCGAACGTTGCGAAGCTCGTCGTCATTACTTGTCCTCCTTGGTGCCGTTCGAAGTGCCGGTCAACTGGCCCTTCTCGGCAAGGCGCCGCTCGGCAATGGTCATGCGTCGTTCCGCTTCGGCTACCGCACCGGTGTTGCGCGCACGCACAGCAGTTGGCTTTTCAGCCGGCGTGCGGAGGCGGCCGGCACCCCTGTACAGCGGTATGGCACCCAAACGATCAGGGGAAAGCCCCGAGAAGCGGTGTCCTTCGCCGAAGAACTTGGTACGTGCAAGGAGCTGCAGGACCGGGTGCGTGAACATGAACACGACAATGAGGTCGGCGATTGCGGTCAGGCCCAGGGTGAACGCGAAACCACGGACGTTGCCAACGGCCACGAAGTAGAGAACAACGGCTGCCAGGAGGTTGACCGCCTTTGACGCAAGCACAGTGCGCTTTGCGCGCTTCCAGCCGTTTTCGACGGCGGACACAAGGCCGCGGCCTTCGCGCAGTTCATCGCGTATACGTTCGAAGTAGACGATGAACGAGTCAGCGGTCTGGCCGATAGCCACGATCAAACCCGCCACACCGGCGAGGGAGAGCCGGTAGTTTTCCGTCCATCCAAGGATCGCAATTGCCAGGTAGGTCAAACCACCCGCCACCACGAGCGAGGCGATGGTCACGAAGCCCAGGGCGCGGTATTGGAAGAGTGAATACACCACAACCAGGAGGAGCCCGATAATGCCTGCCAAGAGGCCGAGCCGGAGCTGGTCGCCACCAAGCGTGGCAGAAATCTGCTCCTGGGACTGGATCTCGAAACTGATCGGCAATGCACCGTAGCGGAGCTGGTCGGACAAAGCCTTGGCGGATGCCTGGGTGAAGTTGCCCGTGATCTGCGGGCGGCCATCAGTAATGACTGCAAGGGATCGCGGGGCTGAAATCACTTTGTCGTCGAGGACGATCGCGAACTGTGACTTGGGGTCGTTGGTACCCTGCGCCTGTGCGGCCACGTAGAACTGGTTGAGCCGTTCAGTGACTTCCTTGAACTTTGCCGTCGCATCGGCGTTGAAGGTAATAGTCACGCCCCAGGAGTTGGTAACTGCACCCTGGGCACCCTGGACGGGATCAAAGGAGGATGACGTGATGTCCTGCCCCCTGACCTCAACCGGTCCGAGGATGTACTTGACTGCGGGTGTCTCAGCAGTTGCGGCCTCGCAGGTCACCAAGGGCTTGGCCGGGTCAGAGCGTTCGCGCTTCTCGGCGGAAGGGTTGACGCAGTCCAGGGCCTCGAACTCCTTGTAGATGTCCGCTGTTACCCAGTTGACGTCGCTCGCGTTGGCGGGAGCGGCCGTGGGCTTGGGCAGCTGGTCATCAGGAGTCCGGGATTCCGCGGGAATTGCAGCGGGGTCTGCGGCAGCGATCACAGGACGGAAGTTCATATCGGCGGAAGCCTGGATCAGGTCGCGGGTCTCCTTGGAAGGAGTCCCAGGCAGGCTTACCACCACATTACGCCCGGACTGCGTGCTGATCTCGGCCTCGGCAACACCCGAGCCGTCAACACGCTGGCGGATGATCGCAACAGCCTGGTTGAGCTGCTCCTCATTGATCTCGCTGGAACCCTCCACCCTGGGTGCCAGGATCATCTGGGTTCCGCCTTCGAGGTCCAAAGCAAGCTTGGGAGCCCAACTGGCGTTGCCAGTCACTACTCCGCCAGCGAGGACAGCGGTTAGTACAACGAATATTACTCCAAGCCAAGTCAGCACCCTGCGGGCTGAGTTTTTGGGGCCGGTCCGTGCCATTATCGATCTTCCTGTTATCGCCGGACAGCCGCCGGCGGGCGCTGGTAAGCGTCTGCCGGCGGCTTTCCGCTGCCGTAGAAGTTGTCCTGTGCGGTGTTACCGCGCCTGACAGTGCTAGTTGTCCTTCTTGTCCTCTTTGTTGAGGCGCGCAATGGTTTCTTCCGGCGTCTCGGCCGTAGCAGGAATTTCCGTCTCTGCCGCGGTCAGGGAAGAGGCATCGTCCGGAACAACCGGGGCTTCTTCAGGAGTCGCTTCGACCACCTTGGTGACGGCCTGGCGGTGAACCGTGGCCTCGTTACCCGGGGACAGTTCGATAACGACCTTGTTGTCAGCTTCGTCAATGGACACGATGCGGCCGAAGAGACCAAAGCTGGTCATGACGTCGACGCCCGGTGCGAACTTGGACTGCATCGCAGCCTGCTGCTGCTGGGTCTTCTTGTTGCGGCGGAACATCATGAAGACAAAGAGTCCAAGCATGACGAACAGCAATATGGTCATTGGATCCACAGGGAAGTTCCGTTCTGTACTTACGTTTTGGTTCACGGCAACGTCCCTGGCAATCCGCGCAGCGGAAGCATGGATCAAGGACTCGAACGTGCCGAGCGTCATACCAGTCTAGAGGGAAAAGCTGAACACAGCGTGTTAACCGATGGTATCTACGCTTTCGGCGTGGTTTTCGTCCTCCCCGAACAGCGCCAAGGTCTCTTGGCCGAAGACGCCCGCGGGCACGGCATAACCCAGGTGCGTCCATGCTGCCGCCATGGCGATACGACCACGCGGTGTCCGTCCCAGCAGTCCCTCGCGCACCAGATAGGGCTCCGCTACGGTTTCCACGGTCTCGGGTTCCTCGCCCACTGCGATTGCCAGGGTGGACAACCCCACCGGCCCACCGTTGAACTTGGTGATCAGGGCTTCAAGCACGGAGCGGTCCAGCCGGTCCAGCCCGCGCTCATCCACCTCGTACATGTCCAGGGCTGCCGACGCGGACCGCGCATCGATCTGTTCGATTCCATGGACCAAGGCCCAGTCACGCACGCGTCGAAGGAGCCGGTTGGCAATACGTGGCGTGCCACGTGACCGGCCGGCGATCTCAGTGAATCCGGCAGAGTTGACTTTCAGGTCCAAGAGTCCGGCAGAACGCCGGAGGACGAGCTCGAGTTCGGCGACGGAATAGAACTCCAGATGCCCCGTGAAGCCGAAGCGGTCGCGCAGGGGTCCGGGCAGGAGCCCGGCACGCGTGGTGGCCCCTACCAGGGTGAACGGCGGAAGCTCCAAGGGAATGGCTGTGGCACCGGCTCCCTTACCCACCACGATGTCCACGCGGAAATCTTCCATTGCCATGTACAGCATTTCCTCGGCGGGCCGGGACATGCGGTGGATTTCGTCGAGGAACAACACCTCCCCTTCCGACAAAGAGGACAGGATTGCCGCGAGGTCGCCTGCATGCTGGATGGCGGGGCCGCTGCTGATGCGCAGTGGAGCGTTCATTTCCGCCGCGATGATCATGGCCAAGGTGGTCTTACCGAGCCCCGGCGGGCCGGACATCAACACATGGTCGGCGCTGCGACCTCGCATCCGCGATGCTTCCAGGACAAGCGAGAGTTGTTTGCGGACGCGGTGCTGGCCCACGAAGTCGTGGAGGTTTTTCGGGCGGAGTGCGGCCTCGATGACCCGCTCCTCGGGCTCCTCTCCCCCGGCAACGAGTGACTGGTCAGCCACGGCTGCCTACGCGGTTGCCGGCGCGCGCGCCGTCCTGCCCCAGCCAGCGCAAGGTGGCCCGCAGAATATGGGCGACATTTCCTGCATCCACCAACTCGGGCGAATCTGCCATGGCTTTGTCAATGCTGCCGCTGGCGTCCTTTTCGGACCAACCCAGGCTGGTCATGGCGGCCACGACCTGCGGCTTCCAGTCGTCCTTGGGTGCCACTGCAGGAGCGGCCGTGGCGCCAGTACCGTGCGGGACCAACTTGCCGGCGAGCTCCAGGACAATGCGTCCGGCCACCTTGGGCCCTATGCCCGGCACCTTGGTGAATGTCTTGTTGTCGCCGGTGTGGGCGGCCACTCGTATGGCCTCAGGTTCGTGCACGGCAAGTACGGCCAGCGCCAACCTCGGGCCTACGCCGCTCACGCTAAGCAGGACATCGAAGACTTCGCGTTCATCGTCATTGGAAAAACCGAACAACGTCAGGGAATCTTCCCGAACGATCATGGAGGTGAAGAGCTTGGCCTCAGTTCCTGGTTTGAGGTGGCTCAAGGTCTGCGGGGTGGCGAAAACGCTCATGCCCGCACCGTTGAGGTCGATCACGGCGGTGGACAAACCAACGTGGGCTACGGTTCCACGGAGAAAACTGATCAAGACCCGGCTCCTGAAATACCGCCTGTTCCGGCGCGGTAAACCGGCGACAGAAGCAGACTATCCGAACATATCTACGAATACCCTAGCAAGAGGGGCAGGCATTCAGCGTTTGCGGCGCGCTTTTGCTTCGGCTTCGGCCCACGCCTTCTGCGCCGGAGTGAGTGAACTTTTGCCCGGGTCGCCGCCGGCCGCGCCCATTCCGCTGCCGGCCCGCCATGCGTGCGTGAGAGCCAAGGCAAGGGCATCAGCGGCATCAGCCGGCTTGGGTGGTGCATCCAAACGAAGGATCTTGGTGACCAGCTTGGTGACGGCGTCTTTGTTGGCAGTACCGCTTCCTGTCACTGCGGCTTTGACTTCGGAGGGCGTATGCAAGGCAACGGGTATGCCCCTGCGCGCAGCGGCGGCAATGACCACGCCGGACGCCTGGGCGACGCCCATCACGGTGCTCACGTTCAGCTGTGAAAAAACCCGCTCGACGGCGACGACGTCCGGCTTGTGCCTGTCGAGCCACTCGTCGATAGCTTCGGCTATGACCAGCAACCGCTTATCCAGGGTCAGCTCGGCGGAGGTGCCCACCACACCGACGGCAACCATGGTGGCCCGGCGGTTCCGCTCGATGTCCACTACGCCGATGCCGCAACGGGTAAGGCCCGGATCAACTCCCAATACGCGAAGAGTCAAGTCCGGGCCTTCCTGTTTGCCGTCAAAATATGGTGCTCCGGTGCCTATTCGGCGTCGAGGGCAGCCTGGACTTCCTCGCTGAGGTCCGCATTGCTGTAGACGTTCTGGACATCGTCCAGGTCTTCCAGCGCATCTACGAGCTTCATGAACTTCTTTGCACCATCAACGTCCAGATCAACCTGCATGGACGGCACAAATTCGGCTTCATCGGTTTCGTACTCGATGCCGGCTTCCTTGAGGGCATCGCGGATGGCCTGCAGGTCTGATGGCTCGGAGTGGATTTCCCAGTTTTCTCCGCTGTCCTTGACTTCCTCGGCGCCTGCCTCCAGGACAGCCATCAGGATGTCGTCTTCGCTCAGGCCGTTCTTCGGCAATACCACGACGCCTTTGCGGGTGAAGAGGTAGCTGACCGAACCTGGGTCCGCGATGGTGCCGCCATTGCGTGAGATCGCGAGGCGTACCTCGGAGGCTGCGCGGTTCTTGTTGTCAGTCAGACATTCAATCAGCAGGGCAGAACCCTGCGGGCCGCGAGCCTCGTACATGATTTCGGTGTAATCGACCACTTCGCCGGTCAGGCCGGCGCCACGCTTGATGGCGCGGTCGATGTTGTCGTTGGGAACGGACGTCTTCTTGGCCTTGGTGACGGCGAGTTCCAGGCCAGGGTTGCCGGCGAGGTCCGGGCCGCCCATGCGGGCAGCAACTTCGATGTTCTTGATCAGCTTTGCGAACGACTTTGCACGCCTGCCGTCAATGATGGCTTTCTTGTGCTTGGTGGTCGCCCATTTGGAGTGGCCTGACATGCTTTACGCTTCTCCTCTGATCATTCGAATAAAGAGTTCATGCACGCGCTTCTCGCCCGTCACTTCCGGGTGGAAGGAGGTAGCCAGCAGGTGGCCGGAACGCACTGCAACAATTCTAGCCAATCCATGCAAAGTCGCCGTGTGGCTGGCATGGTCCGGGTCAACCTGCGCCAGGATTTCCACATCCGGACCTACCCGCTCCACCCACGGACCACGGATGAAGACTGCATGAACAGGATCGACGCCGGACTCTCCTGCGCTGAAGTCCAAGCCTTTGAAGTCAAGGTCCGTTTCGAAGGATTCCCGCTGCCGGCCGAAGGCATTGCGACGCACAGTGATGTCCAGCCCACCGAAGGTCTGCTGCGGATTGCCTTGCAGGTCCGTGGCGGGATCGGCTATTTCGTTGGCCAGGAGGATCATGCCGGCGCAGGATCCGTAGACGGGTAGCCCGTCCGCGATCCGCTTGCGCAGGGGATCGCGGAGTTCAAAGATCCTGGAGAGTTTGTCGATGGTAGTGGATTCGCCGCCGGGAATGATGAGGCCATCGATGTCGTCGAGCTCGGCTGGACGACGGATACCTACGCCAGTGGCGCCGGCTGCCTCTACAGCGTGGATGTGCTCACGGAAGTCGCCCTGGAGTGCCAGTACGCCGATCCGGAGTCCTGAACCCACGCGTGATGAAGCGTCGGAAAGGGGATTGGTCATTCGACCATCATAGTGGCCCGCACCCGGCCAGGCGTCCCGGTGGACCGTCAGGACCCGCCCGGACGCCGGGTTCCATGCCTTAACTGGGATATATTACAGAGCATGCTTTCCTTCAGCGTTCCCCTCGGCAAGCTGGTCCGCACACTATCCCGGCTTCGTGGCGGAGGCTCGGCCTTCCCCGGCCTGGTGGTTGAAAAAATCGACCCCGGCTTCATGCAGCGAACGCTGGCTTCGCTTCCCCATGGCGTGGCCGTGGTCAGCGGCACCAATGGCAAAACCACTACTACCAAGATGGTGGTGGAACTCCTCGAAAGCCAAGGCCTGAAAGTCTTCACCAACCGCACGGGCAGCAATTTCACCCGCGGCGTGGCTGCCTCGCTCCTGGGTGAGGTTGACTGGCGGGGGCGTTTGGACGCCGACGTCGCCATCCTGGAGCTGGACGAAGCCCATGCCGTGCATTTCGTCAACAAGGTGCCGCCGCGCTTCAGCCTCCTGCTCAACGTCCTCCGGGACCAACTGGACCGTTTTGGTGAAATAGACAAGACGGCCCGCCTGCTTGAGCACATCGCACTGAAAACCACCGACACCGTGGTCTTGAACCGTGAGGATCCCCGGGTAGCGCGCATCGCCAGCGTCGTCAACGGACCCGCTGTCCGTTACTTCGGACTCGATGAATCGCTGCGGAGCACGTTCCCGAACGACGACGACATGCGCACCGGGACCGCGTCCGGCAACCAGCCAGGCACCGCAGGCGAGGACGCCTCCGCCCCGACCGCCGACGTCGTACTTCGCCGGGTGGGCGCGCAGGACGCGGACTTTGAGTTCGACGGCGAGACGGTCACCACGGCGATGAAGCTCCGGGGCGTGTACAACATCTTCAACGCCGCTGCCGCCTTGTCGCTGGCCAGGGCTGTCCTGGGCGCAGGCCCGGTTGATACTCCCAAGCTCGTGAAGGCCTTGGGTGACGTTGCCCCGGCTTTCGGCCGCGGTGAGAGCCTGACCGTTGATGGACAGCCGCTCGAACTGGTGCTCGTGAAGAATCCAAGCGGGTTCCGGCTCGGGCTGAAATCCTTCCCGGCCGGTGGTTACGCCACCATGATCGCGATCAACGACAACTACGCCGACGGTCGCGACATGTCCTGGCTTTGGGACGTTGAATTCGAATCGTTGCGCGAGGACGGCGTGGAAGTCCTCACCGGCGTACGCGCTTATGACATGGCACTGCGTCTGCAGTATGACGACGTCCGGTTCGGCGCCGTCGAGCCTGACATCACCGCGGCACTGCGGGCGTTCATTGATGGCGCCCGCGGCAAGCCGAAGCGGATCTTCTGCACGTACACTTCCATGCTCGCCATCCGCCGCGAGCTCGGCAAAATCACCATAGTTGAGGTGGTCTCATGACTTCGGAAGCACAGCCCGGCAAGGGAACAATCCGCGTCCTGCAGCTTTATCCGCGGGAAATGAACATCTACGGCGACTGGGGCAATGCCCTGGTCCTCAAGCAGCGAATCAAATGGCACGGCTATTCCCCGGAACTGCTGGAGTACAACGTCGGGGACGACTTCCCTGACGACATCGACATCATTGTCGGAGGCGGAGGGCAGGACAGCGGCCAGCTCGTCATCCAGGAGGATCTTCAAGCACGCGCCGGACATCTGCGCGAACTCGCGAACGACGGCGCCCCCATGCTGGTTATCTGCGGGCTTTACCAGCTTTTCGGGAAATTCTTCAAGACCAGCGCGGGCCCTGTCATTCCGGGAATCGGCATCCTGGACGTCGAGACGCACGGTACCGATGAACGACTGATCGGCAACGTGATCATGAAGTCCGCCGAGTTCGGCGACGTCATGGGCTACGAAAACCACAGCGGGCAGACCACCCTGGGCGCCGGCGTCGAACCTCTCGGCACCGTCACCAAGGGGGCGGGAAACAACAGCAAGGACGGCCATGAGGGCGCCCGCTACAAGAACGTCGTGGCGAGCTATCTGCACGGATCCCTGCTCCCCAAGAACCCGGCGATCGCGGACTACCTCATCAGAACGGCCGCGGAACGCAAATACGGCAGCTTCGTTCCGGGAACGCCCGACGACGACTACGCCCGCCTTGCGCGCGAACACGCCGCCCGCCGTCCGCGCTAGGAGTCACTTTTCCTTGGTGACCAACAGCTCATGGGCACCGGCCGTCGCAGCCCCCATGGACTCAACCACGGCTTTGGTCCGCTGGTAAGTCCCGGCATCGGCAGCAGGGGACGCACAGACCCCTTGCGGAGCGTCGCTGGCCACTGAGCACCAACGGTAGGGGTCGCGCACTATGACCGAGGGCGCCCAGGCGAGGTCAGAGGCCTTCCAGACTCCGGCGGCGTTCTGGCTGAACTGCGCCCGGACAAGCAACCCTTCATTGTTGACGACGTACCACGGCGACAATTCCGTGACCCCGTTGCCAAGACCGTAGACAATCCACGTGCCCTTGTAATTCTCGATGGGAAGAACCGAGTGGGTGTGGTGTCCGTAAACCATGGAGAACTGGCCACTGTCCACGAGGGCGTGCGCCACTTCCTGCTGCTGGGCGTTGGCTTCACTCGCGTACTCGTCCCCAGCGTGCATGACCCCCAGCACGATATCGGCCCCCTGCGCCCTTGCCTGGGTGGCCTTTGCGATCATTGCCGTGGGATCAAGCTCGTCCACCAGCCACGGGTACTCGGGAATCTGGCCATTGTGGCCGTAGGTCCCGATGATCACAGCCACTTTGGCGGCATCAGTCTGGAGCACCAGTATTTCTTTGGATGCCGCTTCGGTGCGGTAGGAACCAGTGTGCTTCAGGCCCGCCGCGTCGAGTGCATCCAGCGTCCGGAGGAGTCCCTCAGTCCCGCGGTCAATGGTGTGGTTGCTGGCTGTGGTGCAGGCTTGGTATCCGACGTCCTTGGAAGCGGTGATGATTTGCGGCGGCACGTTGAAGGACGGATAGGCCGAGAAGGGCCCCTCGGGTGTTGAAACAGGCGTCTCCTGGTGGCAGATGGCCAGGTCACTGTTGCGGATGTAGCGTCGCTGCCCTTCGAGGAGGGGGACGAAGGTGTAGCCTGGCAACCCTGCCGCTGCGGCGTCGGCCCTTGCTTGCTGCCAGAGCTGGGTATGGACCAGCATGTCGCCGGTCACGGTAATGGAGGTGCATCGCAGTTCCGGGCAAGCAGGGCCCAGGCCCGGCGTCGGGTTCGGGGCGGGGGTGCGCGTCGGGGAGGGCGATTCGGTGGCGGGAGCCGTAGCGGCGCTGCTGCTGTTCTGATCATCGGTCTCAGCAATGACTCCGCAGGCGCCCAAGGTCAGGGCGAGAGCCGCCGCACCCAGTACGAGAACCGTCTTCGGAGAACGGAACCCTGCCGCGGAAGATGTGATATTCCCCATGATTTTCATCCTACGGCGGAAGGGCTGCCGAACCGGGCGTGCCGCTCTTGAGGACACGATTCTTACGTGAAAGAGTCGCTTCATGACCAATCCCCTCCTCAGCCCCAGCCCCTTGCCCTACGGACTGCCTCCATTCGCCGATATCACACCGGGGCACTATGCCGAGGCCGTTGATGCCGGGCTGGTGGAGCACCTGCAGGAAATCCAGAAGATCGCGGACAACCCCGAACCGGCGTCGTTCGAGAACACGGCCGTAGCCATGGAGCAATCCGGACGACTCCTGAACAGGGCGGCGGCAGCGTTCTTCACGCTGGTTTCAGCTGATGCCTCCGAGGCCATCAAAGAACTGGAGACCGAATTGTCTCCCAGGTTCTCGGCCCACCAGGATGCCGTGTACATGAACCGGGGCCTCTACGAACGGTTCGCCGCCATCGATATCACCCGTCTGGACGCCGATTCGGCGCGGCTTGTGGAGGAGTACCTCAAGGAGTTCAGGCATTCAGGCATCCAGCTCGATGACGCCGGTCAGTCCCGCCTGCGCGAGGTCAACGCGGAGCTCTCACGACTCGGCACTGACTTTGGACAGCGCGTCAAGGACGGGATGAAGGCCGCCGCCCTGCTCCTGGAAAATGCCGGGGACCTGGACGGAATGCCCGCGGAGGGCATCACAGGTGCGGCCGAAGCCGCCAAGGCCGCCGGACACGACGGCAAGTACCTGATCACCCTCATTCAACCCAGCAACCAGCCCGCCCTCGCGTCGTTGGAAAACCGGACCATCCGCCGTCGCCTGTATGAGGCGTCCCTTGCCCGGGGTACTGACGGCGGCACCATGGACGTCCGTGCCAATGTGACAGCCACAGCACGCCTTCGCGCGGAGAAGGCGTCGCTGTTGGGCTTCACCAACTTTGCGGAACTCGTGGTGGACCAGCAGACCGCCCCCAGCTTCGGCGACGTCCAAGCCATGCTGGGCCGCCTTGCACCGCCCGCGGTCCAGAATACCCAGGCCGAAGCCACTGCCCTGGCCGAAGCCGCGGGCCATGAACTGGAACCTTGGGACTGGGCCTACTACTCCGCCCGGGTCCGCAGGGAAAAGTATGAGGTAGACGAGCAAGCGCTGCGGCCCTACTTCGCCCTTGAATCTGTCCTGACAGACGGCGTATTCCATGCGGCTACGCAGTTGTACGGCATCACCTTCCACGAACGGACTGATCTGGAGGGGTACCACCCCGATGTCCGCGTCTGGGAAGTCCGGAACGAGGACGGA
Source organism: Paenarthrobacter sp. NPDC056912 (assembly GCF_042786555.1). NCBI lineage: Bacteria > Bacillati > Actinomycetota > Actinomycetes > Micrococcales > Micrococcaceae > Paenarthrobacter > Paenarthrobacter sp. NPDC056912. Next base: position 181,923 of record NZ_JBHUCD010000003.1, read on the forward strand.
AGCGGCCTTGGCCTCTTCCTTGGCGACTACTACACGCGGGAATCCAAGCGAGGAGGCGCCTGGATGAACTCAGTGGTGGAACAGTCCGGCCTGCTGGGCACAAGGGCCGTGGTGATCAACAACCTCAACATCACCAAACCAGCGCCCGGTGAGCCGACCCTGCTTTCGCTTGACGAGCTCCGGACAGTGTTCCATGAATTCGGCCACGCACTGCACGGGCTCTTCTCCGATGTCACCTATCCGCGTTTCTCGGGAACCTCTGTTCCACGCGACTTTGTGGAGTACCCGTCGCAGGTCAACGAAATGTGGATCATGTGGCCGGAAGTCCTGGAAAACTACGCCCGCCACCACGTCACTGGGGAGCGTCTCCCGCGGCAGATCGTGGACAAACTCAATGATTCCTTGCTGTGGGGCGAAGGGTTCGCCACCACTGAATATCTCGGGGCTGCCTTGCTTGACCTCGCCTGGCATGTGCTTGCCGATGGGGATGTGCCGGACGACGTCCTTGCCTTCGAAGCCAAAGCCCTCGCCGACGCCGGCATCGCCCATCCCTTGATTCCACCGCGCTACCGCACCGGCTATTTCCAACACATCTTCGCCGGTGCTGGCTATGCAGCCGGCTACTACTCCTACATTTGGAGCGAGGTGCTGGACGCTGACACGGTGGAGTGGTTCAAGGAAAACGGAGGGCTCACCCGAGGGAACGGGGACCGCTTCCGTTCTGAGCTCCTCGCCAGGGGGAACAGCCGCGACCCGTTGGAATCGTTCCGAGTGTTCCGAGGCCGGGACGCGGAACTGGGGCCGCTCCTGAAACGCCGCGGACTGGACTGACCTTGGAAAACGACGACGGGCCTGTCACCTCGGAAGGTGACAGGCCCGTCGTCGTACTGCTTTTGCTCTTACCAGCCGCGTTCTGCGAGGCGGTGGGGCTGGGGGATGTCGTCGACGTTGATGCCGACCATTGCTTCGCCGAGGCCGCGGGAGACCTTGGCGATGACATCGGGATCGTCGTAGAACGTGGTGGCCTTGACGACGGCGGCGGCACGCTCTGCCGGGTTGCCGGACTTGAAGATACCCGAACCGACGAACACGCCGTCGGCGCCGAGCTGCATCATCATCGCAGCATCAGCCGGGGTCGCGATGCCACCGGCGGTGAACAACACCACCGGGAGCTTGCCCGTGGCAGCGATTTCCTTGACCAGCTCATACGGGGCCTGCAGTTCCTTGGCCGCAACGTAGAGCTCGTCCTCCGGGAGGGCAGCGAGCTTGGCGATCTCGGCACGGATCTGGCGCATGTGCCCGGTGGCGTTGGAAACATCCCCGGTACCGGCTTCGCCCTTGGACCGGATCATCGCCGCGCCCTCGTTGATGCGGCGCAAAGCCTCACCGAGGTTGGTGGCACCACAGACGAACGGGACGGTGAAGTTCCACTTATCGATGTGGTTGATGTAGTCGGCCGGGGTCAGGACCTCGGACTCGTCGATGTAGTCCACACCGAGGGACTGCAGGACCTGGGCTTCGACGAAATGCCCGATGCGGGCCTTGGCCATGACCGGGATGGACACGGCGGAGATGATCGCATCGATCATGTCCGGATCTGACATGCGGGACACGCCGCCCTGGGCGCGGATATCGGCCGGGACACGCTCGAGCGCCATGACGGCTACGGCACCGGCGTCCTCGGCGATGCGGGCCTGCTCGACGTTAACGACGTCCATGATGACGCCGCCCTTGAGCATCTCAGCCATGCCCCGCTTAACACGGCTGCTGCCCGTGACGCTGTTCGCGGACGAACCGGCTTCGTTGCTTACATCTGGTGTAGACACAAAAACCCCTATGGGTAGATAAACGACCTTTTGCCGGAGGCACGCGCAGCACACGACCGCAATCAGCGCACACCGGGTTTCAGGTCAAGGTGACCAAGTACTAGTAATAGTAGTCGCAGGTAGCAGGGTGACAGTACATTCATTACCGCCCTGGCAGGCAACAAAGGGGCCGTCCTAGGACAGTTGCACAACTGCCGGCACAGGGGTTTGGCCGGATGACAGTTCCCCTGATGAGGCGTTCGTCGTATCGGACTAAGCGGCAGCAGGCCCTTCGGCTTCGGCCATGGCCTGCCGCCGAACCGCGGACATCCTTTGGACTATGGTGATCACGCTGGCGATGGCCAGCAGGATGAGGGTTGCAAACAGAACCACGGGTGGGAGGCCGAGCCCGGTGAGTCCGGCAACCAAAAGAACCGAAGCCAACCGCTCCGCGCGCTCGGCGATTCCAACGCTTGCCTGGTACCCCAACGACTCTGCCTTGGCCCTTGCGTAGGAAACAACCATGCCCAGGACCAGGCAAACGACGGCGGCCGTTCCGATCGCCGGATCCGCACCCCGTGTGAAGAACCAGATAGTGAGGCCAGCGAAGATGGCGCCGTCAGCCAGGCGATCAAGCGTGGAATCGAGGAAATTCCCCCATCCACCGCTGCGGCCCTGCAAACGGGCCATGATTCCGTCCACTACATCGGAGAAGGCGAAGAAGGCCACCACTACCGACCCCCACCACAAGTGTCCGAGCGGGTAAAGAATGAGGCCGCCAAGGACCACGCCCGCGGTCCCCACCATGGTGACGGCGTCGGGTGACACGCCGAGCTTGAGGAGCCAACGCGCTAGAGGAGTGAAAAGTGAGGTGAAGAAGCCGCGCGCATGCCTATTGAGCATTCGACTCCCCCGGCCAGGCTTCGGCCACCAGTTTGCGGACCTCGTCAAGGGTCTGCGTGATGGCCTTGGTCTGGGCGATGATGGGGAAGAAATTACCGTCCCCACCCCAACGCGGCACCACATGCTGGTGGAGGTGTGCCGCGATTCCGGCGCCCCCAGTGACACCTTGGTTCATGCCAAGGTTGAAGCCACTGGGATTGGAAACCTTGCGCAGCACGCGCATGGCCGTTTGCGTGAGATCGGCGAACTCCGCCGTTTCCTCGACGGTGATGTCCGTGTAGTCAGGCACGTGACGGTAAGGACAGATCAGCAGATGGCCCGGGTTATAGGGGAAGAGGTTGAGCACCACGTAGCAGGTCCTGCCACGATGGACGATGAGGGATTCCTCGTCTGTGCGTGATGGCCCCACACAGAACGGGCAGTCGTCCTTGTTCTTGAACTGGTCCTGCCCGCCCTTGATGTAGGCCATGCGGTGCGGAGTCCACAGGCGCTGAAAAGCATCCGGAACACCTGCCAAGCTGAAGTCGTCGGTTACTCCAGCGTCGCCCGGATAGTCAGCTGCCACGCCTGTGTTCTCCTGCACCGTATGTTGTCCGTTCCGTCAGCTCTCGCGGTTCTTGACGGCGTCCACGATCCTGCGGACCGCCTCGGCCACGGGCACACCGTTGTCCTGGCTGCCATCGCGGAAACGGAACGAGACTGCTCCGGCTTCGGCGTCCTCGCCACCTGCAATCAGGACAAAGGGGATCTTGTCCTTGCTGGCCGTGCGGATTTTCTTGGGGAAGCGGTCCGAGGAAATGTCTACCTCGGCACGGATACCCGCTGCCTTGAGCTGGCCCACGACGTCGAACATGTAGTCGTTGAACGTCTCGGCAACCGGAATGCCAACTACCTGGACCGGTGCCAGCCAGGCCGGGAATGCGCCTGCGTAGTGCTCGGTCAGGACACCCATGAAGCGTTCCACGGAACCGAACAGCGCACGGTGGATCATGACAGGGCGTTGGCGCGTGCCGTCGGCTGCCTGGTACTCCAGTTCGAAGCGCTCAGGGAGGTTGAAGTCCAGCTGGATGGTGGACATCTGCCAGGTCCGGCCGAGGGCGTCCTTGGCCTGGACTGAGATCTTGGGGCCGTAGAAGGCAGCTCCACCCGGATCCGGTACGAGTTCCAGGCCTGAGGCCGCTGCTACCTCGGAGAGGGTGCGTGTTGCTTCCTCCCAGGCGGCGTCGTCACCAACGAACTTTTCCTTGTTCTTGGTGGAGAGCTCCAGGTAGAAGTCGTCCAGGCCGTAGTCCTTGAGCAGGCCGAGGACGAAGTTCAGCGTGGTGGTGAGTTCATCCTTCATCTGCTCGCGGGTGCAGTAGATGTGGGCGTCGTCCTGTGTCATGCCCCGTACACGGGTCAGGCCGTGCACAACGCCTGACTTCTCGTAGCGGTAGACCGAACCGAACTCGAACAAGCGCAGAGGCAGTTCACGGTAGGACCGCCCGCGGGAGCGGAAGATCAAGTTGTGCATGGGGCAGTTCATCGGCTTCAGGTAGTAGTCCTGGCCGGGTTTGCGAACGGTGCCGTCCTCGTTGAGTTCAGCATCCACGTGCATCGCAGGGAACATGCCGTCCTTGTACCAGTCAAGGTGGCCGGAAACCTCGTAGAGGTGACCCTTGGTGATGTGCGGGGTGTAGACAAACTCGTAGCCGGCGTCAACGTGCCGCTGGCGGGAATAGTCCTCCATGGCCTTGCGGATGATGCCGCCCTTGGGGTGGAACACCGGCAGCCCGGAGCCAAGCTCGTCAGGGAAGGAGAACAGGTCCAACTCGACACCGAGCTTGCGGTGGTCGCGGCGCTCGGCCTCGGCGATGCGTTCCTGGTAAGCCTTGAGGGCTTCCTTGGTGGGCCAGGCTGTGCCATAGATGCGCTGCAGCTGCTGGTTGTTCTGGTTGCCCAACCAGTACGCGGCCGATGAACGGGTCAGAGCGAAGGCGTTGGAAATGATCTTGGTGTTGGGAAGGTGCGGGCCGCGGCAAAGATCGCACCAGACACTGTCGCCGCTCTTACGGTCCACATTGTCGTAGATGGTGATGTCGCCGGCGCCGACCTCGACGTTGACGCCCTCAGCGGCGTCGGCGGTGTCGTTTTTCTTGCCCAACAGTTCCAGCTTGTAGGGCTCTTTTGCCATTGCTTCGCGGGCTTCTTCTTCGGTGACCACGCGGCGAACGAACTTCTGGTTCTGGTTGATGATCTTCTGCATCATCTTTTCCAGCTGCCGCAGGTCTTCCGGAGTGAACGGCTCGGCGACGTCAAAGTCGAAGTAGAAGCCATCCGTGATGTACGGCCCGATGCCGAGTTTTGCGTCGGGGCGCAACTGCTGCACGGCTTGAGCCATGACGTGTGCGGTGGAGTGGCGGAGCACGTTGAGGCCATCGGGTGATTCGATGGTGACGCCTTCGATGTCGGCGTCCGCTGGCAGCACCTGGTCAAGGTCTTTCAGCACACCGTTGACACGGGCTACAACGACGTCTCGGCGCTCGAAGAAGAGTTCCGCGCCGGTAGTCCCTTCCGTCACCTTGGTCTCTTCGCCATCGACGATGAGGGTGATCTGTTGGGCATCTGACACGGGTGTCTCCTATTCATAGTGAAGGCTTCATAGCTTGTGGCGTACGGGGACCACAGCCAGCCACCGTCAATCGTATCCGTTTCAGCTGAGGCGGCCAAAGCAGCGCGCCGACCCTGCATTCAGCTTCCGAGCCCAGTGATGGCAAGGTTCCGTGACACGCCATGGAGGGGGCCGACATGCAGGAATTCAGCAGGCAGACCAGCTTCCGTTGCGAGTTGTTCCCCGAATGGCAAGGTCTCAGGACGGCTGAGGTCCCAAGCCTTGCTTGCGCTCAAGCTGATTCCCTTGGGGCCGGTCCTCCTGGTGGTTCCGCGGATCAGCAGCAGGCGAGTACCAAACAGCAACGGGCCCGATTCCTCCTGGGCTTCATGGAAGAAGACGGAGTCAACGCACCCCGTGCCGTCGTCGATGCTGATGAAGACCACGCGGCGACCTCCCCGCATGGGCGGGGTCTGGGTCGCAATCCGGACTCCTGCTACCAGGACCTCGGTTCCATTGCGCAGCCCCAGGAGTTTGTCCGCGGTGGTGACTCCAAGCTTGTCCAGCAAAGGCCGATGGCTATCCATGAGGTGCTCACTGACGTCTACAGCCATGAGGTCGAGTTCCGCCCTGACGTTGTCCACCATGGTGGGTGCGGGCCATTCCGGGACCAGGTTCCTCAACTCAACATCACCCAGCGCGAAGGACAGCTGCCCCTCCATGACCTCGTTGGTCTTCTTGGAAGGGCTGACCTGAAGGGCTTGCAGATGCTGCACCAGATCAGCCCGGTTTGCCGTTCCTCCGGAATCTTTGTGCAGGGCATCGAAGGCGCCGAGTTGGGCAAGTCTTTTGATGTTCGGTTTGCTCACCCTTGCCCGCGCCCGAAGGTCCGCAAGGGAGTCGTAGGGTTGCCCTGCCACGATTCTTTTCAGTTCCGCTCCTGACAACCCATAGATTCCGGTGAGGCTCAAGCGGATCCCCAGCTTGCCTTGCTCGGGACCCTCCTGGATCTTCTCCACCCTGTATTCAGCCTGGCTGCGGTTGATGTCCAAGGCCAGGATGGGAATCCCGAGCCGTCGGGCTTCAGCAACGAGCAGGCGTTTGGGGTACATCCCGGGATCGTGCTCCCATAGACCTGCGAGGAAGGCTTCGGGGTGATGGGTTTTCAGCCACGCCGATTGGTAGGTAGGCACCGCAAAAGCGGCTCCGTGGGCTTTGCAGAAACCGAAACTCCCAAAAGCCTTCAAGGTCCCCCAGACTTTGTCCACTACCTCGGGTGGGTATTTCTTGATCGCTTCACGCCGGAAGTACACTTCGACTCCAGGTTCATGGATTTCATCGCCCAAAGCCCGGCGGAACTCATCAGCCCGCGCCAGTCCGCAGTCGGTCATGACATCGAACGTCTTCAGGATCTGCTCATGGAAAACGGTGACGCCATGGGTTTCCTGCAGGACCGGTTTCAGGTCTGGATGAGGGTAGACCTCCGGCGCGAAGCCATGCCTGTGTTCCAGGAACGGGCGGACCATATCCGACTTCATGGGCCCAGGCCTGAACAGTGAAATATCGATAATCAAATCATTGAATTCGCGGGGAGCCATCTTTCCAATGAGCTCGCGCTGTCCAGGGGACTCAATCTGAAAACAGCCCAGAGTGTGGGTGCTGCGGATCAGCTCATAAGTGGGCTCGTCGTCGAACGGAACCGCGTTGAGGTCGATCCTTCCGTCCGGCGCGATGTAGTTCGGACCGGAACCACCGGGCTCAACCGGGTGGTTCCCTGCCGCCACAACCTCGGCCTTGGAAGGGTGGAGACGAATGACTTCCCGAACCGCAAAAGCCATGGCACTTTGCATCCGTACTCCCAGGACATCCAGTTTGAGCATGCCCATGGGGTCCATGTCATGTTTATCGAACTGGCTCATGGGCAAGCCCAGGCCGCTGGGTTGGACAGGGGTTCTGTCCAACAAGGTGGCATCCCCCAATATCACTCCGCAGGGATGCATGGAGATGTGCCGCGGCAAACGGTCAAGCCTCTCGGTAAGGTCCACCAGGAGGTCCAATTGCTGGTTCTCATCCGCCCCTCCCCGCTCCACACGCCCGGCAAAATCCCGGAGTTCCGGTTTTTCCACCAAAGCCTCACGAAACTTGCGGGCTGAGAACCTCCAAAGCTGCTTGGCTATTTCCCCTACCTCGTCATCGTCCATTCCCAGTGCCATCCCTGCATCCCGAACAGCACCACGCGCCCGGTAGCCGTTTTGCATGCTCATGAGGGTGACGCGTTCGGCCCCGAAACGGTCAAAGATCTTTCGGTAGACGTTGTGCCGTTCGGCGCTTTCGACGTCGATATCGATGTCCGGCAGCGTTGAGCGGCGGCCGGAAAGGAATCGTTCAAAGATGAGGTCGTGCCGGATCGGATCGACCTGGCTGATGTTGATCAGGTAATTGACCAGGCTTGAGGCGCCGGATCCACGTGCAGCCACCCGGACACCCATATCCAGGATCATCTTGGAGACCTCGGCAACCGTGAGGAAGTAGGAAGCAAAGCCGAGCCTGCCGATGATCCCGAGCTCATGCTCCAACCGCGAGCGCATTCGTCTTTCCGCTTCCCTGTTGATGTCCGGGAAACGTTGGGTGATTCCGGCGGCGCAGCGCTGCGTGAGTTCGACCATGGGGTCGCAGTCGATGCCGATGATGGAGGCTTCAGGTACGACGGGTTTCTTCCATCCCATGTCCAGTACGGGATCAATGCGGCATTTGTCGGCGAGCGCTTCTGTGTTGGCGAGCAGTTTGTTGAGGTCGGCCTTTCCTTGTCCGGCGGAGTGCATGATTTCTTTGCCGAGTTGAAGCATTTGTTGGGCGTTTTTGAGCCAGCCTTGCCCTGTGGGTTGGAGCAGGGGCGCGGCTGAGAGTTCGGGGAGCGATTTCAGGGTGCGCGCTGAGTCGAGGACGTCGGCGGTGGCTGCTCCGTCTTGGGCGCAGTAGCGGACGGCGTTGGTGAGGACGGCCGGGACATTGTATTCGAGGGCGAGTTTGAGCATGCGTACTGCGTGGGAGGTGCTCAGGGGCTCTCCCGGTGCACTGAGGTGGGAGACGGTTTCGGCCACGATGGTTCCGGGCGGCATGGCGTCGATCCATTGCTTGAAGAGGGTCCTTGGGCGGAGGTATTTGCGTCCGCCCATGGCGCGGCCTACGTCTGAGTCTGGTCCGAGCAGTACGGTCAGTACCGGTTTCAGGGTTTTTGGGTCCAGTGTGCGGGATGCGAGTTCTCCCCGGGTTACTGCTACGGGGACTGCTCCCCCGGCTTTGCCGGTGGTGCGCGCGTGGGCGTCGGAGACGAGGCGGCATAGTGCACGGTAGCCGGCACCGTTGTTGTTGCCGTGGGCGAGTACGACGACGCGGCCCGCGACTTGGGTGCGGTGGTCGCCGTCGTCGTCGAAGATTGCGAGGTCGACTCCCACGATGGGGTCGATGCCTGCGTCCATGCACGCCTTGAGGTGTTTGATGGTGCCGTAGAGGCCGTCCCGGTCCGTGCAGGCGAGCGCTGTGGCGCCATCTGTTGCGGCGGTTTGGGCGAGTTCCTCAGGCCAGGAGACACCGTAGTGTGCGCTGAAGGCCGTTGAGACGTGAAGGTGGGTGAAACTCAAGGGTCACGCGGCTTCGTCGGGTTCGACGGCTTGTGCTGGTGCGGCGTCGTGAATACGAAGGAGCCGCCAACGGCTGCTGCCGAGGTGGCGGACCAGGTCCAGGGTGATGGTGTGGTTGGCGTCTGACTGCGCGGGTAGGAGTTGTACTCGCCAGATCTCGTGATCCACCAGGCCTGCTCCGGTTCCCAGGGGGGCGCGGCTTTCTTCTACCCACCATTGGCGCCGTTCGTACCAGCGAACGGGCTCGTTGGTGACGGTGTAGGAGGTCCCTTTCCATTGGACTGCCTGTGGCTGGCCCGTGTCTGTGCAGGTGACCTCCACGGCCTCGCTGAACAGCCCCATTTCCACACCTCTTTACGCCGAACGATTTCATTCGAAAGTATGTTCGAATAATTCGAGTTTACGCCGACGTTCGGACAAAACCTACTTCGAAGTTCGATCCCTTTCCCGGCTTCGCGCTATACGCTTGCCCGCCTGCTTCAGCAGGGAGTCGCGCAATGGTTGCATTCCTTGCGCGAGTGCGACGCTTCCCATCAGGGATGAGGCCAGCCGGAGCTGCTGGGTGCGGAGTACACGCTTCCTGCCATAGGCGGCGAGCGCTTTTTCCAAGGGCAGCTCGTTGAGCAGCTTGCCCAAAGTGACGGCATCGATCAGCGCTTCGCAGGCGCCCCTGCCAAGGTTGGGGGTCATAGCGTGCGCGGCATCCCCTACCAGCACCACGTTGCTCCGCACGTAACGGCGCAGTGGCGGGGTTGTCCAGATGCGTTGGGCCAGGGAATTTTCCGCAGTGGCGATGGCGAGGACGCCCTGCACGGCAGGCGAATGGCGGGCATAGCGGGTTCGAGTCGCGTCAAGGGCTTCTGCGACGTCCACCTTGTCCGGTCCCAGATCGGATCGGTATGAGGCGTACCAGTTGGTTCCATCTCCAGCGGGGGCCAAGCCGAAAATCTCGCCCCTGCCCCAGTATTCGCCGACGTCTTCCGGTGCGGGCGTTCCTGGGACGACTCCCCGGACGGCAAGGAAGGCAGTGGGCCGGGCAGCACTTCGCCGGCCCCACATGTCCCGCCGAACCACACTGTTGACGCCATCGGCTCCCACAGTCAGCCAGGCCCCGCGTGGGGTGCGCTCCACCCTCCGGGCCACCCTGGTGACGGTATCCGGCACCGCCGTGTCCAGTAGCTTCAGCAGTTCCGGCCGTGAAATTCCTACCAGCCCCTCTCCCTCCATTGAAAGCATGGGCTCTCCGGAGGGGCTGCGAAGTGCGCCGGACTTGATGATGGCGCCGCGGCTCCGCACGGCACCGAGTATCCCGAGGTCAGACAATGCCCGCTGGGCTTGCGGCCACATGGCCAGGGTTGTTCCGACTGTGGGGAGTTGGGGTCTTTGCTCATGCAGGGTGACGTCGAATCTGCCGGGGTCGAGTACGCCTGCGAGCGCCAGCCCGGCAATTCCGCCGCCGATGATGTCAACTTTTTTCATTCCCACACTGTACTACTACATTTGTAGTGTTGATAGGGGTTGAAGCTAGACTTTCGCCATGCCTGACCGACGAACACAGTTAGCCGACGCCGCGCTCGCAGTCGTCTCCGCCCAAGGCCTCAAAGGGCTCACCCACCGAGCTGTAGACGCCCAAGCCGGTGTCGCCGTCGGAACTACCTCGAACTATTTCCGCAACCGTGCAGCGCTGGTGGGTGCCGCCGTCGACCGTGTTGAAGAACTGGACAGCCTCATGCTGGAGCAGGGACGGTTGGAGCTTCCGACGTCGGCCGCATCCTTGGCGGAGCAAATCGCCGGGGCGGTCATGGGACTCGCTCACGAAAACGCCGAACTCACCCGGGCACGCTTCGTCTTTGCCCTCGACCAGCCCGAGGTGGTGGCCGCCGGCCATGAGCGGCTGGTGTCGGCTTTGGCGCAACTGCTTGACACCATGGGAATCCCTGAATCACGGGCCCGGGCTGAAGCAGTTTCCGACTATAGTGACGGCCTTGCCCTGCACCTGCTGACCGCTCGGCAGGGTCAGCGGATCGACAGATCCACGGTGGCCGCAACAGTCCGGCGGCTCCTGGAAGGATGATGGCCAAGGGGTGGACGGCAGCGGGTCCACAGAGCAGGATTGTGGCATGAGCACCCATGACGCACTCCTGAAGCAGGTCAGCATCACCGCCGCGGACGACAACCTCGTGGCACGGTTCGAAATTGACGGCAACATACCTGGCTCCGGCGCCTACGTCGTGGGCCTTGTTGCTGCCAGCGAGGACTACTCCTCCCAGCGGAGGCTAGGCATCGAATTCATGAACGGAGAGGCGGTCTCGTTCTTTTCGTTCAACCATTCCCTCAGCGCGGAGGAAAACTACGACATCAAGGGCGTGGAGCACTCCGGCAACGTCATCACCGGAAATTTCCCGGCGTCAGCCATCCACGGCCTCAGCAAGGGCCACATCATGACTGCCTTCAGTGAAGCGGACGGGCGGGAGTTCCAGTCCGGAGTACCTGTCACCGAAGCCCTCTGACACCGCAGCCGCAGGGTTCAAGCTAGAAGAGCCCTTCCACAGGCTCAATCAATTCCGGCGAGTTGTTGCGTACATTCCCCACCGCTGCGCCCACAGGGTCCAGCGTCCACCCGGCAGCGGCATCGTGCGCCCTCTCCCTGACCATGTCCACCAAACCCGCGGCATCCTTCTCGCGGGGATCCAGCCAGGCTTCCATCGTCTCCGTGCTCATCGGCAGGGGAACTCGGTCATGGAGGGTAGTCAGTTCATCGAAGACCGAAGCACTGCGCCGCGTCCGGGCAGAATCTGCCGTAGGAGTATCGGCAGTAAGAATGGACATGGACAGCAACCAACGGCCGGGATCGTCGGAAGACACCGACTGGTCCCGCCACCACTCGTACAAACCCGCAAAGACCAATCCATGGCCGTCACCCGGGTGCACGTAATAGGGCTGCTTGCTCTTCCCCTCCCCCTTCTTCCACTCGTAGTAGCCGTCAGCGGGAACCGCGCATCGCCTGGCAACCGCCGCCTTGCGGAAGGATGGCTTCTCCAAAAGGGTTTCGCTGCGGGCATTAATGAGCCGGGCGCCACCCTTGGGATCCTTGGCCCACGACGGCACGAGTCCCCACTTGGCAACGTGGAGCTGCCGTTTCAGGCTTTCATCGACGAGCCTCTCCAAGACGATCGGAACCGCATCCGTCGGAGCCACATTCCACGACTTTTCGAGGGCAATCTCATTTTCAAGTTCGGCGTCAAAGTCGGCGAGCAGGTCCCCCACCGCACGGGCCATCACATAGCGTCCACACATGCGAACAGTCTGCCCTGTCCTCGAAAAAGGCACCAGCACCGGCATGTGACGTAACCCCGGCATCCGGCGGGAAGGGAATTATTCGGACCCGGGTTACCGTTGACATCAACGAACCATCCCGTGCAAACGACCAAAACTGAGGAGAGCTCTGTGGATTTCACTCCCGACTCCGGCACCATCACCATGTTCTCGACCACCTGGTGCGGTTATTGCAACCGCCTGAAGAAGCAGCTGGACGCCAAGGGCATCGGCTACACCGAGATCAACATCGAAGAAGTCGATGGCACTGCCGAACTCGTCGAGAAGCTCAACGGAGGAAACCGCACCGTTCCCACCGTGCTCTTCCCGGACGGCACAGCGGCCACCAACCCTTCGGCCTCAGAGGTGGAGAGCCGCCTGGCAGCCTAGGCTGCCAGCACCGCACCGGCATCTTTGAGGGCCCGCTCGGAACAAACCACGCACTGTCTGCCACTTGTGATAGACAGAATGGGAATCCGTAGCGGGCCCTGCTGCTTTAACCCCGGGCCCGCTCTCCGCAAGCCCGAAGGGAACAATCCATGGTCCACGCAGTCAAAGGCGTCGTCGTCCGCTCCAAAGGGGCGCCGGCAACCCTCGAAACCATCTTGGTTCCCGAACCCGGTCCCGGTGAAGCCCTGGTGGACATCCTGACCAGCGGCGTTTGCCACACAGACCTCCACTACAAACTCGGCGGCATCAGCGACGACTTCCCGTTCCTGCTGGGACACGAAGCAACCGGCGTGGTCAGTGCCGTCGGCCCCGATGTCACAGACGTGGCCCCCGGAGACCGCGTGGTCCTCAACTGGCGTGCCGTCTGCGGCAACTGCCGCGCCTGCAACCGCGGCCAGGCCCAGTACTGCTTCAACACCCACAACGCCACCCAGAAAATGACCCTCGAGGACGGCACTGAGCTCTCCCCCGCGCTGGGAATCGGCGCATTCATCGAAAAGACCCTGGTCGCCGCTGGCCAGTGCACCAAGGTAGACCCCGACGCCGATGCCGCCGCCGTCGGCCTGCTCGGCTGCGGCGTCATGGCAGGTTTGGGCGCGGCGCTCAACACCGGCGGCGTCAAGCGCGGAGACTCAGTGGCCGTCATCGGCTGTGGAGGAGTTGGCGTAGCAGCCATCGCGGGCGCCGCGCTCGCTGGCGCTACCACCATCATTGCCGTGGACATCGATGCGAAGAAGCTCGAGCGCGCCAAGGACCTGGGCGCCACCCACACCGTCGACTCATCAGCCGGCGACCCCGTGGAGGCGATCCGGGCGCTCACCGGCGGATTCGGCGCCGACGTGGTGATCGACGCCGTCGGCCGTCCCGAAACCTACAAGCAGGCTTTCTACGCCCGCGACCTCGCAGGAACCGTTGTCCTGGTAGGCGTCCCCACACCGGAGATGACCCTGGAGCTGCCCCTGCTGGACGTCTTCGGTCGCGGCGGATCCCTCAAATCGTCCTGGTACGGCGATTGCCTGCCCTCACGCGACTTCCCCATGCTGGTGGACCTCTACAAGCAGGGCAAGCTGGACCTTGACGCCTTCGTCACCGAGCGCATCACCATCAACCAGGTCGAAGAAGCGTTCGACAAAATGCACCAGGGTGCTGTTCTCCGATCGGTGGTAGAGCTGTGAACGACATCAACAACGTGAGCATCGACCACGTAGTCACGTCCGGGACATTTTCCCTCGACGGCGGAACCTGGGACGTGGACAACAACGTATGGATCATCGGCAACGATTCCGAGTGCATCGTTATCGACCCCGCCCACAACCCGGCTGCGATAGCGGAAGCCGTCAACGGCCGCACGGTCAAAGCCATCCTGCTCACCCATGGCCATGACGACCATATCCGCTCCGCAGAGGCATTCCGGGAACTGGTCAAAGCCCCCATCCACCTGCATCAGGACGACTGGATGCTGTGGCGTGCGGTGTTCCCTGAAGCCGATCCTGATGTCGCGATCGTCGACGGCGACGAGTTCGTCGTCGCCGGGGCAACGGTGACGGCCATCCACACACCCGGCCACTCGCCGGGATCCGTCTCGTTCCATCTGCCTGGCCAAGGGACGCTCTTCAGCGGCGACACCCTCTTCCAGGGCGGACCGGGGGCCACGGGCCGGTCCTACAGCGACTTCCCCACCATCATCGAATCCATCCGGACCAAACTCCTGACCCTGCCCGGGGACACAGTGGTCCGCACAGGACACGGTGACTCCACCACCGTCGGTGCGGAGAAGCCGCACCTCGACGAATGGATCGCACGGGGCCACTAAACCGGTACCGTCATTGACGTCGGCCGGCTGCTGCCTCGAAGTCCGGGGCCGCAGCCGGCTCAAGCCGGATGATCACCGACTTCGAAGCAGGCGTGTTGCTCTCCTCCGCCGTCGAATCCAAGGGCACCAGCACGTTCGCCTCCGGATAGTACGAAGCAGCGCACCCCTTGGCCGTGGGGTAAGACACCAAACGCAACTGTGGCAGGACACGGTCCACGCCGTCGTCGGCCTCGCTGTGAACGTCAACGTATCCGCCGTCCTCGTAGCCCAGCTCCTCCAGGTCCAGCGGATTGACCAGCAGCACCATTCGCCCCTTCTTGATGCCCCGGTAGCGGTCGTTCATGGAATACGTGGTGGTGTTGAACTGGTCGTGGGAGCGAACGGTCTGCAACAGCAGCCGGCCTGCGGGAACCTGGATGGTCTCAAGCTCATTAATCGTGAACATGGCCTTGCCCGTAGCGGTGGGGAAGGTCCTGCTGTCCCTTGGCCCATGCGGCAGGACAAAGCCGTCCTTCTCCCGGATACGGGTGTTGAAGTCCTCGAAGCCTGGCACCACGCGGGAGATGTGTTCCCTGATGCCGTTGTAGTCCGAGCGGAGGCCGGCCCAATCAACAGTCACCCTGTTGCCCAAGACAGCCTGGGCTAGCCGGGTGACAATGGCGACCTCGGACAACACCCCCGGGGCGATCGGTTCCAACGGCCCGGCCGAGCGATGCACGGCACAAACAGTGTCCTCCACCGTGACGAACTGCTCAGCCCCGCCTTGGCGGTCTATCTCCGTCCGGCCAAGCGTGGGCAGGATCAGAGCCTGCTCACCGACCACCACGTGCGAGCGGTTCAGCTTGGTGGAAATCTGCACGGACAGACGGGTGCCTCGCACCGCCCCCTCAGCCACAGCGGTATCTGAAATCGCGTGGACCAGGTTTCCGCCCAACGCCAACAGCACCTTGATCCTGCCATCACGCATCCCGCGGATACTGTCCACGGCGTCCAGTCCGGGAGACCGCGGCAGATCGAAGCAGAATTCCTGCTGGAGGGCATCCAGGAAGCGAGCCGGCATCTTTTCCCAGATGCCCATGGTCCGGTCACCTTGGACATTGCTGTGACCGCGGATCGGGGACGGACCTGCGCCGGGTTTGCCAATGTTCCCGCGCAACAACAACAGGTTGATGATTTCCTTGATCGTCGGGACTGCTTTCTTGTGCTGCGTGAGCCCCATGGCCCAGGTGATGATGACCCGGTCGGCGTGTATGTATCTTTGAGCGAGTTCATCGATTTCACCGCCGCTCAACCCGGTAGCCTCGAACACATCGCGTTCTTTCAGTGAAGCCAGGTGCGCCGCGAAGCCCACGAATCCCTGGCAATGCCCGTCAATGAACGCACGGTCCAGGACTGACCCGGGCGCCGCCCTTTCGGCGTCGAGAACGCGCTTGGAGACAGCTTGCAACAATGCCATGTCCCCGGCGATCCGGATGTGCAGGAATTGATCCGCGAGGTCTGTTTCCCGCCCAACCAGGCCACGGGGTGTTTGCGGGTTCCTGAAGTTGATCAGGCCGGCCTCAGGGAGCGGATTCACGGCAACTATCTGCGCCCCTGCAATCTTGGCCTCTTCCAGGGCCGTGAGCATCCGAGGATGGCAGGTGCCAGGGTTCTGGCCCATGATGATGATCAGCTCAGCCTTGGCGAAGTCCGTGTAGGAGATGGCCGACTTGCCCACGCCGATGGTCTCCCCCATGGCAACGCCGGTGGACTCGTGGCACATATTGGAACAATCCGGGAGGTTGTTGGTCCCAAAAGCCCGCACGAACAGCTGATAGAGGAAGGCTGCCTCGTTACTGGTCCGGCCACTGGTGTAGAAGGTCGCCTGGTCCGGGGTTTCCAGCGCATTCAGCTCCCGGGCGATGATCCCAAACGCGTCATCCCACCCGATAGGAACGTAGTGGTCCGAATCCGCGGCCTTGTACACCGGTTCTACCAACCTGCCCTGTTGGCCCAGCCAGAACTCAGAGCGTTGTCCAAGGGAGGCCAGGGTGTTCTCGGCCCAGAAAGCAGTGGGGATCCTCAGCGGTTCAGCTTCCCAGCCGATGGCCTTGGCACCGTTCTCGCAGAATTCGGCAGCCTTGCGTTCCGGAGGGTCAGGCCACGCGCAGCTCATGCAGTCGAAGCCGTCTTTTTGATTGACGGCACTCAGCGTCTTCCATGCCCTCGATGGACCCATGTAGGCCATGGCATGCGGAAGTGTTTCGCTCAGGCTTGGCAGACCGGCGGCCGACCTTTTGGGTGGACCCACGCTAAGGTCTACGTCTGAATCCTCAACTGGATCCTTCTTCCGGCCCATCGTTCCACCACGATTCCCGTGATCGGGTTAGCTGCTTCCCTCAGCCTAGACCCGGCGTGGAGGGGACTCAACGGGACCTGCGGCGGCTAAACCGCGAGGCTCCGGAAGTGGCCGTCGACGATGTTCGCGTAGCCGCGGTAGGCCTCAATCACCGCGTCCTCAACGGTTTTCACATCCAGATGGGGCAGCAAGTCGCTTGCCGCGCCTGCGGTTGCAGGGTCCCAGTCCAGGCCAAGGGCGGCATAACTGGCCGTCAGTACCTCGCGGATGGGCCGGGAGTTCTCCACCACGATCACGGAGCTGAACAGCCATCCACCGGAGACTACCCGTTGTGCTGTGCCGATCAACTTGATCCGGTGCGCGGGGAAATCCGGGTCCTCGCCGTGAACGCTGAACTCGCCAGGGCAGTACTCCCCGGGGATCTCGCCGACGGCGGCGTGGACACCCACGCTGCGAAGAGCCCCTGCCAGCAATTCGCCGAACTCCGAGAACCGCGCCTTGGCGCGAACGATCGCGTCAGGATGCGGCTCAACGTGATCGATCACGAGGGAACCTTCGTGGTAGGCAGCAGCGCGCCCACCTGCCTTGCGGACCAAAGGCTCGAACCCCAATTCACGGCACGCGTCCTCGGCAGCGGCAAAGCCCGGCAGGTTCGCGTCGCGTTGACCAAAGGCAACCGTAGGCTTCGGGCGGTACAGGCGAAGGGAGGGACCCAACTGACCGCTCCGGGCGCGCTTGAGGAGCTCCAATGCGAAGTCGAGGTCTTCTGCAGCACCCAGGGATTCGTTCTGACGGTATGCCGTGAGCTGCCCCCGCACGGCTTCGGCCCCGCTCATCAGCTCTCCCTCAAGGTAAGGATCTGCTCGGCCCTGCCGAAAGGTCCGCTGACGTCGTGGAGCACAGTGGACGTCAGGCCAATGCCGTCGGCCCCGAAGGAAACCTTGTTGTCCAAACCCAACCATTCGCCGGCGGGAGCCCTGTACATGTGGATCTGCAGGTCGACGTTAGGGAAGATGTAGCTGTTTTCGCCAGGAGGAACACGGGCCGCAATGCCGTTGGCTGTGTCCACGAGGCCCATCAACCGGGCGAGATCCGTGCTGTCATCCCGGTCTGTCAACGGATGCGAGGTCCGGATCCACACCCTGCCGGACCCCGGACGGTGGCCTTCGGCCAAGCGCATCTCCAAGGAACGGATGTAACCGCCTGGCCACACACTGGCGCCGTCCCATGGCTTGCATTCATCCGGTGCCGGCATGGGCTCATCTTCCACGGCGGCCACGGCGCTGGTGTCGCTGGTGATCATGCGCCAGGCCGAAGCCCGGATGGCCACGCGGCCCCCGGCAGAGAGCTCGGCCTGTACAAGTTCGATGGTTCTGCCTGGCCTCAGCGTTGAGGTGGTGACCTGGAATTCGCCGCCGGGGATCAGCCCGAGGATTTCATAACTGATCCGTGCCAGGCGAACATCGTCCCTGGGCTCGTGGCGCACAAGGGCATCGGCGATGATCCCCGAAGCTGGCGCCATGTGTTGCTCGTGCGGATTCCATGCGCCTTGGGCATGGATCGTGGAGCGGTAGCGGCCCTCGCCCAACGATTCGTAATAAGAATTGCCGTCCGCCAGTTCCGGTAATGCAGTAGTCAACCCGAGCCTTTCGCCGATCCAGCAGTAGAACTCAGACCACTGTATCCGCTGATTTGGCCGCTGCCCGACGCCGGCGGACTACGACCACCCACACAATAATGGCGGCCAAGGCGGCCGCACCCAAGGCTGCTCCAACAGGCGACGCCGCTGCTACCGCAAGCCACGCTTCCAGCGCGGCGAGGCCGATGGTCGCATAGAGGAATGCCCAGACGACGGAACCAACAATGGCCGCAGGCAGGTACCGTCGCAACGGCATACGCCCCGCTCCAGCAGCCAGATTAATGGCCGTCTGGAGGCCGATGGTAAGGAAGGAAAGCACGACGGCGTACGGACCCCAGCGCTGAATCAGGGCTTGGGCCCGGGCTGCTTTAGGTCCCTGCAGGGAACTGCCGAAGCGGGTGTGCGCAAAGCCGGCCACCGCTCCCCGTCCAATCCAGTACGTGGCGTTGACGCGGATCATGACAATCGCGAAAAGCGCCGCCAGTGCGACGCCAAAGGGCAAGCTCATGATCTGGTCCACTGACTTAGGCTACCCTAAGGGCCGCAGTGTTGAGGACACGGTGCTGCGGTCACTGCCCTGCGCACGAACGCACTGCGGGATTGTCCCCGACCCTAGGATGGGTTCATGGATCTTCGCGACGCCGCCCGGAAGTTGTACGCCGCGATGCCTCGAGACTTCATTGCCGAGCGAACGGCACTGGCACGCACGCTCAAAGAAGCCGGCAACAAGGACCTTGCCCAGGAAATCGGCGGCCTCCCAAAGCCTGCCGCCGCTGCCTGGGCCATCAACATGCTGGCCCTTCACAGGCCCGAGGTGATTGACGGCGTCGTTCGCTTTGGTGCGGCGCTGCGCTCCGCCCAGGAAGAGTCGGATGTCGAAGCTTTCCGCGGACTCAGTCAACAACGGCAAGGGCAACTGACGTCGGCGGTGAACTCCGCCAAGGACCTGGCGAGTGAACTGGGAGGCCCGCTCAGCGCGTCGGCAGCCGGCGACGTCGAACAGACACTCAGGGCCGCCATGGCCGACGCCGGTGCTGCCGCGGCGGTGCGGACGGGGCGGCTGGTGCGGGGGCTGAGCGGCAGCGGCTTTGAGTCCGTGGACGTTAGCGGCGCCATTGCCGCAGCCGGACCCGACGACGACAACGATTCGGGCTTCGTAGCCCCCGCGAATCCCGCGGCCAAGACAGAACCAACACCTCCCGCCGAGGAACCGGTTGGTCCGAAGACGCCATCGCCCAGGGAAGAGGCCACCTCACTGGCCGATCGCCGAGCCGAAAAGCGCCAAGCGGCGTTGGCGGAAGCGCGTCGCGACTTCGACCAAGCCGACCACGCGGCACGGGAGGCCGAGGCTACGGCCACGAAAGCATGGGAGGCGGTCAACGAACTCGCAGGCAGACGCTCAGAAGTCCAAGCCGGGATCAGTGACGCAAAGAAGCGTCTGGCATCCCTGGAAGCAGAGCTGATCGGAATCACCCGGGATGCCGACGCCGCAGAAGCGGAGAGGAAAATCGCCGTGAGGGCAGCAACCCAGCAGCGACGCGCCGCTGACCAGACCCGGCGCCGCATAGACCGGCTGACTTAGCCCTTCTTTTTGGCGGGCGACCTCTGCAGATGATGTGTCGCAGGCCCCTCAAGGTACTTGCCCGTGGGAGTGAACCTGGACCCATGCAATGGACAGTCCCACGATTTCTCAGCGTCGTTCCAACTCAACAGGCCGCCCAAATGCGCGCAACTGGCCGAGACCATGCAGACGTTGCCGTCCACGGTGGACACTGCGGCAGGTTCGCCTTTGTAGAGGCCCACGACGCCGGCCCCCTCCGGCGGTGTCGTGTCGTCGGTGATTTCAGGATTGTTCTTGACCCTTTTCCTGTCCTCCGCCATCCGTCGCGCGATGCTCGCGTTGTGCCGGACAGCCTCGGCGGCACCCTTGGGCGAAGTTACCCTGTGGTGGATCGTGGTAGCCCAATCGGATTGCCCTCCTAGGATGTCCGAGGTGATGGACAGCGCGGCTGCGGTCCCATTGCTCATCCCCCATTTGTTGTACCCAGTGCCGAAGAAAATGTGGCCACGGCCTCGCGGGAGCTTTCCGAAGAACGGCATGAGATTGGTGGCCCTATAGTCCTGGGCGGACCAGGTGTGGGTTGCCTCAGCACCTGGGTAATGCTGGTTCGTCCACTCGAGGAGGCTGTCAACGTGCGATTGCGGTGATTCTGACCTGCCGGCTTCATGGCCGAAGCCGCCCACCAGCAACAGCTCCCCCTCAGGCGTTGGGTGGGTGCGCTGGGAGCGGGTGGGCGAATCGATGGAGAGATACATGCTTTGAGGGATCGTCGTCCCCTCCGGTGGACGGAATGCTGCCGCGTAGGAGCGGTGTGGCTCAAGCTTGGCAAAGTACAGCCCGCGGTTGAGTATTGGGGTTCCCGTGGCCAGCACAACGGTGTCTGCTGTGAAGGCACCCTTGCGGGTGGAAACCACCTGGGGGTGCCCTGAACCCACGTTCTGTACCTGCACGCCCTCGACAACCAGGCCGCCATGCTGGCGGATGTCCAGGGCGAGGGTGTCAAGGACTTCCATCGGGTGGAATTGTGCTTGGTTCTCCAGCTCCAGCGCTTCCACTACCGAGAATGGAAGTCCAGAATCCCGGCTGAAGTGGACATCCAAACCTGCGTCCCGCGAAACCGCGGCTTCCTTGCGTAGCCGCTGGCCGCCGTCGTCGGTGGTTGCGAAAGTTACCGCCGTCCTGCGTTGGAAAGGAACACCCTGCTGCTCCAAATACTGCAACAACCAGGCCTGCCCTGTCTTGTTGGCCTCCACGTAGGCGCGGACCACCTTCAGGGGATATTCGGTGCGGAGGGAAGAAAGCACCCCGCCTTGCAACAGGCTCAGCTTTCCGGTGGTGTTACCCGTACTGACCGCACCGATGGTGCGAGCCTCGAACACGACAACCCGTTGGCCTGATCGGGACAACATCAGTGCGGCAACGAGTCCGGTAATTCCGGCGCCTACCACTACAGTGTCGAAATGACTCCCGGAAGGAATGGCATCCGACCTAAAACGGGGTTCCCGATCCAACCAGAGCGATTTCATGAACGACCCTCTCACTTCACGAAAAATGGCACGTGGCATGTGTTGAGGGAAACGCTAGGCCGGTCACTGATGCTTATCAAGGGGTGTCGGCGCCCAGAGCCAGGGCCGCGGCGCGACGCAATTGATGGTCAGGGTCTTGGCCCCAGCGTTCCACCACGCGCTCCGCACGATCCTTAGCCTGCCCGGCGAGCCGGGAGAGCAGGGGCCGCAGGACGTCCTTGGCCAGCGGATCCACCAGTTCCAGTGTCCCGGCGTCCCTGATGAAGCCTTCGATCCGGGTCAGATCCGTGTTGACGAGAAGGCCGACTTTGGTTTGCAGCAAAACCACGGCCGCGAGGCGCCGTTCGAAGACCGGTTCGTCCCACAGTTCCGAGCTCAGGGCGGCGATATCGTCATGGCTGAGGTTCTTATACCTCTTCAGCGCATCCCTAATTGTTCCGCGCACTGCGCCCACTGACGCACCGTACACTTTCAGGCTCCCGCCGAGGCGCTCACGGGTTTCCATGGCCTTCTCCCATGACGACTCACGCTGCAGCGCCAGATCGACGAATTCGCCTGCATCACTCACCCGTCCATTCTGTCAGTGCCTCCCCATAGCGTGTTGCCAACAGCAACCGACAGGAGACACATGCCGTCCCAAGAGCTCGCAACCGAGGCCTCATTTCCGGGGGTCCCCGCCGCTTCGTCCATGCCCGACTGGTACCCCACCCTGCTGAAGACCGTCGCGCAACAGGTCCGTACGGGCCGCACCCGGGCAGTGGCAGCGGCCAACAGCGAACTATTGAACTCCTACTGGAGCATCGGCCGGCAACTCGCAGAACGGGAATCCGAGCAAGGATGGGGCGCCAAAGTGGTGACGCGGTTGTCGGCGGACATCCGGACCAGGTTCCCCGAAGCAAAGGGTTTCTCCCCCAGGAACCTGCGGTACATGAAGAGCTTCGCCCAGGCGTGGCCCGACTTCCCAATGTTGCAAGCACCGCTTGCAACGTTGCCCTGGTACCACCAGATCGCGCTCCTGGAAAAGCTCGACGACGCCGCCACGCGGCTTTGGTACGCAGCGGCCGCGGCCCAGCACGGCTGGTCGCGGAACGTCCTGGCCCACCAGATCTCCACTCGCTTGCACGAGCGCTCCGGCCAGGCGATCACCAATTTCGCCTCCACCATGGTCCAGGCCGACTCCGACCTCGCGCAGCAGGCCACCAAGGATCCTTACGTGTTTGATTTCCTGGCAATGACTGACCGGCACAGCGAACGGGAACTGGAGTTGCAGCTGGTCCAACATGTGGAGAAGTTCCTTTTGGAACTGGGCCAGGGGTTCGCCTTTGTCGGCGAGCAGGTGCGGTTGGAAATTGCCGGCGACGAGTTCTTTGCTGATCTGCTGTTCTACCACTTGAAGCTGCGCTGCTACATGGTGATCGAGCTAAAGGCCGTCAAATTCGAACCCGGCTTCCTTGGACAGTTGGGAATGTACATGGCGGCCGTGGACGATCTCATGGCGCACCCCGATGACAAACCGACCATCGGTTTGCTGTTGTGCAAGGAAAAGAACAGCGTGGTGGCCGAATATGCACTGCGTGGGTTCAACGCACCAGTGGGCATTGCGGAGTGGCGGACCTCCATTGCTGAGTCGCTGCCCGACGAATTCGTGTCCAGCTTGCCGAGCATCGAAACGTTGGAGGCAGAATTGGCGAGCCAGACCGGGCGCCTGCAGCCGTGAGTCAGACGTTGGCTTTGAACCACGCCAACGTGTCGTTCCACGCTGCCGTCGCCTGGGCCTCGACGTATCGCTCCCCTGTATCGTTGTGGAACGCGTGGTCCACACCTGGGTAAACCTTGATTTGGTGTTTGACGTCGGTGGCATCCAAGGCATCCCTGAGTTGGGGCATGGCGCCGGTGATCCGCGCATCGTTTTCGGCGTACACACCAAACACTGCAGGCTTGATGGTGGGAACCTTGGCCAGGTCCGGTGCTGGCCCGTAGAACGCGGAGGTTGCCTTGAGGCCCGTGATCTCCGTGGACGCTTGCCAGGTGATGCCACCGCCGAAGCAGAACCCAATCATGGCGATGCGGCCGTTTTCGACGAAGTCCTGGCTGTTGAGGTAGTCGAAGGCTGCTTTGAAGTCCCCGACATGGCGTTGTGCACCGGCCTGCGTCAGCGCACCGGGGACAGCGTCCGGATCCATGGTCGCTGTGCCGCCTTCCCTGCTGAGCAGATCCAGTGCCAACGCCGCGTAGCCTTCTTTGGCGAAGCGTCGGGCCACGTCCTGGATATGGGGTGTGAGGCCTCGGTTTTCATGACAGGTCAGGACCCCCGGGCCGGCATTGTTGCCCTCGGGCCGGGCAAGATAGCCGCTGATCTCAGTACCGCCAGAAGCCAACTTCACCGTGGCCGTTGTCAGCCCGGCCGCGCCCTCCGGAACGGACAACGGGCTCTTAGCGTTGGGAACCGCGGTGGTGGCGCCTCCCGGCGATGCTGCTGACGACGTGGGCATCGGGTCCGTGCTCTTGGGTACCTCGTCCGCCGTGCAGCCCACTAAGGTCATAGCCGCGGCGGCCGCCGTCATGCTTCCCATGATGAACGCCACCCGTCTGGTGAATGTCCTATGCGACATGTCACCGGACCGGTAGTCGTCGTAGAACTCCTCGATCAAGTACTTTTCAAACTTCTCAAGCTGAACCATGGTGCCCTCCCCGGCGATGTCAATGATCTTCCCCTGATGTATAGACGCGGACAAGGGCGGGAGGGTTCAGTGCCATGAAAGCCCCATGGCCGGGCCGGTTGACGAACGGCCATAAATGTCAGAGCCCTCTGGGAGAGTATGGACATGGAGCAGGTTCAGGAAATGAGAGAGGCCGCCACACTGTCGGCCGCACGGGTACCTGCCCCTGTTCAAGGTCAGGCCCCGGCCGTTGGCGCTCTCCCGGAGAGCCGCACGGTAAGCCGTGATCTGATCAATCAATTGCGCGCCCTGGAAGACATGAAGTCGGCCATCACCGGCCTCCAGGCGAGGATCGCCGTGGCCTTTGACCTCGCCCAACGACAGGAACAAGCCGAAGCCGGCATCCCTGCGTCCGAACGCGGCAAGGCCGTGGGGGCTCAAGTCGCCCTGGCTCGGCGGGAGTCCCCGAACCGGGGATCACGGTTGTTGGGGCTGGCCAAAGCGTTGGTCACCGAGATGCCGCGCACCATGGCGGCGTTGGAGTCGGGCCAGTTGAACGAGTGGCGGGCCACCCTGCTCGTGAAGGAAACCGCCTGCTTGTCCGTCGAAGACCGGCGCGGCGTGGACGAGGAACTCGCAGCCGATACCGGCACTCTTGAGGGGAAGGGTGACCGGGCGATCATAGCCGCCACGAAAGCCGCCGCCTACCGCCGGGATCCCCGTTCAGTGGCCCAACGCGCCTGCCACGCCGCGATCGAACGGACCGTTGGCCTGCGCCCGGCACCGGACGCCATGACCTACCTGACAGCATTGTTGCCCGTCGCCCAAGGGGTTGCCGCCTACGCCGCCCTCACCCGGGCCGCAGACTCCGCCCGTTCCAGCGGTGACACCCGGACCCGAGGCCAAGTCATGGCAGACACCCTCGTCGAACGAATCACCGGAACCCCGGGCGGGATCAGCGGTGTCGACCTTCAACTCGTGATGACCGACCGCACGCTCCTCCAAGGCGACAGCGAACCGGCCCGGCTCAAGGGGTACGGAATCGTCCCAACGGAGTGGGCCAGGAAACTGCTTGATGCTGGCAGGGAACCGCCGTCCCGCCACTCTGCCACGGTTGGACGGCGCCCCGTGGCAGGCAAGAACTCCAGCCCCACGCAGGACCCCGCGTTCACCGTCTGGCTCCGCCGGCTCTATACCGCACCTGCCACCGGCGAACTCCTGACCATAGACTCCAAAGCCCGGATCTTCCCACCACGGCTTAGGCGATTCATCGAAATCCGCGACGACACCTGCCACACCCCTTACTGCGACGCGCCGATCAGGCACATCGACCACGTGATTGCGTGGCATTCCGGCGGAACCACCACGGCGGACAACGGCGCCGGACTCTGCGAAGCCTGCAACCACACCAAAGAAAACCCCGGCTGGACTTCACGGAGCGTGCCCGGTGGCAGGCACACCGTGGAGGTCAGCACACCCACTGGCCACACCTACCAGTCGAAAGGCCCTCCGCTACCTGGGCACCGCCACGGCCAACACGCCGAGACGACTGCGGCCACACCACGAAAGCAGCAACACCGGCCCAACAGCCGCGCCCCTGCACCGGAGTAGGGCAACAAGCCCGAGCACGAAAGAGGCGGGCAACGATTTCTCGCTGCCCGCCTCTTTAGAAAGAAATTAGAACTCCCAGTCCTCATCCTCCGTGTTGACAGCCTTGCCAATCACGTAGGAGGAGCCCGATCCGGAGAAGAAGTCGTGGTTTTCGTCAGCGTTCGGGGACAAAGCCGACAGGATTGCCGGGTTCACGTCGGTGACGGAAGCCGGGAACATGGCCTCGTAGCCGAGGTTCATGAGGGCCTTGTTGGCGTTGTAGTGCAGGAACTTCTTGACGTCCTCGGCCAGGCCCACTCCGTCGTAGAGGTCGTGCGTGTACTGGACTTCGTTTTCGTACAGCTCGAAGAGAAGCTCGAACGTGTAGTCCTTGATTTCCTGCTTGCGGGCCTCGGAAGCCTTCTCCAGGCCCTTCTGGAACTTGTAGCCGATGTAGTAACCATGCACGGCCTCGTCACGAATGATGAGGCGGATGAGGTCTGCCGTGTTCGTGAGCTTGGCGCGTGAGGACCAGTACATGGGCAGGTAGAAGCCTGAGTAGAACAGGAAGCTCTCCAGCAGCGTTGACGCCACCTTTCGCTTCAGGGGATCGTCGCCCTGGTAGTAATCCATGACGATCTGCGCCTTCTTCTGCAGGTTCTCGTTTTCGAGCGACCAGCGGAAAGCGTCGTCAATCTCCTTGGTGGAGCACAGCGTGGAGAAGATGGACGAGTAGGACTTGGCGTGCACCGACTCCATGAAGGCGATGTTGGTGTACACAGCTTCTTCGTGCGGGGTGATCGCATCCGGAATCAGTGAGACAGCGCCAACCGTGCCCTGGATGGTGTCCAGCAGGGTGAGGCCGGTGAAAACGCGCATGGTGAGCTGCTGCTCATCCGGCGTCAGGGTGTGCCACGACTGGACGTCGTTGGACAGCGGCACCTTCTCCGGAAGCCAGAAGTTGTTGACCAGTCGGTTCCAGACTTCCACGTCCTTGTCGTCCTGGATCTTGTTCCAGTTGATTGCCTCGACGTGGCTAAGCAGCTTGACCTTTTCGGTCATTTCATCCCCTTTAGCGGTGGGTTCTTAAGGTAAGCGTACGACGGCGGGTGGTGGCCCGCCGTCGTACTCTTCAGTTATGAGCGCGGTTTGTTACAGCATGCAGCTGACGCAGCCCTCAACCTCGGTCCCTTCCAGCGCGAGCTGGCGGAGACGGATGTAGTAGAGGGTCTTGATGCCCTTGCGCCATGCGTAGATCTGCGCCTTGTTGATGTCACGCGTGGTGGCCGTGTCCTTGAAGAACAGCGTCAGGGACAGGCCCTGGTCCACGTGCTGCGTGGCAGCGGCGTAGGTGTCGATGATCTTTTCGTAGCCGATTTCGTAGGCATCCTGGTAGTACTCCAGGTTGTCGTTGGTCAGGTACGGTGCCGGGTAGTAGACGCGGCCGATCTTGCCTTCCTTGCGGATTTCGATCTTGGCGGCCACCGGGTGGATCGACGACGTGGAGTTGTTGATGTAGCTGATGGAACCGGTGGGCGGCACGGCCTGCAGGTTCTGGTTGTAGATACCGTGCTCCATGACCGAGGCCTTGAGCTCGCGCCAGTCATCCTGCGTGGGGATGTGGTGGCCGGCAAACAGCTCGCGGACGCGTTCCGTCTCAGGAGTCCATTCCTGCTCCGTGTACTTATCGAAGAACTCGCCGCTGGCGTAGGTGGACTTCTCGAAGCCGCCGAACTTCTGGCCGGTCTCGATGGAGAGCCTGTTCGAGGCGCGGAGGGCGTGGAACAGCACCGTGTAGAAGTAGATGTTGGTGAAGTCCAGGCCCTCTTCGGAACCGTAGTGGACGTGCTCACGGGCAAGGTAGCCGTGCAGGTTCATCTGGCCGAGGCCAATCGCATGGCTCTGGGCGTTGCCCTGGGCGATCGACGGCACCGAGTTGATGTAGGACATGTCCGAAACAGCGCTCAGGGCACGGATGGACGTCTCGATGGAGAGACCGAAGTCCGGCGAATCCATGGTCTTGGCGATGTTCATCGAACCGAGGTTGCAGGAGATGTCCTTGCCCACGGTCTCGTAGCTGAGGTCCTCAGCGTAGATGGACGGCGAGGAAACCTGCAGGATCTCCGAGCACAGGTTGCTCATGGTGATCTTGCCGTCGATCGGGTTGGCCCGGTTCACGGTGTCCTCGAACATGATGTATGGGTAACCGGACTCGAACTGGATCTCCGCGAGGGTCTGGAAGAACTCGCGGGCGCTGATCTTGGTTTTCTTGATCCGGGAATCGTCAACCATCTCGTAGTACTTCTCGGTCACCGAAATATCGGAGAACGGGACGCCGTATACGCGCTCGACGTCGTACGGGGAGAAGAGGTACATGTCCTCGTTCTTCTTGGCGAGCTCGAACGTGATGTCCGGAACCACGACGCCCAGGGAGAGCGTCTTGATGCGGATCTTCTCGTCGGCGTTTTCACGCTTGGTGTCCAGGAAGCGGTGGATGTCCGGGTGGTGGGCGTGCAGGTACACAGCACCTGCACCCTGGCGGGCACCGAGCTGGTTGGCGTAGGAGAAGCTGTCCTCGAGGAGCTTCATCACGGGGATGACGCCGGAGGACTGGTTTTCGATCTGCTTGATCGGAGCGCCGTGCTCGCGGATGTTGGTGAGCGAAAGCGCTACACCGCCGCCACGCTTGGACAGCTGGAGCGCGGAGTTGATGGCGCGTGCAATCGACTCCATGTTGTCCTCGATGCGGAGCAGGAAGCAGGAGACGAGCTCGCCGCGCTGCGCCTTGCCGGCATTGAGGAACGTGGGGGTAGCCGGCTGGAAGCGGCCATCGATGATTTCGTCGACGAGGCGGTTGGCCAGGTCTTCGTTGCCGCGGGCCAGGTGCAGGGCAACCATGCACACACGGTCCTCGTAGCGCTCCAGGAAACGCTTGCCGTCGAACGTCTTCAGCGTGTAAGAGGTGTAGAACTTGAAGGCGCCCAGGAAGGTCTCGAAGCGGAACTTCTTCTTGTACGCGCGGTTGAAGAGATCGCGGATGAAGTTCATGGTGTACTGGTCGAGCGTTTCACGCTCGTAGTACTGGTTCTTCACCAGGTAGTCGAGCTTTTCCTCCAGGTCATGGAAGAAAACGGTGTTGTTGTTCACGTGCTGCAGGAAGTACTGGTGCGCAGCTTCGCGGTCGGCTTCGAACTGGATTTCACCGTTCGGGCCGTACAGGTTCAGCATGGCGTTGAGCTCGTGATAGCCCAGGCCCTTGTAGGCCTCGGGCAGTGGCTTCTTGGCCGTGTCCACAGCGCCCCCGGTTACTTCTGTTTCTGCGACAGTTGTGTCCAAAACTTTTCCAGCCCTTCGTTGACTCTTTGGACGTCTTCTGGCGTCCCCATGAGTTCAAATTTGTAAAGATGCGGCACTTTGCACTTGACGGAGATGATGTCTCCGGCTGCGCAATAGTTGTCCGAGAAGTTGGTGTTCCCAGCTCCGATAACACCGCGTATCAGCTCCCTGTTCCCAGGGTTGTTCAGAAACTTGATGACCTGTTTCGGCACCGAACCTTCGCCGTTCGTTCCGCCATAAGTGGGCAGGACAAGGACGTAGGGTTCAAGGGCCAAAAGCGGTGCGTTGTGGGCGTAAAGCGGGATGCGTGCTGCATCCACGCCCAACTTCTGGACAAAGCGCTTGGTGTTCTCGGATGTCGAGGAAAAGTAGATGAGGTGACTCCTCGTGGTGACAACTTCCGTCGCATCGCGTACGGTTGCCGCTGCCGGCGGTGCCATGGGAGTCACCTCAACTACATAGGAATTCTTTGTGTGCTGCGGTGGCGAAGTTTGGAAAGAAACTTAGGCCACGGAGGAAACAGCCTGGGCCAGTTCCTCGATCTTGTCCGGGCGGAATCCGGACCAGTGGTCCTGCTCGGTCACGACAACCGGAGCCTGCATGTAGCCCAGTGCCTTGAGGCGCTCGAGGGCCTCGGCGTCCTGGGAGATGTCGACACTCTGGTAGGCAATGCCCTTCTTGTCGAGTGCCCGGTAGGTTGCGTTGCACTGAACACAGGCCGGCTTCGTGTAAACCGTTACGGTCATGATCCCTGTCCCCTTAGTTGAAGTCTGTCGCTCTTCGTATCTGGCGGGCTCAACCGGAACTAAATACTGAATCCGATACCGGCCCGCGGGCTGCCGTGACAGCCAACACGCTCTGATGTGGTCTTGTGCTGGTTTCCCGCTCAATCCGTAAATCGATACTACATGTAGTGCAAGCGCCTCGCCGGAACCCCAAGATGATGTATTACAAGTATGTCATTCAATCCACTGCTCGTCCACAGGCGACGGTCCTCAAAATGTCCGGAATTCCGCCGAAGTGAGAGACGAAATCCACACCCTGTGGACTACTTAGCCACATTTAATCTCCTGCGTGTCGCGGGGTAACGGCGTGTCGTGACACTTTGGAAAGTGTGGCGTGGCGAACACCCAGATGTGCTGGTGGTCGCAGCCGGAGTAACGTGTCCTAGACGCTTCTTCACGGCGCAATCCCCCGCGAATGCGGGCAGAATCGAGCAAAAGGACAGCTGATGGTCAACCTTCTCCATCTTCGGACGCTACTTGAAGTCACCAGGCTGGGTTCTTTTGCCGCAGCCGCCACCCAGCTCGGCTACACGGCGTCGGCAGTTTCCCAACAGATGGCCGCCCTGGAACGCGATACCGGCGTCGAACTTTTCCAACGCTCCGCCCGCAGCGTTGTTCCGACGGAAGCCGCTGTGACCATGACGCGGCACGCCTCCAAGGTACTGACCGACGTCGAAGCCCTGATGGCAGCTGCTTCACGGACCAACGACTCCCCCGCCCAGGAACTGCGGCTTGGCATCTTCCCCAGCCTGGCCACCTACATACTGCCGGACATTCTGCGCAATGAACGGTGGAACGGGCTTGGGATCGAATTGCGGGTTTCGGTGGCAGAGCCGGCCCAGACCATCCAGGGCCTGCGCAGCGGTGGCGAGCTCGATGTTGCCCTCGTCTACCAAGTGGGCCAATCCGGCCTGGCATGGCCGCACTCCCTGGACCGGCAGTGGATCGGCGACGACGACTTCAGGGTGGTCTTACCGGCCTCATGGAAGATCCGCGAGGACGCGGAGATCGAGGCAGCGCACCTTTCGGACATGCCGTGGATCGTTCACCACCCGGGCACTAGCGACGCACTGGTCATCGAGCGCCTGTTCGCCAGTTGCAACCTGCACCCCCGGGTGGTGGCGTACAGCGACGACTTCCACGCGAGCCTGGAAATGACCGCCGCTGGCCTTGGCGCCTCGCTGGTGCCGGAACTGGCGCTCCGGAACCGGCCACCCGGCGTCGTTGTCCTTGATGTCCCCGACATCCGGCTGGCGCGCAACGTGTTCGCATTGCTCATCAACGAAAAGCGCACGGCGCAAGTCCAGCTGTTCACCCAGATGCTCGCAGACACCCTCCGGGACGCGTCCGGAAAGAGCGGCCTTCACCCCCTCAAAACAGCGCCTGTCAAGGGCACCCAGCGGCGACGGTGAAATATCCCCAAGTGCTGGAACCCGCTCGTTGATGGGGTTAGATTGATCACATGGGCAAGGTAGCGAGCAAACATTTTGGGGAGATCGAGCTCAACCACGGGCGGGAACATTGCTTCGTCGCTAAACACGAACTCGGCGGCAACCAACTGGAGCTGGACCTCAATGTCACCGCGCAGGATCACTTCGACGAGGCCGCCATGCACAAGGTGGACTACCGCCTGCGCTTCCTGCCTGAACTCGTGGACCAGGTGCGGGAGATGATCGCCGAAGAACTGGACCAGGACGGGACCAACCCCCAGCAGTTCCTGCATTTCCACTGCTCGCAGCTCAAGGAAGAGCAGCTCGAATCGGTCTTCGGCGTCAGGGACAAAGGCCAACTCACCAACGACGTCTTCTTGAAAGCCCTTAAACTCGGCCACGTCGCTATCTACCCCGGGCAACCGGAACGCTACTTCGTTCTGGACTTCACCCTCGGCTCGCACTTCACGGACGAATTGCTGGTCGTCGCCGCAGATGAGGACGGCGTGGTGGATGACGAGATTCTCTGGGAATAGCAGCACCGTTAAGCGAACGACGGCGGGGGGGGGCCGGTTTATGGTGTACGGCCGCCGCGGGAGCCCCGGGGTTAGGGAAGTGGGCAAAACCCCGGGTGTGGGGCCGCGGGGGGGGGGGCGACTATTTGGTTGAAAGTACTTGGGTTTTGTTATATTGTTTTTTTTTTTTGGGGGGGGGGGGTTTTTTTTTTTTTTTCTGTGTTATTCCCCCCCCTGTTCCCTCACCGGGGGGGCCGGCAAACTTTTTGGGGGCCCGGCCCGCCTTCGTAACCCGGTTCTTCCTGAAGGTCCACAACGCGCTTGATCTCGGCCGTCGAGTCAGGACGCAATTTTGCGATCCATGTCAGTGGATCTGTGAACTTTGTTCGTCGAAACGTTCACCAGGGCCTATCGACACCGGGGGCCTTGTCCGGGCCACGAAGGTACTCCCCCCGGTCGTGCCCTTCGGACCGCTCGCGGAGGGCTTGCCGGGCTCTTTCGTCAAGTTGTTCAAGCTGCTCTTGCTGGGGGGCTGGCGAGGGTTCCTGTGTGGGCTGTTCACTGGAACCGCTTCCCTCGGCTTCTGCCGCCATTTTGCCTTTGAGCCGGCTCACCGCGGCCTCCAGGCGGTCGCCCTCCCCTGCCGCGTTCCACGACCCCGGTTCGTGGCATTGTGGCGGTGACGCCTCGGAGACACCCAGCGCTTCCTGGAAGAACCTGGCGGCTGCTGCCTGGTTACCCGCCGTGACCGCCGCGTCTCCCAGCTTTTCGATGCTCAGCAGCAGATTGATACGGACCTTGCATTCGTCCTGGCCGGCTCCGGCCATCAGTGCGGCTGCGAAGTCACTGCGCGCGGCTGCGAAGTCACCGGCCAAGACGTGCCCGTCTCCGGCAGCGAACAGCGCCTTGTGGGGTTCCGGAACATTGGCCACGCTGAGCCATTCGGCGGCCTGCGCCACATCGTCGTGCTGATCCTGGCCAAAGGAATCCGCCGCATAGTTGCCCAGGAACCCCACGCTCACCAGCTTCGCCGCCACTGCGAGCGCCACGAGCGCTGGCGGTGCGGACAACAGCGCAAGGCGGCGCCGACGTCGTGCGTTCATGCTGCAGGTGCCTTTCTGCTGGATCCCCGCAGGCGCCGGAGGGCAGTGAGATGCCGGAGGGGTTCCTGCACGGCGAGGAGGAACGCTGCGAGCGCCAGCAGCCAGTACAGTTCCTGGCGGCCCGGTGCATCCGTTGCGGAGCTGGTCAGAGCCCCGGGTTGTGCTTTGGCGAGCATCGCTGACGCGGGTTCGCTGCCTGTCCGGTGGGTGTAGGGGATGTTCAGTTGACCGGCGATGCTGCGAAGTTGCTGTTCGTCGATTCTCGATACCGCGTCCTGGGCTTCGCCCGTGCTTTCGTCCTGCACGTATCGTGCGTCCGTTGTCGATGCGTCCTTCATGCGGCCGCCTTGGTCCGTTCCGTACCCCAGCACGGCTCCGCCGGCTATGTTGGCGTTGTCCAGTGATGCTGGCGGCTCTGCGCTGGTGTTTTCACCGTCGCCTGCGTAAAAGACCAGTGCGGGGCGTCCCGGGTGTTGATCTTTGGCGACAGCGAGCCGTTCCTTCAACAGCTGCCTGGCTCCGGTGACGCTGCTCCCTTGGGCGTATCGGGCATTTTGGGCTTGCAGCGTGGCCATGGCGGTGCGCAACGCGGTGGCGTCCTGTGTCAGAGGCATGCGGACGGTGGCTTTGCTGTCGAAGGTGATAATGGAGAACTTGGCGCCAGCCAGTTCCTCGGCGATTGTCATCACGTCCTTAGTGACCCCTGCCAGCCGGGGGCGGGCGTCGCCGTAGTCTTCAGCGGCCATGCTGGTGCTGGTGTCCACGACGAAGAACACGTCCATGTCCGCTGCGGCCGTTTGCGCTTGCCCTGCGGACCAGCCAGGACGCAGTGCGGCGAGAACGAGAAGTACGACGGCGGCACCCCGGAGAGCCGGGGCGCGAACCGGCCGCTGGAGTCGGCTTTGCCCGGTACGGCCGGCGCGCGCGATGGACATGACGGTGAAGGCCGCAACCGCCAGGCACGTTGCTGCCAGGATGGGCCACGGAAGGATCGGGGCGAAGGTCAGCGCGTCATTGGTCACGATTCGAGCCGCCATCCAAGGAACAGCATCCCCATGCCCGCGAGCAGCGCGATGCCCAGTGGCCATGCAGGCGCATCAGCCGCCAGGACTTGCGGAGCTGCCAGGTAGCTGCCTGTCTCTGTTTCC
The DNA here is from genome assembly GCF_042786555.1 of Paenarthrobacter sp. NPDC056912. Taxonomy (NCBI): domain Bacteria; kingdom Bacillati; phylum Actinomycetota; class Actinomycetes; order Micrococcales; family Micrococcaceae; genus Paenarthrobacter; species Paenarthrobacter sp. NPDC056912. The sequence continues at coordinate 216,071 of NZ_JBHUCD010000003.1, forward strand.
TGAACCTTCTGGACGATGCCCGGTACGGCTTCGGGGCTGTCCAGGGTGAAATACGAGCCCCCGGTTTGCTCGGCTGCTGCTTTGAGCCGGGCGCCGGGTTGCTCCGTTTGGTCTCCGTAGTCGAAGTCCCCGGGGTTGATGGCATGGACTTTGATGTTCTTGCGCTGGGCCAAGGCGCTGGCCTCATCCAAGGTGAAGATCGGATCGCCGGAGAGGAAGTTGTCCGTGGCCAGCACCACCGACCTCGAGCGTGGCTGGTCCTGCGGGCCGTTCTCGGTGGTGGGGAAGCTTTGTACGCAGGAGGCCAGGCCGTCGCCGATAAGGGACGATCCTTCACCGTTCCACGTGCCGTCGAAGAAGGATCCGGCTCCGCTGTCCAGGGCTTCCTTGGCTTGGGTGAGTTGTTCGGCGGCGTAGTCGTAGTCATCCGTCAGGGGCAAGAGCTGCACGCTGCTGCTGTCGAAGATGACCATGCCGATCCTTTCCCCATCGAACTCCTGGGCGAGTTTCTGGAATACGGAGGCGATGGCGGCGTCAGTACTGGTCATGGACCCGGACACGTCCAGGCACAGGACAATGTCCCTGTTCCGGATTTCCGGCTGCTCAGTAGTGCGTTGTACGGGCCTGGCAGCCGCCGTGGCGGTGGCAGCCAGGAACACTGCGCCCAGCACCACGGCGAGAGCCAACCGCATCCGGTGTCGGCGCAGGGCGTGCTGGTACTCGGGCAGGCCGCTCAGCCGTTCACCGTGGGCGATGGGCCGGGACGGTTGCGGACGACGTCGGCGGTAGAGCCAGGCGGCGATGGCCGCGGCCGCTGCGGCCAGGGGAAGGATCCACCAGTAGGTCAGTTCCACGCCAGGACCGCCTGACGTGCGGCGTCCAAGGAGTGCCTCACTGAGTGGACGGGTATAGGGGCGAATTCGTTCGGATATATCCCGGCAATTCCTGCGGCCAGTTCTTCGAGGCCGTGGCCGTGCAACTCCTCCAGTGTCATGGACGTGACCGGCAGTCCTGTGGCTGCCCCGGCGAATTCCCGTACAAGGTAGCTGAGCCTTTGGTGGGCGGCGCGCTCTGGTATGCGTCCGGCGTCGGCGTCTGACGCTGTGGCGTCCAGGGCTGTGAGGCATGTAGCGCGGAGCATTTCCACATCGGGAAGAGTTCCAGGCCGGCTAATGTTTGCCTTCCTCCGTGCGGGCCAGAGTATCCACATGTACCAGGAAGCCACGAGCAGCACCAGGAGCAGTCCAATCCATAGCCAGTGCGGCTGGTACTGGAGCGGGGCGTAGAAGCCGGCGTCATCGTGCACGGTTGCCTGCCTTGCCCGCGCTCCGTGCGGTGGTGGCTCCTGAGCGGTGCCTTTCGAGGAGGCTGAACACAGCGCCCGGTACGTCGTCGCTGCCAGCGGTTTGTTCCTCGGCAATTCCCAGCCGCCGGAAGACGGCCGTGCGTTGTTTTCCGCGTTCGAGCATTGCGGTGGCGTAAGCAGCACGGACCTTGCTGTCCATGGCCAGCGGTCCGGGAATCGCAAGCCCGTTCCCCACGTCAGTGCTGTCGGGCACCTGGTTCCCTGTCTGCGGAGCGAGTTCGGCGTCCCTGATGGTGAGCCACAGGACTTCGTGCCGGGCATGCAGGCGACGCATCAGGCTTTCCGTCGTGGAGTCGGGCACGAATTCGTCTGCCAAGACAACAATGAGCAGGCGCCCCTTCAGGTACCTGAGGACGTAGTCGAGCTGCTTTGCGATGTCGCTGGGCTGGCCATCACGGGAAACGCCCGAATCCACCTCCCGGAGGAGCCGTTCCAGATGTTCCTCGCCGCTGCGCGGTGGCAGGTACTTCGAAACGGCGGAGTTCCCATGAACCAAGCCGACGTCGTCCCCATGCCGGCACGCGAGATACCCCAGGACTCCGGCCGCGTGCACGGCGATGTCTTTCTTGGCTTCCCCGGACAATGACCGGGCCGCCATGTTCCGGCCCGTATCCACCAGGAGAAGGACGGATTGGCGGCGGACCGCTACGTAGCGCTTGACCAGCGGTGATCCGTGCCGGGCTGTGGCTTTCCAGTCGATGTCCCGTACTTCGTCACCGGGAACGTAGGTACGGAGTTCATCGAAATCCAAGCTCCGGCCCTTGAAGACGGAGCCGTATTCGCCGTCGAGCAGGGCGAGTGTCCTGCGGTGGGCGAAGATGAAGATCTTCGACTTGACGCGTCGGAGGAGGCTTGGCACCTGCTCGCCCGCTACGGCGTCTGGACGGACGCCAGCACGGCGTCGATGACAGTTTCAACCGCAATGCCCTCAACCACGGCGTCGAAACCCAGGATGATGCGGTGGCGAAGGATGCGGTGTGCGAGGTTCTTGACGTCCTCGGGAATAACGTGATCCCTGCCCTTGAGCAAGGCGAGCGCCCTTGCGGCCTGGCTGAAGGCGATGCTGGCACGGGGACTGGCACCGAACTCGACGAGGTTGGCCAAGTGGGGCTCAAGATACTGGGAGGTGTTGCGGGTGACGTACGCGAGGCCAACGATGTACCTCACAATGGCGGGGTCGATGTAGACACGTCGCACGAGTTCCTGTACCTGGACAACGGCGTCCAGGGATGCGGCAGCGGCCGGCTTCTGCGCCGCGGTGAACACACCGGCGTCGATCCGCCGGATGACTTCAGCTTCCTCAGCCGGGCTTGGATAATCCAGCACGTCCTTGAGCATGAAGCGGTCCATCTGGGCTTCGGGCAGGCGGTAGGTGCCCTCCTGCTCAATGGGGTTCTGGGTGGCCAGCACCAGGAAGGGTTCCGGCAAAGGATAAGACTCTCCGCCGATTGACGTCTGCCGCTCCTGCATCGCTTCAAGCATGGCGCTCTGCGTTTTGGCGCTGGAGCGGTTGATCTCGTCGAGCAGGACGATGTTGGCGTGGACGGGACCTAGTTGCGTGACAAACGTGCCTTTTGCGGCATCAAAGATCTGGGTGCCCGCGATATCGCTGGGCAGCAGGTCCGGCGTGCATTGGATGCGCCTGAATTCGGCGCTGACTGATTCGGCGATTGCTTGGGCCGCGGTGGTCTTGGCCAGTCCCGGAACGCTTTCCAGGAGAACATGGCCGCCAGTGAGCAGCCCGATCAACAAGGTCTCCCGAAGCCGTTCCTGGCCCACCACCTTGTTCTCAAAGCTGCGGGCAATGCTGCCCACGAGTTGCTGGGCGCGGGCCATGTCCGGTGCATCGATACCGGCCGTGGCAGTGGTCTGTTGCACTCGTGGTCCCCTCGCTTGTGTTCACATCCCGCGGCAGGCATTCGGCGTCCCGCGCTTCCGCCTGCATCGGCCACTCTATCCAAGCCCTCCCTGGTCGGGCCCGCAATGGGTACCCCTCCCCATGCGGACTCCTGGGGTCTATCCTTTTGCCATGCATCAGCTACCAGCCGCCTATCAGAACTACCTGGCATCCCAGGACCAGCACGTCATCGACGCCATACGGCCCGTCCTCCTGCAGTCCGCGGCGGACCAACGGCACGGCGTCCGGATCACCTTCAACAGGGGTCCAACCGGCCATCAGGCCCATCTGGACGACTCAATACCTTACGGCGAAATCGTCGAGGACATCGACTAGCCCTTCATGGCGCCGGAGAGGGCGAACGAGTTCCCCATGCCCCGGGACACCAGCGCGTAGAGCACCAGCACGGGGACCGAATAGAGAATGGAAAACGCAGCCAGCTCTCCGTACGCAATAGCGCCGTGCTGGCCGAAGAAACTGAAGATGGACACCGCTGCCGGCTGCTTGCCTGTGGACAGCAGCAGGATGAACGGGACGAAGAAGTTCCCCCAGGCCTGAATGAACACGAAGATCAACACAACACCGAGTCCTTGCCCCATGAGCGGCAACACGATGGTCCGCAACGCCGTCATGCTCGAAGCCCCGTCCATCCACGCGGCTTCCTCCAATTCCAGGGGGACGGAATCCATGAAGTTCTTGGTCATCCAGATCGCCATGGGCAACGTGGTGGTCGCCATGAAGAAGACAGTCGCAACCATGGAATCCAGCAGTTGAAGCTGGACGAACAAGCCATAGACGGGCACCATGATGGCTGTTACCGGCAGGGAAGTCCCGAACAGCACCGTATACATGAACGGCTTGTTGAACCGGGACTGGTACCGGGACAACGGATATGCCGCCAGCACGGCAGCCAGAAGATTCACCACAGCCGTGCCCGCAGACAGCAGGAAACTGTTGGCCAAAGGCTGGAACAGCAACTCCGGCGTCATCACCGCACGGAAATTATCCATCGACGGCGCGGACGGCACCTTGGTCTGGTAACCGGCGTGAGGATCGACGGCGGCCAGCAGCAACCACAATAACGGCGCCACAAAGCACAACCCGATCACGGCCAAGGCTATGTCCGAACCCAGTCTGGCCCGCGCGCGTGAGCTGCCGCCCGTCGTCGTCGTTCGCGTCCTGGCCGGCGCTCGCAGTCGGTTGGTGGTCATGGCCGTTGTTCCCGCAGGAGCCGGACGTAGACCGCACCGAATACCAGGCCCAAGACAATCAGCACCGAGGCCACAGCGGTTCCATAACCAATGTCACCGAACTTGAACGCCTCCTGGTACGCCAGTACCGGCAAAGTGGTGCTCGCATTGGCAGGGCCGCCGGCCGTCATCACCCAGATCAGCGTGAAGACCGCCAGGGTTTGGAGAGTAATCAGCATCAAGTTCGTGGCAATGCTGGAGCGGATCAGCGGAAGTGTGATGAAGACCAGCCGCTGCAAACCGCGCGCACCATCCATGAGCGCAGCTTCTGCGATATCCCGGGGAACGTCCGCCAGCGCTGCCCGGTACACCAGCATGGAGAAGGCAGTTCCGCGCCAAGTATTTGCAAGGATGATCGCCACAAGGGGGAACGAGTACAGCCAATCCGGGCCTTGGCCGCCGAAAACGGCCGTCATCTGGTTCAGCGTTCCATCCCGGTTGAAGAAGGCGTAAGCGGCGAACGCAGCGACGATCTCCGGGAGTACCCACGCAGCAACCACCGCCGTACCCACCCAGGAGGACACCGCCCTGCGCGAGCGCGTCATCAGCAACGCAATTAACAAGCCCAGGACATTCTGGCCCAGCACCGCCGAAGCCGCGACGAACACCACTGTCAGCCAGGCGGCCAGCGGGAACGAGTCATCGCTGAACATCCGGATGTAGTTGTCCGCTCCCACCCACTGCGGGTCCCTTGCGGCCCGCCCGGACAATGCAGCATCCGTTAGTGACGCGTAAAAGGACCATGCGACAGGTGCCAGCAGGAACAACAGGAGCAGCAGAACGGACGGGACAACCGGGAGGAGCCGCAGGAAGCGGCGGACCGTCATTTCTCCAGGACCCTGTCCTCACCCACAAGCTTGCGGACGGTGGCGTCGTACTCCGCAGCGGCATCCTCAGGGCTCTGTTTGCCTGTGATCACGGATTCCGTGGCTACTTGGACCGCGGTGGAAATCCTCGGGTAGTCTGCAGTGGCCGGCCTGTAATGGGTCACCTTGACCAGTTCGGAGACGTCTTTCACGAACGGGTTGGCCGCTAGATAGGCCGGCTCGGAGGCGACGTCTGTGCGGACGGCGATCTGCGAGTTGTCGACGTCGAACGCCAACGCATTCTTCTTGTTCAGCGCAGTGGCCAGGAACTGGAAAGCCAGCTCAGGGTTCTTGCTCTTCGCCCCTACCGCCAGGGTCCAACCGCCGGACATGCTCACCCCGCCCGGGTCTTGCCCTTTTTGGGTGGGGAACATGGCAACCCCCATGTCCTGCTGGTACCCGGCCCATTCGTACGCTCCGCCTTTTTGCCAGAACGACGGCGTGTAGGAACCTTCCACAGTGGCTGCCAGCTTTCCTTGCGGGAACCATTCGCCGAAAACTTTCTTCCAGACGTTCGCGTCCAGGGCTTCAGCCGGGCTGACGGCCAGCTTTTCGTCGTAGAGGGTCTTCAGGAACGCCAACGAATCAGTGAATCCGAGGGAGCCAACTACCCATTTCTTCTCGTTTTCGTCGTACAGCGTGCTGTCAGTGCCGTAAAGGAGCTCATAGAAGCTCTGCATCACGGTGCCCTCCCCCGTGCCCTTGCCTGCATACATGTTGAAGGGGATCACGTTGGGGTCCGAAGCCTTGATGGTACGGGCCGTTGACAGGATGTCTTCCCACGTCTTTGGCCGCCATGGCACAGCAATGCCGGCTTTCTGCAGGACAGTCTTGTTGTACCAGATGGCGCGGGTGTCAGTTCCCAACGGCACTGCGTAGATGCCGCCGTCATCCGCGCGTCCAGCTGCTTTCGCTGCCTCGTTGAACGTGGACCAGTCATCCCACTTTTCGAGGTAGCCATCGAGCCTCAGGAGGTACCCGGCGTCGACGTCGGAACGCACCTTGAAGGTGTCCTCGTAGAAAACGTCCGGAGCAGTGTCCGGAGAACGCTGCGCGAGCGCGAGTTTGGTTCCGTAATCGTCGTCGTTGGCTTGAATGGACTGCAGATCCACCGTCACGCCTGAGTTGGCAGCCTCGAATTCCTTCTTGGCGTCCTGCATCACGGCATCGAGCGCGGTGAAGGAGTCGGTTTTCTGGTAGACGATTTTCAGGGTCTTGTTCTCCGCCGCCTGGGGCGTCGATGAGCACGAAGTCGCCGTCACGAGGACGGCTGCGGCAACAGCCGCCATGGCAACTTTTACCGGGAGGCGCATGATGCTCCGTTCAGTCAATCGAGGCTACTGCTAACCCTCCAGCAGGAGCCGTTGGGCGCGTGGGGCCAGCATGTGCTCCAGGACGAGGCAGGCCGCACCTATGGCTCCGACGTCCTCGCCAACACCCGTGCCCACCACCTCCAAGCCATGGATCATGCGGGCAGCACTGTTCCTATCCAGCAGCGCGGGAACCCGATCCAGGAAATATGGTGACATCCGACCCCAGAAGGGACCGCCGAATACCACGCGCTCCACGTCAAGGGTGTTGGTCACCACGGACACTGCACGCGCCACGAGCGTGGCCGACTTGTCCAGGATGGCAAGGGCCTTCTCGTCGCCGGCGTCGGCTTTGTCGCACAATTCGGCGTAACGTTCTTGGACTTCGGGGCCGTCCGCACCTTCCCGGTGCCCATCCAGCACACCGGCCGCCTCCGCTTCAGCGACCAAGACCTGCGGAATGCAGGAGGACTTCACGCAGCCGCGGAGCCCGCAATCACACGGGGGACCTTCAGGATCGACAATGATGTGTCCGATTTCGCCCGCATTGCCGGACGTGCCGCGTACAACTTCGTCGTTGAGCACAATGCCGCAGCCAATACCCGTTCCCATGTACATGAAAACAAAGCTCCCGGCGCCGCTGGCGCCGCCAGCCCAGGTCTCGGCTACAGCAGCACTGGTGACGTCCTTGTCCACCAACGTCTCCAACCCGGTGGCCTCAGTCAATGCCTCACGGATTCGCACCCGGTTCCATCGCGTCAGCAGCGGCGGTTCCACCACGGAACCTTCGTCGAGGTCGATCGGGCCGGGGACAGCCACGCCCAGTCCGGCAATCTTGGAGGCGTCAATGCCCGATTCTTCAATGAGAACCTTGATCTGCTCGGCAATACTGGTGATCACTCCGGATGGGTCGCCACCGGGAGTTGCCATCCGGGAATGCCTGACGACGTCCCCCAACAGGTCAAGGACCACAAATGTGATGACGGCCGGGTCCAGGTGCACGCCCACCGCATACATACCCGCAGGGTTGAGGCGCAGGATGGTTCTGGGTTTGCCGGGACCCGAACCTTCCTTGCCGGCTTCGACGATCAGCCGTTGATCCAGGAGGCGCCGGGAGATGTTGGAAATAGTCTGCGGCGAGAGTCCAACAATCTGTGCCAATTCGACGCGGCTGAGCCCGCCCGACGACCGACGGATCGCCTCCAGAATGACAGTCAGATTGAAGTCGCCCATGCGGGGCAGATTCGTTCCGCGCCTCGGTGTCGGCTGCCGGATCTCAGTCACTGATGCCCCTCGTCATTGGGAAAACTTCATCGAATTTAGTCTTTGTCTGAATCGTACGACACCCCCGCCACCACGGATACGAGCACACGCACGCACCGGAGTCAGGGCTTGGTAACGATGACACTGAATTGTATGCGAAGGCAATTCCCGCCGCGCTTTTGATGACGCGGCATCAGGCCTTTACACTGCGCGTCACCGTGAACTTCGGGTTCCGGCCTTCTTCTACTGTGGGTCCGATGAGTCGTTCCAGCGAAGCCCTGTACTGCAGATGGCTGTTGTAAACCGTCCACAGCTGCCCGCCCGGGGCCAGGACCCTCGCAGCGGCCTGGAACATCTTCAACGCCGCGCCAGCATGCACGCTGGCGCCAAGGTGGAAGGGCGGGTTGAGCAGGATGACGTCAGCGCTGCCCGGGTCAAGCGTCGACAACGCGTCATCGTGAACCACCTCGATCCGCTCCCCCAGGCCGTTTGCAAGTGCAGTGCCCTTGGCCGATGCCACAGCGGCCGCGGACTGGTCGGTTGCGATGACGCGCGCATTTTGGTGACGGCGCGCGTACATGGTGGCGAGGATTCCCGTTCCGCACCCCAGGTCCACCGCCAGGCGAGCTTCCGGCATGCGGTCAAGGAACGACAACAAGTACCGGGTCCCGATATCAAGACGCGCACCAGAGAAGGCGGCTCCGTGGGCGCAAACCGTGATTCCCAACTCCGGCAAGGGTTCCACCACGGGGTACGGCGCTGCCAGCGGAGACGGTTGGGGGCCCCGGGCCAAGAGGACACGGGATTTCTGCCGGGCGAGCTGCGGTTGGACTGATGCGAAGTGGCGTTCCAACACAGCGTTCATGCCCAGGGACATGTGCTTGACGCGACCACCGGCGAGCAGGACCGCATCCGGGGCAGCAAAGCGGGCCACGGCGTCGGCCGTTTCCTCCAACTCCGCCAACGACTTGGGCAACTGCATGAGCACCAACCCGGCACCCTCCAGCAAGCCCCGGTCAAGTTCATGAGCGTCGTACCTGCCCTGCAGGCCAACCGTCCCGGCATTGCGCTGCAGCGCGAGCCTTCCGGTGTAGAGGTCTTGGTGAACGCGGACGTGCCCGACGCCGAGCCCCGCCAGCGCGCCCAACGTCAACGCGCCGTAACGGTCACCGATGACGGCCACCTTCGTGTCCGGGTGAATGATGTCCGCGGCCGTCTCCAGCACGATCCGGTCAGTGGCGTCGTATGCCTGCAGGTTGTCCGCTTCTACGTCCGGCAAGCGGCTCAACTCACTGAACAACGCTTCAAGATCCACTGCCGTCACGATGCTGTTCTCGCTTTCCTTGCTTGGATGTCTCGACTTCAAGGCGGCTTGGGAGGAACGTAGAGCTTGCACCACGCAGTCCGCTGCTATCGCGTTGGTTGGCGAGCCCGACCCTTGCGCTGGCAGGCACTGGTCTCGGCAGACCCTTGGAGCCAGGCACCGGGACCACTCATCAACGTCGGCTCCCATCCACTGCGAGAAGCCATGAGTGTCAATGTTGTCACGAACCTTGAAGTAAAGTCCCACAACTCCCCCGACGAAACGCGGCGTCCGGACAAGACCGTGCTGGACCTCGTCACCGTAGGAGACTACACAATCGGCCGGATGACCTTTGAACCAGGCTGGACCTGGGCCGACTGCATCAAACCGGTAGTCGGTACAGACTCCTGCCAGTTGAGCCACGTCGGGTTTTGCGTCTCCGGTGCCTTGGAGGTGGAAACCAACGACGGCGGGCGGATCAGTATTTCAGCCGGCGATTCCTACACCATTCCGCCCGGACACAACGCCCGGGTAGTGGGCGATGAACCCTTCCAAGGCGTCGAGTTCGTCAGCGGCGCCGAATACGCGCGCCCTCCCGAGTAGTAGTCATAGCCTGGCGAAATCCAACCAATGACAAACAAAAGACCCCGCTCAAACGAGCGGGGTCTTTTTCCGAAGTGGAGCTGAGGGGACTCGAACCCCTGACCCCCTGCATGCCATGCAGGTGCGCTACCAGCTGCGCCACAGCCCCGGATTTGTTGATTTCACCCGGAAGGATTTCCCTTCCCGCCGAAGCAACTCGTCAATAGTAACCACAATCCCCCAAGAAGAGAAATCGCAGCAGAGTGAAGCCGGTCACAGTATTTGAGTTCGTGATGAGCGTGCAGGAAATTCACCATGCAGCCGAGGTGCGCTGGATCTCTCCACCGCACCTCCCCCCAAACGACTGCTGCATGGGACCCGCAAACGAAGAACGATGCGGCCCCACCTGAAGTCTAGAATCCGAGGGGCCGTAAACAAAACCGTCCAGTCGGTTTTGTCTCCCAGGGACGGCAGGGCGTCGATGATAGCGTGGTGTGGTCTCAACGGAAGGCCCGTTCCAGTACTCCCGTGCATCATCTGAGAGGTTCCCTGCCACCTATGCAGCAACGCGCGCAAGACACACGCCTGTCCGTCATTGAAGGCGCCGCCCTTGTCTTCGCGGAACTTGGCTACGGTAATGCCAGCCTGACGGACATCACCCGCCGCGCAGGCGTGACAAAAGGGGCCCTCTACTTCCATTTCACCTCCAAGCGGGACCTGGCCCTGGCCGTGATCGCGGAACAGCACGCGCTGGTCCTGGCGGCCGGCGCGGAAATCGGGGGCTCCGACGCTCCTGCCCTGGAGAAGATCATCGGTCTTTGCAGGATGTTCGGCCGGCAATTAATCCAAGAGCCGATCGTCCAAGGAGGCATCCGCCTCACCTTTGAAGCATCGGCCTTCGACGCTGACGTCTCGGGTCCCTATGAGGACTGGATCGGTACGGTGGAGGGACTCCTTGGTGAAGCGCAGGCGCATGGCGCAGTGAAATCCACCGTGGACCCAGCTGCCTTCGCCCGCTACTTGGTCGCTTCCTTCACTGGAGTCCAGATGGTCTCCAACGTTCTGACCAGCCGCGAGGACGTACTTCTCAGGATCGAACAGATGTGGGATTTCATGCTGCCTGCAATACTTCCCGGCATTTCAGTCCAGACACCGGCTCCAAGAACAGCGTCCAGCTCATGAAGGCAAACAAAAAGAGGCTCTGCCTTCTTCGTCCTAATTCACGATGAAAGCAGGGCCTCAATGGTGGAGCTGAGGGGACTCGAACCCCTGACCCCCTGCATGCCATGCAGGTGCGCTACCAGCTGCGCCACAGCCCCATATTCTTGCCGCTTCACGTTCAGCATCTCAGCTGAACGCGCCGAAGCAACTCAAATATCTTAGAACAGCAATTCGGAAAATTCCAAATCGGGCATATTCAGTAGATCGCTGTTCCTACTGCTCCGATTCTTCCGCCGCAACAGCCTTGGCAGAGGGGTCGTCTCCCAGCTCAAGGTCCACCACAGGGCAGTCCTTCCACAGGCGCTCAAGGGCGTAGAAGACCCGGTCCTCGGCATGCTGGACGTGGATCACGATGTCCGCGTAGTCCAGCAAAACCCAGCGGCCTTCCGAGCGGCCTTCACGGCGCACGGGGCGAAGATCCTGCTTCAACAATTCTTCTTCGATGCCGTCAACGATCGCGTTGACCTGGCGCTCGGTGGGAGCGGAAGCAATCAGGAAGACGTCGGTGAGAGCCAGGCGCTCACTGACATCGAGCGCGACGATGTCCTCGGCGAGTTTTTCGGCCGCTGCACGCGCGGCGTGACGGGCGAGGGTGATGGACTGTTCATGTGCAGACACGGGGACTCCTTGTTGTGGCCAAAGGCCTATGAATGGCGTAAGCCGTTGTTGAGCGGATCTAGCCGCTGGTGATCATGATGATGCCGACGATGAGCGCCACAATGCCCAAGGTAAGGACGCCGAACTGCAGCAGCCTGTTGCGCTGGGCTCTGGCCAGGCCGGCCGTATTTGCGTCCAGAGGGTCGAGGCCGTAGGCCGCTCTGGCCGAAACTGGAGGGCGCTGTGCTTCTTCGCCGGGCTCGGCGACGGAAACGGGTCGTTTGCGAGCCGTTCTTGCAACAGCCTCAGCCCGCGCGAGGACACCTGAGCGGCCACGCGGGCTGCGCTCCTTGGCAGGTGCCGGTTCGGCGTCGAGCTTCGGCCCCGAAGACGTAACCAACGGCACAAAAGTGGTACTGGGACGCTTCATGACGGGACGATCAACGCCCGGGACCTTGACGAACTCCAAGGGAGTCACCATGGCGAGGTTGTTGGCCGTGGACGGACCCGCGGCGGAAAGGCTGCCGGTAGCCGCCGGCGTCTTGGCTGGATCCGCCTTGCTTTGTTCCGCCTGGTTCTGTTCAGCCAGCTTCTGTTTGGCCGCGGCCCGCTTGTTCAACACTGCTGCCCGCTCTGCGAGAGCGATCTGCTGTGCGAGAACTTCCGGATCGACAGCGAGCGGATCCTGCTCGGCGATGTGTTCCAGTTTGGCTGTCTGGTTCTGGACCTGGGCCGCAATCAGCTCTCGCACCGCAAGCGCTTGCTCCACGGACATATCCGACTCTGCCGAAGACTTCTTTCCATCCGCGACGCCCTCTTTCGCTGCCGTCGTCGAGGCAGGCGCAGCCGCGGCCTTTTCCGGCGAAGTGCCTTTGGCGTTCCCGGGCGGCTTGGACCCGGTGGTTTCGCCGGAGGAGGGAGACGGCAGGGGAACGATCGGGTTTGCCGAAGTGGCCACTTCAGCCTGGAGTTGCTGGAGACGAAGCTGGCGACGGGTGGGCGGTCCACCTCCGGACAGCTGCTCTTCCTTGTCGGCCAGTTCCTTGATGGTCCGAAGAGCGGCCCGGTCACGGGCACGAACCTGGGAAGACCGCTCGTGGGCCGCAGAAGCTACGGCATCGACCGGAGCATCGGTGGCGCGACGATTACGGCCGCTGGTCCGTTCGTCGTCAAGGTCAGCTTCAGGGGGCGCAGTGGCATCCACCTGCACTTCCGGTTGCTCTTCCCGGGCGCGGCGAAGCTCACGCCTGCTGCGGATGGGTCGCTGTTCCTGGCTGCTCATTCAAAACTCATTCAGTACGTGCTTGGTCGTCTGATCCGGACAATACGGGTGACAGCTCCCCCGGCTCTGGGCGCGCGGCGTACAGTCCGTATTTTGCGATGTACTGCACCACCCCGTCCGGCACGAGGTACCAAACGGGATTGCCGGCGCCGACACGGGTCCGGCAGTCAGTGGAGGAAATCGCCATCGCGGGAACCTCCAGCAAGCTGACGTCATCCCGGCCCATGTCATGCAGTTCGTGCCCGGGGCGGGTGACGCCGACAAAGTGGGCCAAGGACCACAGCTCGTCCACGTCCTTCCAGGACAAGATCTGCGCCAAGGCATCTGCACCGGTGATAAAGAACAAGTCGGCGTCGGGCCGCTCGGCCCGCAGGTCCCGCAAGGTGTCGATGGTGAACGTAGGACCCGGACGGTCTACGTCAACGCGGCTCACAGTAAACCTTGGGTTTGAAGCCGTTGCGATGACCGTCATCAGGTAGCGGTGCTCGGGCTTGCTGACCAGCTTGTGCGACTTTTGCCAAGGCTGTCCAGTGGGTACAAAAACCACTTCATCGAGGCCGAACTTGGCTGCAACTTCACTTGCAGCCACAAGGTGGCCGTGATGGATGGGATCGAAAGTTCCACCCATCACGCCCAGACGAAGCCTGCGCTCCGACTCCCCGCGTGGTGTTGCGGCGATAATGTCAGTGATCCTTGTGGGTGTGCTTGTTCGGGTGCTGGCGGTGCGGATCCGAGTGCTCTTCCACGGCCTCATGGCGGTTGCCCAGGTTGGTGTAGGAGAGGGCCACGAACATGAGAACCATCAGGAGGGCAAACATAGAAACGCCGAAGACCCACGGCTCAGCCCACAGCGGAGCGAGTTCCTCGTGGCCGCCTTCTGTCTGCGCGGCAATGGACGTGGCGATCTGCTGAAACAGCATCTTCTCCCCTAGTTGGTTCTCAAAGGAATTTCGACGGCGGGACTCCCCGCCGTTCCGGACTTCTGTTCTATGTTACAGCTTTGCTAGCCGCGGATCTGGCCCTCGCCTTGAACGATCCACTTGGTGGTGGTCAGTTCAGTGAGGCCCATCGGACCGCGCGCATGCAGCTTCTGCGTGGAAATGCCGACTTCGGCACCCAGGCCCAGCTCGCCGCCGTCAGTGAACCGGGTGGACGCATTGACGATCACGGCGGCTGAATCGATCTCCGCAATGAACTTCTCTGCATTGGCCAGGTTGTTCGTAAGGATCGCTTCCGTGTGCCCCGTGGTCCAGGTCCGGATGTGCTTTACCGCTTCATCCAGGCTGTCCACCATGGCCACAGCGAGGTCCAGGTCCATGTATTCGGTGGCCCAATCGTGGTCGTCAGCGGGTACGGTTTCCACGTCCTTGCCCAGAGCGGCGGCGATCCTCCCATCCACGTGGAGAGTAACCCCGGCGGAACGCAGCGCAGCGGCCACCGCGGGCAACGCTGTGGACCCGGAATGGACCAGGAGCGTCTCTACGGTGTTGCACACGCTGGGACGTTGGGTCTTGGCGTTGAGGAGGATCTCCACGGCCATCTCTTCGTTCGCGGACTCGTCGATGAAAATATGGACGTTTCCTTCGCCCGTCTCAATGACGGGCACGGACGAGTTGCTGACGACTGTTTGGATGAGGTCGCGTCCGCCTCGGGGAATAAGGACATCCACCCGGCCGCGGGCACGCATCAGCACGTTGGCGCCTTCACGCCCGTACTGGTCCACAGTCTGTACGGCGTCCGCGGGCAAGCCCACTGAGTCAAGGGCTTCCCGCAGGATCCGCACCAGGGCCTCGTTGGTGTGCGCGGCAGCAGAACCACCCCTCAGGATCACGGCATTGCCGCTCTTGAGGGCCAGGCCTGCGATGTCCACCGTGACGTTCGGACGGGCTTCGTAGATCGCGGCGACTACTCCCATGGGGACGTTGACCTGGCGCAGGCGCAAGCCATTGGGCAGAGTCTGTCCACGGACCACGTTGCCCACAGGATCGGGCAGCCCGGCCAGATTCTCCAAGGCCGCAACCAGTCCGTCAATGCGTGCAGGGGTCAGGGTCAGCCGATCCAGCAGCGCTGCGGAGGTACCGTTGGCTTTTCCGGCAGCAACGTCCTTGGCATTGGCAGCCAAGACATGCTTCTGGCCATCCACAAGGGCTTCACCTATGGCCCGCAGGGCGCGGTCCTTCCATGCGCGGTTCGCTTGGCCCATGCGACGGGCAGCCTTCCGCGAACGGTCGGCAATGGCATGAACTGCGGCTTCTACATCCTCCGGCGACAATGGGACGCCGCCCGCCACAGGGCTCTCCGGCGTCTGGCCGGCAGTACCGGAAACGTCGGAAATCACAGGGGCTTCAGGGGTCAGCGCTTCAGTCATTCTCCAAGTTTAGATGAGCCGGAGACCCTCAGGAGTACCAGATCGTCAACATGAACAACTTCGCGGTCATAGCCGCGGCCCATCGCCTTGCCAAGCTCCTGCGTGGTCCGGCCCAACATACGCGGCAACTCCTCCGAGGAGTAGTTGACCAGGCCACGAGCCACCACAGTTCCGTCGAGCGCCACCATCTCCACCGGATCGCCGGCCTCGAATTCTCCGGTGACCTCCGATATGCCGGCGGGAAGAAGCGACCTATGCCTGTCCCGCACGGCTTTCACTGCGCCGTCGTCGAGCACCAAACGACCGTGAACCGTTGCCAGGTGAGCCAGCCACAAGAGGCGGACGGGTTTGCGTCCACCGTTGACGGCGAACCAGGTTCCCACGTCCTCCCCTGCCAAGGCGGCAGCGGCGTTGGCCGTGGAGGTGACAAGGGCGTGGATCCCCGAGCCCGCGGCGATCGACGCCGCTTCCACTTTGGTCATCATGCCGCCGGTACCCACCCCGGCCTTGCCTGCCTTGCCGATGGTCACGTCTTCGAGATCCTGCGGTCCGCGGACCAAAGGAATACGCTGTGCACCTTGCGACGGCGGGCCGTCATAGAGGGCGTCGACGTCGGAAAGCAGCACAAGCGCATCGGCGCGGACCAAGTGCGCCACCAATGCCGCCAGGCGGTCGTTGTCACCGAAGCGGATCTCGTGGGTGGCCACGGTGTCATTTTCATTGACAACAGGCACGACTCCGAGATTCAACAACCTGTCCAATGCCCGGAAGGCGTTGGTGTGCTGAGTACGGCGCATGAGGTCATCGGCGGTCAACAACACTTGGCTGACGGTTACGCCGTGGGCGCTGAAAGCCTGCGTGTAGCGGGCCATGAGAAGCCCCTGACCAACACTTGCCGCAGCCTGCTGTGTGGCCAGATCCTTGGGACGCTTGGCAAGCCCCAAAGGCGCCAGCCCTGCCGCGATGGCGCCCGAGGACACCAGGATGATCTCGGTACCGGCGTTGCGTTTGTCCGCGAGTGCATCAACCAAAGCCGCCAAGGACTTCTCGGAGATGCCGCCCTTGATGCTGGTCAGCGAGGATGACCCCACTTTGACCACAATCCGCTTGGCCGTAGCCAGGGCCTGCCGGTCGAGGGCTTCTCCCGAAGTCGGGGTACTGATGGTCCTAGTCGTCATCACCGGAATCCAGGTGGCTTTCCTTCACGGCCTGGGCACGGCGACCACTTACGGATTCGGTCCAGATGCCTGCCTTGCGTTCGGCTTCGAGCTCCGCACGCGCCGCTGCCTTGGCTTCGCGTCGTTCCACCTGTTCGTCGCGCTTCTGCGATCGTGTGGGACGGTCTCCAATGTCCGCAACGCGGATGTCGGTACCACGGGGGGTTGCAAGAAGCTCAGCACCGGCCATCATCGTGGGCTCCCAGTCGAACACCACGCCGTCGTCTTCGCCAATAACTACGGTGTCGCCCGGCTTGGCACCAACCTTGAAGAGTTCCGTCTCGACACCCAGCTTGGCCAGGCGGTCGGCAAGGTAGCCAATGGCTTCCTCGTTGGTGAAGTCGGTCTGCTTGACCCAGCGCACGGGCTTCTCGCCCAAGACGCGGAACAGCGGCTCGAGGTTCTTTTCCTCACGGCGGATCTTGAAACCGGATTCGTTGACCGCACGCGGGCGCAGGACCGGCGGAGCCACCTTGGGCGGCGCGGTCGCCACAGCGTCGCGTGCAGCCTTGACGATTTCTGCCATGGCGAATCCGAGCTGGCGCAGGCCTTCATGGCTGGTCGCCGACACTTCGAAGACACGGTAGCCGCGGGCTTCGAGATCCGGCCGGACGAACTCAGCCATGTCCTTGCCGTCGGGCAGGTCAACCTTGTTCAGAACCACCAGCTTGGGGCGTTCATTCAGGGGAACCACCTCGCCGTCAACGCCGGCGTAGCTCATGTCCACGGCGTACTTGTCCAGCTCGGCCTCAATGACGGCGAGATCGGACAGGGGGTCGCGGTCGGCCTCAAGGGTTCCGCAATCCAGGACGTGAACGAGGGCGGCACAGCGCTCAACGTGGCGCAGGAAGTTGTGCCCCAAGCCCTTTCCTTCGCTGGCGCCTTCGATCAGGCCAGGAACATCGGCAATCGTAAACCGGACTTCGCCGGCCTGGACGACGCCAAGGTTGGGAATGAGGGTGGTGAAAGGGTAATCGGCAATCTTCGGCCGTGCCGCGGACATGGCAGCGATCAAGCTGGACTTGCCGGCTGACGGGAAGCCCACCAGGGCGATGTCGGCAATGGACTTCAGCTCCAGGACGATGTCGCTGGATTCGCCTTCGATGCCCAGCAGGGCAAAGCCCGGTGCGCGCCTCTTCTGCGATGACAGGGAGGAGTTGCCGAGGCCACCCTGCCCGCCCGCAGCTGCGATGAATTCGGTGCCTTCACCCACGAGATCCGCCAGGACTTCGCCGTCCTTGGTCTTGACCACGGTGCCGTCGGGCACGGGAAGAATCAGGGTTTCGCCGTTCTTGCCTCCACGCCAGTCACCCATGCCGGGGCCGCCGTTGGTGGCGTGGCGGTGGGGCGCGTGGTGGTAATCAAGGAGCGTGGTGGTCTGGGCGGAGACCCGCAAGATGACATCGCCACCGTTACCGCCGTTGCCGCCGTCGGGACCACCGAGAGGCTTGAACTTTTCCCTCTTCACGGAGACACAGCCGTGGCCGCCGGTTCCGCCGGATACGTGCAGGACTACCCGGTCTACAAAGCTCGCCACGTGAATCTCCTCTATTGCTGTTACCAGCGCTGTTGCAAAAACCAAGGCGCCCAAGGGCGTCCCAGTCGATTGTATTGCGGTTAAAAGAACGGTGGAGCGGGCCGGTTGGGCCGCGCCCCCCGGTGAGAAAATGTTTGTTATCTTCAACGGCAGCAGCAAACAATTTAAAAAAGCGACGGCCCCGGCGAGTAACAAAAACAAACGCACCAGCCAGCACA
>NZ_JBHUCD010000003.1:234357-305440 GCF_042786555.1 Paenarthrobacter sp. NPDC056912
TTTTTAAATACATTTTTTTTTTAACCCCGCGGTTTAAAAAAACCCCCCCCCCCCCGGCCCGCCCTTTTTTTTTTTTGTGGTTAAAAAACCGGGGGGGGGGGGGCGTTTGGCCCCCCTCCACCGGTTCAGAACTTGTTGTTACTCTGCAGCTGCAGCAGCAACGATGTTCACTACGCGACGGCCGCGGCGAGTACCAAACTCAACCGCACCTGCCTGCAGAGCGAACAGGGTGTCGTCGCCACCGCGACCGACGCCTGCACCGGGGTGGAAGTGGGTTCCACGCTGGCGAACGATGATTTCGCCTGCGGAGACTACCTGACCACCGAAGCGCTTGACGCCCAGGTACTGTGCGTTGGAGTCACGACCGTTGCGAGTGGAGCTCGCGCCTTTTTTGTGTGCCATTTGAAATGCCTGCCTCTAAATTTCTGGGGAAACTGAAAACCTGAACAGAGTAACGAAAGTTACTTGATGCTCGTGATCTTGATCTTGGTCAGTTCCTGACGGTGACCCTGGCGCTTCTTGTAGCCGGTCTTGTTCTTGAACTTCTGGATGACGATCTTGGGACCACGGAGGTCTTCAAGGATCTCAGCCGTGACCGTAACCTTGGCCAGGTCTGCAGCTGCGGACGTGACCTTGTCGCCGTCAACCAGGAGCAAGGCGGGCAGCTCAAGCTTGCTGCCGGCTCCACCGGGGACGCGGTTCAGGGTTACGTAGTCTCCAACGGAAACTTTTTCTTGGCGGCCGCCTGCGCGGACAATCGCGTACACCACTTGGGTACTCACTTCTCTCGACGTTTATTACTAAATTTGCGTGCGGAACCTTGAACCGGAATCAGGCTTGGTTCGCGCTGTGCCTCAACGCCGTGGACTTCAATTCGAAGCCCGCGAGTCATCCCATGAACAATTCCAAGGGGCATAACCCAAGTGTTGGCGTAAGCACCGAAGATCAAGATTACGCTAGTTTGACCTTCAGCTGCAAATGAGGCCGGGTCCGGAGGCTACCACGTGACGTTCATCACCACTTGTAACGGACTCTCCCGGCACCGTGCCCATACAGCCTACATGGTTCCAGCCCGAATGACGCGATCGAGCCCGCGACGCGCCGTCGTGTCCCTGCAAGGAACGTGGGACTGACCGCATGTGCCTGGTCAGGCGAACAATCGCGGGGCGTCAAAGAACGCTGTTTCGTATCGGCAGGACTGCGCAAAGGCGTCCACCATGGCAGCCTGCTCGCGGGAAGAAGCAGCAACTGCGGCCGCATCCGTGAAGTCGACCGCCTTCCTGGTAGCCGCAGCAAAGTCTTCGTCAGCATAGGTCTTCAGCCAGTCAGCGTATGCGTGGTCCGATGGTGCGCCTGCATTCACGTACTGGGCGTGGAGCTGTTGCCCGACCTCCGCGTACAACCAGTAGCAGGGCAGGATCGCGGCAAGCACCACCGCATAGCTCCCGGACGCGGACGACGCCAGCAGGTGATCCACATAGGATCTGGTCACCGGCCCGGTGACCGGTGACGCCTGACGGGTGCTCAGCCAGTTCCGGTGCAGTTCCGATTCCACTTCAAGGCACTGTTGCGAGGCCTTGGCCCAGAACAACTGTTCCTCTTCCGTGGGGGCCAACGCTCCGGCGCGGGCCAAGACCCTGGAGTACCCGTTGAGGTAGATGGCGTCCTGGGCGAGGTAGTAGTTGAATTCGGATTCCGGGAGCTGTCCGGATTGCAGCCCTTGGATGAAGCTGAGGCCGTAGATGGCGTCGAGCTCCGGCACGGCTTCTTTCCACAGCGTCGCCGCAAATTCACCTGCCCGGGGCCCGCCGCGAAGGTGGTGGAAGTGATCAACGGGACCGCTTCCCTGTCCTACCTCAAGGGCGTCGGAGGCTGTCAGCGCCTGAATCAACCATGGCTTTACTTCCCGCAAGGAAGCTTCCCAGTCACCCTTGCGGGCCTGCACTGTTGCCAGCGCGGACGACAGGGAACAGCCCGTGCCGTGGCTGTTCATGGTCTCAACGCGCGGGCCGGCCACCTCGACCACGTCCTGGCGCAACAGCCCGCTGGTGTTGACCAGCGCGTCAGGGCACTCGGATCCGGCCAGGTGGCCGCCCTTCACCAGGACGGTATTTCCGCATTCAGCGACCAGCCGCTTGCCTTGGTCCAGAGCAGATGCCCAATCAGGCGCCTCAGGTTCTCCCAGCAGCATGGCAAGCTCGGGAAGGTTGGGAGTAACCAGGTCCGCCAACGGCAGGAGGGCACGCAAGGCTGTCTCTGCCGATTCACGCAAGAGACGGTCACCGCTGGTGGCTACCATCACCGGATCAAGGACCACGACGGCGGGGCGCACATCCTCGAGCCAGCTGCGGACCTCGTTGATGACGGCTGCGTCGCCGAGCATCCCGATCTTGACGGCATCTATGGTGATGTCGCCGCTGATGGCGTCCAACTGTTGGCGGAGAAACTCCACTGGAGGCACGTGCACCGCACGGACGCCCAGGGTGTTTTGCGCCGTGAGGGCCGTAATGGCAGCCATTCCGTATCCACCATGGGCAGCGATGCTCTTCAGATCCGCTTGGATTCCAGCGCCGCCCGAAGGATCGGACCCGGCGATGCTCAGCACCCTCGGGGTTGTCCGGCCGGAAGACGGCAACCGGTAGACGGGAGAATATGACAATACAGTCACTGGGGACATCCCTTCGCCGGTGCTAACCGGACAGGTTCAACGGGTCTGGATCTCAGCCTGGCCCAATGCCTGGCACCCCGTGTCAAATACCTAGCCTAGCCGGGAAGCACCGCCGCCCGGGAACTGCGCCGCCGAGCAGCGTGGATGTGACCGCACTGGTTCCTGCGGTGTCGGCAAGGAACCGGCAAGGAATCCGGATGGACCTGCGGGACAACAAAGGGCCCTGCAGCGTCCGTTGGAAACGGAGTTTGCAGGGCCCTTCTCATGGCTTTGAACCTCTAGAGTTCGGAAGCAGGCACTCCGACACCCAGGATGATGGGCTCATCCGCGGGCGCCTTCTTGGCTGGTTCCACGGGAGCCTTGGCCTCATGGGCCGTCCCACCCGCGGCTGGCGCCGATACTTCGTGGTGTTCCACGCTGGTCTCATTAGCTGCGCCCTGGGCCCGGCTGGCGCTGCGGTTCCGGCGGCCACGACGACCCCGTGCAGGAGCAGCGGCTTCGGGATCTTCGTCAACCGTTGCGGCTGCAACGGCCTCCGGCGCAGATCCCGCGCTGGCTGGCTGTTCCTCGAGCACCGGAGCTGCTCCCAGGTGGGAGAACGCTTCGGCCAGAAGGTCAAGGCTCATGGCGGGCTTGGTCGCCTGCGGTTCCTCATGGTGTTCAACGAACGGCAACGCCACCTCTTCCCCGCCAAACCTGAGGACAGGAGCAGACCTGGCTTCGCGGGCGGCTGCGTCCTCAGCGTCTTTGGCTGTGACATCTCCGGAAACCTGCTCACCGGCAGGCTGGTGCTGTCCCGCTGCCTGTGCGAGCTCCTCAGCACGGTGGACTTCGTCATCGTGCAGGTGCGCAGCGTGCGCGGCTGCGGCAATGGTAGCCAGCGCTGCCCTGGTTGCATCAGCCTTCGCCTGACGCACCGGATCCACGGTCTCAGGGGCCGTAGACGGTGCTGCCGGTGCCGACGCCGGGGTGTGAACCGGCGCGGGTGCTTCTGCTACGGCTTGCCCCCCGCCCTTGCCGCGACGGCGCTTGCGTTCCGTCCGGGCAGCCGGAGGCTGGGATTCGGTGTGGGGCCGGTGCTGCTCGGCGGCTACCACGTTGGCCCGCCGATGCTCCACGGGTTCATCGTGCGTCACGATGCCACGGCCGGCACAGTGCTCGCACTGCTCGCCGAAGACCTCAAGGAGGCCCGTTCCCATGCGCTTACGGGTCATCTGGACAAGGCCGAGTGACGTCACTTCGGCGACTTGGTGCTTGGTGCGGTCGCGGCCAAGGCACTCGACCATGCGGCGAAGGACCAGGTCACGGTTGGACTCGAGCACCATGTCGATGAAGTCGATGACGATGATGCCGCCGATGTCGCGCAGGCGAAGCTGGCGAACCACTTCTTCGGCCGCTTCAAGGTTGTTCTTGGTGACGGTTTCTTCAAGGTTTCCGCCGCTGCCGGTGAACTTGCCGGTGTTGACGTCCACCACTGTCATTGCTTCGGTACGGTCGATGACCAACGAACCACCCGAGGGCAGGAAGACCTTGCGGTCCAGTGCCTTGTGGATCTGTTCGTCGATGCGCCAGGCAGCAAAGATGTCCTGGTCCTTGGTCCACTTCTCGAGGCGGCCCACAAGGTCCGGGGCAACGTAGGTCACGTAGGCCTCGATCGTGTCCCAGGCGTCGTCGCCGGAGACGATCAACTTGGAGAAGTCCTCGTTGAAGACGTCGCGGACCACCTTGATGGTGAGGTCAGGTTCGCCGTAGAGCAGTTCCGGAGCCAAGACCTTCGTCGAGGAAGCCTGTCCTTCGATGCCTTCCCACTGGGCGCGCAGGCGGTTGATGTCATGCGTCAGCTCTTCTTCAGACGCGCCCTCGGCCGCCGTGCGGACAATGACGCCCGCGTTCTCCGGCAAGCGGTCTTTCAGGATGCGCTTGAGGCGGTTGCGCTCGACGTCGGGAAGCTTGCGCGAGATGCCGGTCATGGATCCACCGGGTACGTAGACCAAGTAACGGCCGGGCAGGGAGATCTGGCTGGTCAGGCGGGCGCCCTTGTGGCCCACGGGGTCCTTGGTGACCTGCACCAGAACGGAATCGCCGGATTTCAGGGCGTTCTCGATCCGGCGCGGCTGGCCTTCGAGGTTGACTGCGTCCCAGTTCACTTCACCGGCGTACAGCACGGCGTTGCGGCCACGTCCGATGTCAACGAAGGCAGCTTCCATGGACGGCAGCACATTCTGGACCTTGCCCAGGTAGACGTTGCCGATCAGGGAGTCCTGCTGGGTCTTGGACACGAAGTGCTCGGCAAGGACGCCGTCTTCCAGGACACCGATCTGGATTCTGTCGTCGCGCTGGCGGACGATCATCTGGCGGTCCACGGACTCGCGGCGTGCCAGGAACTCGGCTTCAGTGATCACCTGGCGGCGACGACCGGTCTCGCGGGACTCGCGGCGGCGCTGCTTCTTGGCTTCAAGCCTGGTGGAGCCCTTGACGCTCGCCACTCGGTTGGACGGCGCTGTTTCGGTCATCGGACGCGGCGCGCGAACACGGGTTACCGTGTTGGGCGGGTCGTCATCGGTGCCGCCGGTCAGTTCAAGGTCCTGGTCGCCACGACGACGACGACGCCGACGCCGGGACGTGACGCCCTCTTCCAGGGCCTCTGTTGCCGGGGCTTCTTCGTCTTCGGACTCAGCACCGTCCTCGGCATCGTTCTCTTCGCGCTCGGTTCCCCGACGGCCACGGCGGCCACGGCTGCGGCGCCGCCGGCGACTACCGGCGTCGTCCAGTTCATCGTCCGTAGTAGATTCAGTGGCCCCTTCGGGCTCCTCTTCCTTCTCTTCAACAGCGCCAACCCGCGGGACCGGGGTGAGGTCCGGTGCCTGGAAGATGATGGAAGTGATGGAGACAGGCTCCAGGAACAGGGACGCGGAAGCGCTCGAGGCAGCTTCTTCTGCCGCTGGTTCTTCGGATTCGGGTTCGTCAACCGGAGTTTCCGTGACCGGCTCCGCAGGCTCAGGCTGGGAGTCTGCCACCGGCGTCGAGGTTTCTTCAACTGCGGGCGCCTCTGCGACCTCAGCCTTGGGCTTGGCGGCACGACGACGGCGGACCGGCTTTTCCGGGGCAGGCTCGAGGACGGCCTCGGGCTGGCTTTCCGCTACGGCTTCTTCGCCCAGTCCGGGGAGGGGCTCAGCCGGCTCGGCCTTTTTACGTGAACGGGTGCGCCGCACCGGCGCCGCAGTGGCTTCCGGGGTTTCTTCGGCGGCGACGGATTCCGATGATCCGGCATCCGGAACTGCGGCTTCAGTTGCCTTCGGCGCGGCCTTGCGCCTGGTCCGGGTTGCTTTCTTGGGCGCTTCCGCAGGTTCCGCGGCAGCATCGTCATTAACGGCTACAACTTGGTCATTATCCATGTGTGGCAACACTCCTGCCCCAGCGACGCCGCCACATTCGGCGCCCAGTGGGGCAAATATTTGTCAAAACCCTCGGGCGTTGACAGAAGTCGGTAGTATGCCTTCCGGTTCGCACCATCATTGGGGTGCGGCAGCCCTGGAAGGCCGGCGACTTTGCTCTGGAAACCCGTTGTTCTGCTGCCACAACCAGGTGCCGTCCATTGCCATGGCGGGCCTTCCGAGGATCAGGTGATCCGGGCATGCCCTGCTCATGGGTGGCGGTCTTGGGAACAAGTCACCGGACCGGATTCCGAATGTGGATCGGCTTCCGGCCATGTTCATTGTCTCACACCCCTGCGGATTCCCACGGCAGGTCGCTGTGTCGTTCAGCCGGGAGGCATTGCTGGAGGCAGCGTCCAGCCTGCGGCGTTAGAATCCTCCCAAGAGCCGTCCCCGGCCTGTCCGGGCCACTTGTCGAAAAGGACTAAATCCGCGATGCCGAGCACCGCCAAGGGAAACCTGGCCCATCAAGCCTCCACCCCCGTGGAGGACAAGTCCTCCCAGCCCGGATCATTGCCAAAGGCGGTCCGGGACAAGCCGTTTGCGTGGCTCCTGCTGATCACTGGAGTGATCGGCTGGCTGGCCTCGGGCGCACTGGTCCTGGAGAAGCTGGAAGTCCTCAAGGACCCCAACCATGTGACCGTGTGCGATGTGAATCCGTGGGTCTCCTGCGGCGCCGTGATGCAGACACCCCAGAGCTCCGTTTTCGGCTTCCCCAACATGTTCATCGGCATCGTCGCCTTTGCCGTGATCATTACCACCGCCATGGGCCTTTTGGCAGGGGCCAAGTTCTCAAGGGTTTACTGGCTGGGGCTACAGGCCGGAGTAACCCTTGGGTTCGCTTTCGTGGTCTGGCTGTGGTCCCAGGCCTTGTACGTCATCAACGTGCTGTGCCCTTTCTGCATGGTGGTGTGGGCGGTCATGATCCCCATGTTTGTCTGGGTGACCATCCGGAATATTTCCCACGGGGTTATCAAGGCACCGCCGGCGCTGGCCAAGGTGCTGGGTGATTCCGGCTGGATCATCGTGGCGTTGTTGTACGTGGCTGTCATCGCAACCATCTTCTTCGCCTTCATCCACGTCTTCGCCGGGACGTCCGGCTACTAGAAGCTCGCGAGATGACAGAAAAGGCCAATGTTCTTGATGAACATTGGCCTTAACTGTTATCTCGGTGAGGCGTAACTAGCCCGCGAACCAGATCTTGATCTCGCGCTCGGCCGAATCAACGGAGTCGGAGCCGTGAACCAGGTTCTGCTGGACAGCCAGGCCCCAGTCGCGGCCGAAGTCACCGCGGATAGTGCCCGGCGCCGCCGTCGTCGGATCGGTGGTTCCAGCCAGCGAGCGGAAGCCCTCGATCACGCGGTGGCCTTCGAAGACCGCAGCGATGACCGGTCCGCTCAGCATGAACTCAACCAGGGGCTCGTAGAACGGCTTGCCCACGTGTTCCTCGTAGTGCTGCTCCAGCAGCTCACGGGTCGCGTTGACCTTCTTCAGCTCAGCCAGCGTGTAGCCCTTGGCTTCGATCCGGGCAAGGATGCTGCCGCTCAGGTTGCGGGCGACGCCGTCGGGCTTGACCAGGACGAGGGTCCGTTCAATGCTCACAGTTGCTCCAATGTGGTTGGTTGGTGGTTTTCCCAGCCAGTTTACGGGGTTTGAGGGCCGGCTTCGTCACCGTGGGCAGCGTTCCATTCCGCCTGCTCACGGTCGCGTTGGGCCACCTCCCGGTCGATCCTCATGCCGGTACGGATCCCGTACCACCAGCAGATCGCAAACAGGACGCCCACCACGAACATCATCGGCTCTGCCAAACCAGTAAGGATCAGCACCACTTGAAGGCCCCAACCCACTGCCATGCCCCAGGGCTTCGACAGCACTGCGCACGCCAGGACCAACACCACGCTCAAAGCAATGCCGACACCCAAAATGATTCCGGGGGCCACTTCGCCGCGCTTCAGGCCGAAGACCACCAATGTGGCAAAAAACGCCACAAATGCTTCGAGGAGGAGCACGGTGGAAGCGAACATCACCTTGGTGGAGCGGCGCTTCTTGGGCATGCCCGGCCGCCATTCACGCTGCGCCTTGGTAAGTTTTGCCATGCTCAAGCACTTGCCTTTCCGAGCAGGATCCGCGCCTCGGCCACCACGGTGATGGAGCCGGTGACCAGCACGCCTCCCGCGAGGTCGTCGTTGGACTCCGAACGCTCAACGGCCCATTCAAGGGCGTCGTCCAGCTTCTCAGCAATGTGGACGTTCTCTTCGCCAAAGCCGAGGTCGACGGCGAGTTCGGCCAGTTCAGCCGCCGGAACCGCTCGCGCGGAGCTGGATTGGGTGAAACAGATTTCTTCGGCAAGGCCGCCGAGCTTCTCCTTGAGCGTCTTCAGGATTTCCTCCGCATCCTTCTCCCTGAGGACCCCGACCACTACAACGAGCTTGCTGAAGCTGAAGGCCTCGTGGATCGCCTCGGCCGACACCCTGATCCCGTCCGGGTTATGGGCTGCGTCCACGATCACCGTGGGAGCTGTGCGCACTACTTCCAAACGGCCCGGAGAGGTGACGTTGCCGAATGCCTCCTTGAGGACCTCGGCGTCGAGTTCCTTCTCTCCCCCGCCGAAGAATGCCTCAAGGGCGGCAACGGCGACAGCGGCGTTCTCTGCCTGGTGGGCACCGTGCAGGGGTAGCAGGAGGTCTTCGTAGCGTCCGGCGAGACCTTGGATGGTCAGTACCTGTCCACCAACGGCCACGCTGCGGGACTCCACTCCAAATTCGACGCCTTCGAATCGGAACGGCACGTCCACTTCGCGGGCTTTCTCCAACAGGACCTGCGCTGCGTCCACCGGCTGAGCGGCACTCACCAGGAAACCGCCGGGTTTGATGATGCCGGCTTTCTCATAGGCGATGTCCTCGGTGGTGTCACCCAGCAAATCGGTGTGATCCAAGGAAATGGGCGTGACCACCGAGACTTGTCCGTCTCCAACATTGGTGGCGTCAGTAATGCCACCAAGGCCAACCTCCACCACCGCAACGTCCACGGGCTGGTCGGCAAAGATGGCGAAACCGAGGATCGTGACGCACTCGAAGTACGTGAGGCGGGGCTGGTTGTCGGCGACAAGTTCGTTGTCCACGATTTCCAGGTAAGGACGGATTTCGTCCCAGATCCGCACGAACGTCTCATCCGGTACGGGCTCACCGTCGATGCTGATGCGTTCGGTCACCTTGGACAGGTGCGGGCTGGTGTAGCGACCGGTGCTGAGCCCGTGGGCACGCAGCCCGGCCTCGATCATCCGGGCCGTTGAGGTTTTTCCGTTGGTTCCGGTGATGTGGATGATCGGGTACGCCTTGTTGGGCTCGCCCAACACATCCATGGCACGGAACAGCGGCGCAAGCCGGGGTTCCATCTTGTTCTCGGGTGCCCGGCCAAGGAGCTCGGCGTAGACGCTTTCTACAGAGAATTCGTCAGTCATGAATCAGGCCTCTACTTTTTCGACGGTGACCTGGGGTTCGCTGACACTTGCCACCAGGACTTCCAGTTCGAGGGTCAGGGTCTCGGTCTTGACGAGCTCCGCATTGGCACTGAGGGCGTCAATCACGTCCTGCTGCGCTTCGACCGACGTCCGGATGCGGTCGCTGACGTTGAGTCCAGCGTCCTTGCGTGCCTGCTGGATAGCACGGACCATGTCGCGCGCCAGGCCCTCAGCTGCGAGTTCCGGGGTCACTTCGGTGTTCAGGACCACGAAACCGCCGCCTGGAAGCACCGCAACCGCGGAACTTCCGCCGTCGCCCGTTTCTGCCACAACGGTTTCCAGCGTGTATTCCTGGGGCTCAAGCTCCAGACCGCCCGCGACGACCACACCAGCATCATTCACGGACCAGTCTCCGGACTTGGATCCCTTGATGGCTTGCTGCACGTTCTTGCCAAGGCGCGGGCCGGCTGCACGGGCGTTGACCACAAGCTTCTGCTCGATGCCGAATTCCTCCGGCGAGGCCGTGGCGGTATCCATCAGACGCACGGACCGCAGGTTCAGTTCATCAGCGACGACGGCGGCGAAGCCTTCCAGCGTGTCTGCACCGGGTGCAACCACAGTCAGTTCCTGCAGGGGCAACCGGACACGAAGGTTGGCAGCCTTGCGCAGGCTCGAGCCGGTGGAGCAGATCTGCTGGACGCGATCCATCGCTTCAACCAAGGCCGGGTTGGACGGGAACAGCGCGGCATCCGGCCAGTCAGCCAGGTGAACTGAACGGCCACCGGTGAGTCCACGCCAGATCTCTTCCGAGACCAGCGGCAGCAGCGACGCCGATACCCGGCACACCGCTTCGAGTGCCGTATAGAGGGCATCGAAGGCATCAACGTTCTCATCGAAGAAGCGCTGACGGCTGCGGCGGACATACCAGTTGGTGAGCATGTCCAGGTAGCTGCGCAGTTCATCACAAGCACCCGAGATGTCGTAAGTATCGAGGCTTTCGGTGACGTTGCGGACCAAGTCACCGGTGTTGGCCAGGAGGTACTGGTCCAGCGTGTCGGAATAGCCGTCATAGCGCAGCCGGGCGTCGTAACCCGCGCCACCATTGGCAGCGTTGGTGTACAGCGTGAAGAAGCTGTAGACGTTCCACAGCGGCAGGATGACCTGGCGGACGCCGTCGCGGATTCCTTGCTCGGTGACGATCAGGTTGCCGCCGCGGAGGATGGGGCTGGACATCAGGAACCACCGCATGGCGTCGGAACCGTCGCGGTCGAGGACCTCGGAGACGTCGGGGTAGTTCCGCAGGCTCTTGGACATCTTCTGTCCGTCGGAGCCCAGCACGATGCCATGGCTGATGACGTTGCGGAACGCCGGGCGGTCGAACAGCGCCGTGGAGAGGATGTGGAGCATGTAGAACCAACCACGGGTCTGGCCGATGTACTCCACGATGAAGTCCGCGGGGTTGTGGGTATCGAACCATTCCTGGTTTTGGAACGGGTAGTGCACCTGGCCGTACGGCATGGAACCGGAGTCGAACCAGACGTCCAACACGTCTTCGACCCGGCGCATGGTGGACTTGCCCGTGGGATCGTCCGGGTTCGGCCGGGTCAGGTCGTCGATGAACGGCCGGTGCAGGTCAACCTGGCCTTCGTTGTTCAGTGGCAGGCGACCGAAGTCAGCTTCCATCTCCGCCAGCGAGCCGTAGACGTCAGTGCGCGGGTACTCGGGATCATCCGACTGCCATACGGGGATCGGGGAACCCCAGTAGCGGTTACGGCTGATGGACCAGTCGCGGGCGTTGTCCAGCCATTTGCCGAACTGGCCGTCCTTGACGTTGCCAGGGATCCAGTTGATCTCCTGGTTCAACTCGGACATCCGGTCTTTGAACTTGGTGACCTGCACGTACCAGGAGGAAACGGCGCGGTAGATCAGCGGGTTCCGGCAGCGCCAGCAGTGCGGGTAGCTGTGCTCGTAGCTTGCCTGGCGGACAAGCCGGCCGTCGGCGCGGAGCACCTGGGTGATGGGCTTGTTGGCGTCGAAGACCTGCAGGCCAACGATGTCCGCCAGTGCGCCATGGGCAAACAGGGGCAGGAACTTGGCGCCCTCGTCCACGGAGAGGACCACCGGGATGCCTGCGTCTTCACAGACCTTCTGGTCATCCTCACCGTAGGCCGGAGCCTGGTGGACGATGCCCGTACCGTCGGTGGTGGTGACGTAGTCGGCTACCAGGAAACGCCAGGCGTTCTGCGTTCCGTACTTCTCAGCATCAGCGAAGTCGTTCCAGAGCGGTTCGTACTCGAGGCCAGCCAGCTCGGCGCCTGTGTGGGTGGACACAACAGCGGCAGCGGCGGCAGCGGCGTCGTCGTACCCCAGATCCTTGGCGTAAGCGCCCAGGAGGTCTGCCGCCAGCAGGAAGCTGCCGGTGACCGGCGCCTCAGCGGCAGCGGCCTTCACACCGTTCGGTCCGGCAGGCAGGACGGCATAGGAGATGTCAGGTCCGACGGCGAGCGCCAGGTTGGTGGGCAACGTCCAGGGCGTGGTGGTCCAGGCGAGCGCCTGGACGCCTTCGAGGCTCGTGGAGAGTTCGGTGTCCCCGGCCTTGATGGGGAACGTCACCGTGACCGTCTGGTCCTGGCGGTTCTTGTAGACGTCGTCGTCCATACGGAGTTCGTGGTTGGACAGAGGGGTCTCGTCCTTCCAGCAGTACGGGAGGACGCGGTAGCCGTTGTACGTCAGGCCCTTCTCGTGCAGCTGCTTGAAGGCCCAGAGGACCGACTCCATGTACTCGACGTTGAGCGTCTTGTAGTCGTTGTCGAAGTCCACCCAACGGGCCTGGCGCGTGACGTAGGCCTGCCATTCGTTGGCGTACTTCATCACGGAGGCGCGGCAGGCGTCGTTGAATTTGTCGATGCCCATGGCTTCGATCTGGGTCTTGTCCGTCATTCCCAGTTGCTTCATGGCTTCTAGCTCTGCCGGGAGGCCGTGTGTGTCCCAGCCGAAGCGACGCTCCACGCGCTTGCCGCGCTGGGTCTGGTAGCGGCCTACCAGGTCCTTGGCGTAGCCGGTCAGCAGGTGGCCGTAGTGGGGCAAGCCGTTGGCGAAGGGAGGGCCATCGTAGAAGACGAACTCGTTGCTGCCATCAGTGCCGGCGTCGCGCTGGTCGATGCTGGCCTGGAAGGTTCCGTCTTCGTCCCAGTATTTGAGGATGCGCTCTTCGATTTCCGGGAACTTCACGGAAGCGGACACGCCGGGCGTGCCGGAAGGCGCCGCTGAGGCCTTGGGGTAGTGGGTCATCTCATATCCTGTGATAGCTGGTTGACTGTCAGGATGCGAGGACGGCTTGGGTCTTGATCTGCATCAACACCTGTACCGCGGTACCACCTCACTTACCGGAACACGGGATCCCGGCCTCTCATTACTGCTGTGACGGGCTTACCCGTCCGGTTCTACTGGGCATCAGCGCCGCTAAGGGCGTTCAATACTGTTCTTCCGGAAGCTCACCGGTGATGGCCGGGTCAAAGCTGGTTTTCCAAGTCTAACGGCAGCTGAGCTTCCAGCTCCACTTGTCAGTTCATCCTTGAGGTGGAGCCTCTGGCCTTCTCCGGTGAATAGACTCACAACCATGACGACGCCCGCTCCCGCCCTCAGCGATGCCCGCCCAACACGACGCCGCGCATCCCTTGCCTGGTCCGTGCTGGCATTGGCGGCGGCAGTGCCAGTTGCGGGGATATCCCTGGTCCGCGCGATTCCCACGGAGTGGCCGCTACCAGTGGTGCAGTTGCTGTCCTTCACGCCATGGCTTGTGATTCCGGCGGCGCTGGCGTTTCTCCTCGCCTTGTTGGGTCGCAGGCTTTGGGTAGTAATCACGACGGCGGCGCTGCTGGCTGTGCAGCTGCTCTGGCTGTTTCCACTGGACTCCGGCCAGGCGGAGGCGCTGCCGGCGGGGACCGGAGTCGTTTCGCTGAAGGTGATGAGCCTGAACTCTGAATACGGCGAGGCTGACGCGGCCACCATTGTGAGGCTGGTCCGCGAGAATGGCGTCCAGCTTCTGGCAATCCAGGAACACACACAGGGGTTGGAGGACCGCCTTCAGTCCGAAGGCTTGGCGAAGGAGTTGCCGCACCGGATCAGTGAGCCCAATGACGACGCGTCGGGCGGCGCCGTGTACTCGGTCTTCCCTCTGGAAGCCGAAGGGATTCTCCCGGACACCCCGTTCCACATGGCCACCACGCGGGTTCTCATTAATGATTCCAGCGCCGAATCCAACGCGAAAGCGACCCTGATGCTCACCAACGTGCACGCCCTACCACCGGTTGATGAGCGCATCGACCAGTGGCGCAGCGACCTGCAGAAGATCGCACGACAGGCGGCCAGGCCCGGGAACCACTTGCTAATGGGCGACTACAACTCGACGTACGATCACTCCGAGTTCCGGGAATTGCTGGACTCCGCGCTGGCAGGGTCCGGCCAGGAAGGCAAGAAGCTCGTGGACGTGGGGACAGCCTCAGGCGGGCGGCTCTCCCCCACCTGGCCGATGGAGGGGCCGCCGTTGCCCGGAATCGTCATTGACCACATGGTGACCACTCCCCGGATCAGCGGCAATGACTATTCAGTCCACCAAGTTCCTGGTTCGGACCACGCCGCCATCATGGCCAGACTCAGTATTCCGGCCGGCTAATCCTGCTTGCGGACCAGCTTGTGGTTGGCAGCCTGGGCAACCGGTCGCACGGTGATGTGGTCCAAATTGATGTGGTGCGGCAGGGAAACGGCGTACTTCACGACGTCGGCCACGTCCTCGGCCGTCAGTGGCTTCTCGACTCCGGCGTAGACCTTTGCGGCTGCCTCCTTGTCACCGAGGCGGTTCAGGGCAAATTCCTCGGTGTGGACCAGGCCGGGAGCCACCTCGATGACACGGATGTTGTTTCCGACTTCTTCAAGGCGCAGCGCGCTCGTCATGGCGTGCTGGGCGAACTTGGCGGCGTTGTAGCCGGCCCCGCCCTCATAGGCGGACAGTCCGGCCGTTGAGGTCAGGTTGAGGACCGTTCCTTCACCGTTTTCCCGCAGCATCGGCAGGAAGGCTCGCGTGATTTTCATGGTGCCGAGCACATTGACCTGGTACATCCACTCCCAGTCGTCAGTGTCTGCGTTCGCGATGGTGTCAGCGCCCCGCGCACCTCCGGCAATGTTGACCAGCGTGTCAGCACCTCCGGCTTTGGTAACGGCCGCGAGCAAGGCCGCAACGTCGTCGTCGTTGGTGATGTCGGCCGGGAACGGGACGGCGCCGGTTTCGGCACCCAGGGCGCCGAGCCTGTCTGCCCTGCGTGCCACAGCGAAGACCTTCCATCCCGTGGAGACCAGGGCCCTCACAGTGGCCTCGCCGATGCCGGTGCTTGCCCCGGTCACTACGGCCGTCTTGTTCTGCGTTGCGGGGGTATTGTGTGCTGCCAAAGTCATGCCACCACCCTATCGGGGGTCGGAGGTCCTTCCGAAGGCAAGCTGTAACGCCAGGCCATGAAACAATTGGTCCATGGCTGAATCAACGCAGGGTACAGACACGCCCGCCACCGCCCCCATCAACGTTCCCGACAAGCCGGCCCTTGAAGGCCTTGAAGCTGCCTTGACGCAGCGCTGGCTGGCCGAAGGAACCTACAAGTTCAACCCGGACACCACCCGGGAGCAGGTCTATTCGATCGACACTCCCCCGCCGACGGCTTCCGGCTCGCTCCACGTGGGCCACATGTTCTCCTTCACCCAGACCGACGTCCAGGCACGCTACATGCGCATGACCGGCAAGAACGTCTTCTACCCCATGGGTTGGGATGACAACGGCCTGCCCACCGAGCGCCGGGTCCAGAACTACTACGGTGTGCGATGCGATCCCGCCATCCCCTATAACGCCGACTACCGTCCGCCCGCGCAGCCGGCCAAGAACCAGCGCGATTTCGACGTCGTTTCGCGCCAGAACTTCATCGAACTGTGCGAGGAACTCGCCGTTGAGGACGAGAAGGTCTTCGAGAACCTGTTCCAGACCCTTGGCTTGTCCGTGGACTGGGACCTGACCTACCGCACCATTGACGACACTTCACGTGCGGTTTCCCAGCGCGCCTTCCTGGCAAACCTCTCCGCTGGTGACGCCTACATGGCCGAGGCACCCACCCTGTGGGACGTGACCTTCCGTACCGCCGTGGCTCAGGCTGAGCTGGAGGACCGCGAGGTCGCCGGCGCCTACTACCGGTACCCGTTCTTCACTGAAGACGGCGAAAAGATCTTCATCGAGACGACGCGCCCGGAACTGCTGGCTGCCTGCGCGGCGCTGGTGGCCAACCCCGACGACGAGCGCTACCAGCCGCTGTTCGGCAAGACTGTGAAGTCTCCCCTGTTCGACGTTGAGCTTGAAGTCAAAGCCCACCCCCTTGCCAAGGCGGACAAGGGCTCAGGCATTGCGATGGTCTGTACCTTCGGTGACCTGACCGACGTCACCTGGTGGCGCGAACTGCAACTGCCTACCCGCGCCATCATGGGCCGCGACGGCCGCATCATCGCCGACATCCCGGAGTGGATCCCCACCGACGCCGGGAAGGAAGCCTATGCCGCAATCGCGGGCAAGACTGCTTTCTCGGCCAAGGAAGCCGTGGTCGAACTGCTCAAGGACGCGGACCTGCTGGACGGCGAACCGAAAAAGATCACCCACCCGGTGAACTTCTTCGAAAAAGGCGACAAGCCCCTGGAAGTTGTTACCTCCCGCCAGTGGTACATCCGCAACGGCGGCCGTGACGAGGAGCGCCGAGAACGCTTGATCGGCCGGGGCCAGGAAATCACTTTCCATCCGTCCTTCATGCGCTCCCGCTACGAGAACTGGATCGCGGGCCTGAACGGCGACTGGCTTGTATCGCGCCAGCGTTTCTTCGGCGTGCCCATCCCCGTCTGGTACCCCTTGGACGCCCAGGGCAACCCTGACTACGACAACCCTGTCCTGCCATCGGATGCCATGCTCCCCGTGGATCCAGCGGCTGACGCAGCACCCGGGTTCGACGAGTCGCAGCGAGATCAGCCCAACGGCTTCACGGGCGATGCCGATGTCCTTGATACCTGGGCGACGTCGTCGCTGACCCCGCAGATCGTGGGTGGCTGGAGCCGGGACGAAGAACTGTTCTCCAAGGTCTACCCCTTCGACCTTCGCCCCCAGGGCCACGACATCATCCGCACCTGGCTGTTCTCTTCCGCAGTCCGTGCCGATGCCTTGCAGAAGACCGCACCGTGGAAGCACGCTGCCATTTCCGGCTGGATCCTCGACCCGGACCGGAAGAAGATGTCCAAGTCCAAGGGCAACGTTGTTGTGCCTACCGAGGTGCTTAACGAATTTGGCTCCGACGCAGTACGGTACTGGGCAGCATCAGCCAAGCTTGGCGCGGACACGGCGTACGAAATCGCCCAGATGAAGATCGGCCGACGGCTGGCCATCAAGCTGCTGAACGCGTCCAAGTTCGTCCTGAACCTCGGCGCCACCGAAAACTCCGTGGTGGCCACTGACCTTTCGGTCCTGACCAACCCGCTGGACCGGGCGCTTCTCGCGCAACTGTCCGACGTCGTCGCCCAGTCCACCAAGGCGTTCGAGAACTACGACTACGCCCGTGCACTTCAGATCACCGAATCGTTCTTCTGGCAGTTCACCGACGACTACGTAGAGCTCATCAAGGACCGCGCCTACGGAGCCGCGGGCGAAACGGAACAAGCTTCGGTTCTGGCGGCCCTCGCCACCACCCTCGATTCCCTGCTCCGCCTCTTTGCGCCCTTCCTGCCCTTCGCCACCGAAGAGGTTTGGGGCTGGTGGCGCACAGGATCCGTCCACCGTGCCGAATGGCCGTCCGCACTGGAAATCACCGATGGCGATACCACCATGCTGGGCACCGTCGGAGTAGCACTTAGTGGTATCCGGAAAGCAAAGTCGGAGGCCAAGGTGAAGCAGCGGACAGAGGTGCTGTCAGCGTCCATCACGGCATCCGAGGTATTGGTAGCGCAGTTGAAGGCCGGCCTGGGCGACTTGAAGGCTGCCGCCAACGCACAGGAGATCACGCTCCAGTCCGGCGAAGGTGACCTGACGGTCAGCGATGTTGTCCTGGCACCTGCCGAGGAAACACCCGCGTCCTAGGAAGTCTTGGGCCCAGATGATTTTGGGCAAAGGGGAAGCCCCATCAGCGTTTTGCCGTTGGTGGGGCTTCGACTTTTCGGCTGTCTGGTGACGTCTTGACAGTCTGGCGGAATCCTTGGAATTTCAGGTCTTCCTACCTCGTCACTGGTAGCTTGCTTCCAACTTCGCCAAAGGCTGCGTTGGTTGCATATCACTGAATCTTTGGTTCCCGTGTCCCTCTTCTTTCGAAGTGGGTAAGAACCATTGTTGTCCCGCCACGGACGAAGCACAAGGCCTCCGAACGAACTACAAACCTGTAGTTCTCCTGCGGACAAAGAGCTTCCTGTGGCAGAGTAATGTCCATGCCGGAACTCCCCGAAGTGCACGGCCTGTGCATGTACTTGGACACCCAACTCCATGGAGCCGTGCTGACCGAGGTCCGCATCAACTCCTTTTCAGCGCTCAAGACAGCCGATCCGCCCTACACCGCCCTCGAGGGCCGGACCATACGTGGGGC
Organism: Paenarthrobacter sp. NPDC056912; assembly: GCF_042786555.1. Taxonomy (NCBI): domain Bacteria; kingdom Bacillati; phylum Actinomycetota; class Actinomycetes; order Micrococcales; family Micrococcaceae; genus Paenarthrobacter; species Paenarthrobacter sp. NPDC056912. The sequence continues at coordinate 252,562 of NZ_JBHUCD010000003.1, forward strand.
CAAGCGCATGGGGAAGTTCGTTTGTGTCGACGTTGATGGCCTGTTCTTTGTGTTCCATCTGGCGAAGGCCGGGTGGGTCCGGTACACCGAACACCCGTCATCGGCCGGGTTGCGCATGGGCAAAAGCAACATCTCGGCCAGGCTCCTGCTTCACCGCCCCTCCGACGACGCCCATATCGGGGTGGACCTGACAGAGGCAGGAACCAAAAAGAGCCTGGCCATCTATGTGGTGAGGGATCCGATGGATGTCCCCGGCATAGCTACCTTGGGCCCTGAGCCCCTCAGCCCCGACTTTGACCTCGGCGCACTGGCGAAAATTCTCGGGTCCAGTTCCCAGCAGATCAAGGGACTCCTCAGAAGCCAGGGAGTAATTGCCGGCATCGGCAACGCCTATAGCGACGAAATCCTGCACGCAGCAAAAATCTCACCTTTCGCCAGCGCCAAATCCTTGGACCAAGCCACCGTGGCGCGTCTTTACGAGGCCATGCAGGAAGTCCTGGTGGGCGCCGTCAACGCAGCGGCCGGCAAACCATCCAGTGAGCTCAAGGACACCAAACGCAGCAACTTCCGTGTGCATGCCAGGACCGGCCTTGCCTGTCCGGTGTGTGGAGACACAGTGAGGGAGGTGTCCTTCGCGGACACCTCCCTGCAATACTGCGCCACCTGCCAGACAAACGGGAAGATTCTTGCCGACCGGCGAACTTCGCGGTTCCTGAAGTAGCGTTCCCCCGACGTGGGCTAGTTGAACTCGGGACGCTCGGTGCGGCTGCGCTTCAGCTCGAAGAAGTGCGGGTATCCGGCCAGGGTGACAGTTGCGTCCCAGATCTTTCCGGCTTCTTCACCACGCGGAATGCGGGTGAGGACCGGACCGAAGAACGCAGTACCATTGACGGCCACCACAGGAGTTCCAACGTCCTGGCCCACCAGGGAAATTCCGGCCTCATGGCTTGCCCGCAACTGGGCGTCGTACTCATCCGAGTCGGCAAAGCGGGCAAGGTCAGCGGGGAGACCGGTCTCCGCCAGGGCCTTCTGGATGACAGAAGCCCGGTCCTTGTTTCCTTCGTGATGGAGCTGCTCCCCCATGGCGTCATACAGCGGCTTGACGTAGCTGCTGCCGTGCAACTCCTGGGCCGCAATGATCACACGGACAGGACCCCAACTCTGATCCATCAAAGCCCGGTACTCGGCAGGAATGTCACGGCCCTCGTTCAGCACAGAAAGGCTCATGACGTGCCATTCGGTCTCGATGCCGCGGACTTGCTCTACCTCGCCGATCCAACGCGATGTAATCCACGCGAACGGGCAGGCGGGGTCGAACCAGAAATCGGCCTTGTTGACGGTCAGTTCTTGCGCGGTCTGTTCGGACACAAGGGACTCCTCGGAAAGGGGGAAAAAGGTCATGGGCAGGCGCTCAGAAGGGATACGCCGCTGATATGGCCAACAGAAGGCTAGGCCGACTTATTCCGCCGCTTCGCAACCACGTCATGGCCAATCATGGTGGGTTGAGCCTTCTTTGCCACCACGTCAACCGTTATCACCACAGTCGCGATGTCGTCACGGCTGGGGAGATCGAACATGACCGGCAGCAGGACCTCTTCCATGATGGCCCGGAGACCGCGGGCTCCCGTGCCACGCTCCAGCGCTTGGTCCGCAATGGCATCGAGGGCGTCGTCGTCAAACTGGAGCTCCACGCCATCCAACTGGAACATCTTCTGGTACTGCTTGACCAATGCGTTCTTGGGGGTGGAGAGGATCTGGATCAAGGCGGGCCGGTCCAGGTTGGAAACCGTGGTGATCACGGGGAGGCGCCCAATGAATTCCGGAATGAGACCGAACTTCAGCAGGTCCTCAGGCATGACCTCGCCGTAAGTGTCCACGTTGTCCCGGGCCTCGTTGAGGGGTGACCCAAATCCGATGCCCTTGCGTCCGGACCGGGAACCAATGATGTCCTCCAAGCCCGCGAAGGCGCCTGCCACGATGAACAGGACGTTGGTGGTGTCGATCTGGATGAATTCCTGGTGCGGGTGTTTCCGCCCACCCTGCGGCGGCACTGAGGCAACAGTCCCCTCAAGGATCTTCAGCAGGGCTTGTTGCACGCCCTCACCGGAAACGTCCCGGGTGATTGACGGGTTCTCGCTCTTGCGGGAGATTTTATCGATCTCGTCAATGTAGATGATGCCTTGTTCGGCCTTCTTGACGTCATAGTCAGCGGCCTGAATGAGCTTGAGCAGGATATTCTCTACGTCTTCTCCGACGTAGCCTGCTTCGGTCAGGGCGGTGGCGTCAGCTACGGCAAACGGAACATTCAGCCGCCGTGCGAGCGTTTGGGCCAGATAGGTCTTGCCGCAGCCGGTAGGACCAATCAGAAGGATGTTGGATTTGGCGATCTCCACGTCTTCGTGCTGCGGTCCCTCGCCGAGGCTGCCTGTCTTGGGTGCGTGGCCGGCCTGGATACGTTTGTAATGGTTGTACACAGCCACTGCGAGCGACCGTTTGGCAGGCTCCTGCCCGATGACGTATTCCTGAAGGAAGTCGAAAATTTCGCGGGGCTTCGGCAGTTCGAAACTTCCGAGATCGGAAACTTCCGCCAGTTCTTCTTCGATGATTTCGTTGCAAAGCTCGATGCACTCGTCGCAGATGTACACACCGGGCCCGGCAATCAGCTTTCGCACCTGCTTCTGGCTCTTTCCGCAGAAAGAACACTTCAGCAGATCCGTGCTCTCGCCAATCCGAGCCATGTGTGAATCCCTTCGTTGCATGCGGGTGATGCGGCTCCGCGCCGTACTCAAGTGTGCGGCCAAGCCGCGGTTGGCACCACCGTGACAACATCCACTCTAGGTCACAATGGGCTGCTTGGGTGGAAACAGAACGCCGGTGCGGTCCATATTTCGTGAACCGCACCGGCGCCCAATTCCGTGTACTACCTGGCGATTGCCTGTGGCTTGATCTTCCGGGAGTCAAGAACCTGGTCGATCAGACCGTAGTTCATGGCTTCGGCTGCCGTCAGGATCTTGTCCCGCTCAATGTCGTTGTTGACCTGCTCCGAGGTACGGCCGGAGTGGTGCGCCAGCGTATCTTCAAGCCAGGTGCGCATCCGCATTACTTCAGCTGCCTGGATTTCGAGGTCGGATGCTTGTCCGCCTTGACCACCGGACAATGCAGGCTGGTGGATCAACACGCGGGCGTTCGGCAACGCAAGCCGCTTGCCCGGGGTACCGGCCGCGAGCAGGACAGCAGCTGCACTGGCTGCCTGGCCGAGGCAGACCGTCTGGATTTCCGGACGGATGTATTGCATGGTGTCGTAGATCGCCGTCATGGCCGTGAAGGAGCCACCAGGCGAGTTGATGTAAAGGGTGATGTCGCGGTCAGGATCCGTTGACTCAAGAACCAGGAGCTGGGCCATGATGTCGTCGGCGGATGCGTCATCCACCTGTACGCCGAGGAAGATGATGCGGTCCTCGAACAGCTTGGTGTACGGGTCCTGGCGCTTGAAGCCGTAGGGCGTGCGCTCTTCGAACTGGGGCAGGACGTAACGGCTGGACGGGAGGTTACCGGCAGACCATCCGAAGTTGTAGTTCATGTTCTTTACTCCTGGGTTTCAGTGGTTCTTTGGTGCCGGTTAGTTGTCGGAGTTCGACTGGTTGGCCGTTCCGCCGCCGCCTGCAACGGACCCGGCGTGAGCCGAAATCTTGTCGAAGAAGCCGTACTCCAGGGCCTCGGGCGCCGTAAACCATTTGTCGCGGTCGTTGTCCTTGAGGATGGTCTCCACGCTCTGCCCGGTCTGCTCCGCAGTGAGCTCCGCCATGACCTTCTTCATGTGCAGGATCAGTTCCGCCTGGATCTTGATGTCCGAGGCCGTGCCGCCGATGCCGCCCGAAGGCTGGTGCATCAGGATACGGGCGTTAGGGGTTGCGTAGCGCTTGCCCTTGGTGCCTGAGGAAAGGAGGAACTGCCCCATGGAAGCGGCCAGCCCGGTGGCGACGGTGACGACGTCGTTCGGGATGAACTGCATGGTGTCGTAGATGGCCATGCCGGCGGTCACGGATCCACCGGGAGAGTTGATGTAAAGGTAGATGTCCTTCTCCGGGTCTTCGGCCGAGAGGAGGAGGAGCTGGGAGCAAATGGCGTTGGCGTTCTCGTCACGGACTTCAGAGCCGAGCCAGATGATGCGCTCTTTCAGCAGGCGGTTGTAGATGTAGTTGTCCTGGGCTGCGGGATCGACAGTTGCCATCCGGGGAGCCTCTGATTGCTGTGACATAAGTACTTACCTCTCGCTGGTGCCAGTGACCTCACTGAACTTCACTACTTGGACACTAACCGTTTTCAGGGGCGATTTGTTCGCCGGAATCGCGCTGTTCGCTGACGGCGCACGTGTCCGTTCAGGGCTTAAAGCAAACCGACCCCGGATCAAGAGATCCGGGGTCGGTTTGACGTTGCTTATTAGAACTTCACTGCTGCGGGGTCGTCGCTGGCAACAGCATCCGACTCTTCGCTTGCTTCGACAGCTGCGGCTTCTTCTTCGCCGGCAGGACGAACGAAGTCCGAAAGGTCAACCCTGTTGCCTTCGGCGTCTACGACCTCTGCCTGGCCCAGCACAACGGCCAGGGCCTTACGGCGGCGAACCTCGGAGACCATCATGGGAACCTGGCCGCTCTGATCAATGATCTGGGCGAACTGGTTCGGATCCATACCGTACTGGCTGGCCGTGGAAACGATGTAGTCGATCAGCTCGTTCTGGCTGACGTTGACTTCTTCCTTGTCCGCAATAGCGTCCAGGATGATTTCGTTCTGGAAGGCACGCTCGGTGTTGGCCTTGACCTCGGCGCGGTGCTCCTCGGTGTCGTGGTCACCTTCGCCGTGGGCGTTCTCCGGGTTGAAGTGTGCTTCGATCTGCTCTTCAACAACAGATGCCGGCACGGGAACCTCAACGAGCTCAACGAGCTTGTCCAGGACCTTGTCGCGGGCCTCAACGCCCTGCTCCACAACCTTCGAGTCTGCAGCCTGCTTGGCGAGGTCCTCGCGCAGTTCAGCCAGCGTGTCGAACTCGGAAGCGAGCTGTGCGAAGTCATCGTCAGCCTCGGGGAGCTCGCGCTCCTTGACTGCCTTGACGACAACCTTGACCTGGGCAGATTCTCCGGCGTGGTCGCCACCAACCAGCGTGGTGTCGAAGATTGCCTCTTCGTCAGCAGACAGGCCGGTCACGGCTTCGTCCAGGCCTTCAAGCATGGTGCCGGCACCAACCTGGTAGGACAGGCCAGAAGCGGAGTCGATCTCTTCGCCGTCGATCGTGGCGGTGATGTCGATGGTGAGGAAGTCATCGTTCTGCGCCGGGCGCTCAACGGACTTCAACGTGCCGAAGCGGCCGCGCAGTTCATCGAGGGACTTGTCGACATCAGCCTCGGAGGACTCTGCAGCAGCAACCTCAACCTTGATGCCCGCGTAGTCCGGCAGTTCGATCTCGGGGCGGATATCAATCTCAACCTGGAACTTGAGCTCGCCATCGGTTGCGGACGGGTCCGGAACTTCGGTGATTTCAACTTCGGGACGGCTCAGGGGGCGAACGCCGGTTTCCTGAACTGCAGCCTGGTACCAACCGTTGAGGCCATCGTTGATGGCCGTCTCCAGGACGTAGCCGCGGCCGACGCGCTGGTCGATGAGCTTGGAGGGAACTTTGCCCTTGCGGAATCCGGGAACCTGGATCTGCGAAGCAACGGTCTTGTACGCGGCATCGATGCTCGGCTTCAGTTCCTCAAAGGGAACCTCAACGTTGAGCTTGACCCGCGTTGCGGTGAGGTTCTCGACAGCGCTCTTCACAGTCTAAGTACTCCTGATTTTGTGGGTATGGGGTTCTGTCGTGTCCCTGAAGCGGACACAAACACAGAGTCGGGGTGACAGGATTTGAACCTGCGACTTCCTGCTCCCAAAGCAGGCGCTCTAGCCAAGCTGAGCTACACCCCGAACGCACAGGACAGTCTACGGGTAAGCGAGCCAGGAATGCACATTTGACACTGCGGCCGGAATTAGGTTTAGTAGTACCCGGCTTCAACAGCCACCGGGAAGATGTCCTGAACAGGAGATCCGTCCGGGGACGTAGCTTAATGGTAAAGCCTCAGTCTTCCAAACTGATTACGCGGGTTCGATTCCCGTCGTCCCCTCGAGAACAGGGAAACGCCCCAATCCAAGGATTGGGGCGTTTTTTGTGCCCCGTGGCGTTCCTCCTTGCCGCCTACACCTGGCAGCCGGAACACCAATACAACTTGCGGGCGCCGATTTCGGTCATGCCCACGAGCGTTCCGCAGGCCCGGCACGGCAGGCCGTTGCGCTTATACACAAAGTGGGCATCGGCGTCGGGCGCTACGGGACCGCCGGAAGTCCACAGTGCAGAAGGCGTCGTAACAATCCGTCCGTCGCGCACGCCATCGGACATGGTGTCCACCGTGTCATCCCAGAGTCGGCCGGCGGTCTCCGCGTCAATGCTGCTGCCCGGGGTCCAAGGATCCACTGCCTGCCGGAACAGCACTTCGGCACGGTAGATATTCCCGACGCCGGCCAGCACCGACTGGTCCATCAACAGCAGTGCCACGGCCGTTTTGCGGCGTCGCAGGCGGTTAATGAACTCCTCGCGGTCCCCGGTGCGGTTGTGCAACGGATCCGGCCCGAGGCGGTCCAGCACGGTTTGAGCCTCAGCCGAGCTGATGGCTGCGCAGGTGGTGGCACCGCGCAGATCGGCCCAGCCGTGCGGGGATATAAGGCGGACGCGTACAGCACCTACAGGGGCCGGCGGACCTGAGTACTCGGCCTCCTCGGCAGCGGAGCCCGTTTCACGCTCACCAATGCGGCGCGGCGCCCCGATACTGGAGGCCCCCGTGAAGGAACTGTCGCCGCCAAAGCTCCACGCGCCATAGAGACCCAAATGGACATGGAGGAACAGCCCGTGCTCGAACCTGAGAAAGAGCTGCTTTCCGTGGGCCATTGCCTCTACCAGGACATGGCCGGTCAACAGCTCCGCTCCGGCAGCAAACCGCCCCTGGGGGCTGGATACATCCAAGCGCCGGCCGCCAAAGACGTCCTGAAATTGGCGGGCCAGCCTGTGGACCGAATGCCCTTCAGGCACTACTCGACGATCTCGCCGGTGGTTTCGTAGACTGCGATTTTCCCGATACGGCGGACGTGGCGTTCGTCATTGCTGAACGGTTCCTGAAGGAAAGCTTCGATCAGTTCAGTGGCTTCCTCAACGCTGTGCTGGCGGCCGCCAACAGCCACAACATTGGCGTCATTGTGCTCACGCGCCAGTTTAGCGGTGGAGAGGTTCCACGCCAGCGCCGCGCGTACGCCCTTGACCTTGTTGGCCGCAATTTGCTCGCCGTTGCCCGAACCGCCCAAAACGATGCCGAGCGCGTGGACGCCTGCTTCCTGGTCCGCCACCACGGCCACTCCGGCATTGATGCAGAACGACGGGTAGTCGTCCAGGGCGTCATATTCTTTGGGGCCGTGATCCACTACTTCGTAGCCCTTCGCCGTCAGGTGGCTGACCAAGTGGGCGCTCAGTTCCATGCCGGCGTGGTCCGTTGCGATGTGGACGCGGGGTGTAGTCACAGGAAGTCCGTTCTTTATGGCGCGCCTGTACGGCACCTGGCCGGGCGCGGCGATGAGGGATGCGCTACCTAGGTTACCGCTACCCGGGTTGCTGGGGTTGCCCGTCGGTGTGGGCTCTACGCGCTGCCCTGTTCAGAATTTCCGCGAGTTTGTCGGCGGAGTCCTGCGTACCGGCACTGAGCGCGATGCGGCGTCCGTTAAGTTTCCTTACGACGACGGCCGGTCCGCTGCTGACCAGCATGGCTGTGGCGTCGTCGTGGTGCCGCCAGCCCCACCCGCCGAAGTCCGCCGCCTTAACCTGCGCGGGCGCCGCCGTCGCGATGTCGACGGCGGGAACGGCCAGGACGCGCAGGATGCCGCCGGCAAAGACCTGCAGCCCGCCCCTGTCTGCACGGACCCTCGCGAACAGGAACCCGGCTCCTACCACTGCGGCCACCGCAACCAAGGCTCCCAGCCATGGCACCACGACGGCGATCAAGGCAGCGGGGAACAGGGCGGACACGATGATCATGACGAAGACGGAGCTGCGGGCATGGACCCACAGCCTGAGTGAGTCACGGGCCAGATCCGGGTCTTCGAGGAGGCGCAGCTCCGATTGGAGTGCAGCATCATCCTCCGGGGTCCAGCGAGGATCCGGTTTGAAAGCGAACATCATGACGATTCCAAGGGCCAGAGCTGCGCCGCTTCCCATGGCCAGAATTATCGGGTCGACATGTGACAGGCGTGCGTCCGACACTCCTGATTGGCCGACCAGGCCGGCCGCCAGCACTGTGGTCATGAACAGGCTTGTCATGAGTCCGACGCCCATCATGATGCGACGCATGACTACGGGCCGCGAAAGCGGCACCGCTTGGATGAATGTCACCCAGCCAGAGAGGGCGATGAGGGCCGCGCCGCCAGCCGCATAGGCGCCGAACGGCGCGAATGAGCTGCCGCCGTCGGCGTTCCACATGACAGCGACGGGGTTGGGGAGGTCGTTGCGCAGCATTAGGGCGCACACCACGAAGCCGGCGGCCAGCAGCACTGGAAAAGCCACTGCAAACCGCAGTGCGCGGAAGTCGAGAGTGTCCCGGAAGGATCCCATGATCCAACGCTACTCCGTGGGCGCGACACTATGGTGATTGCTCCTTGCCTTCCCCGGTGAAAGTGAAAGAATGGCTTCACACCAGCGGCCGACCCTCACGGCCGGTCATTCCAACCATCCGGAGGCACCACTTGCCAGGCCTGAACCTCACGCGCGACGAAGCCGCGAACCGCGCCGAACTGCTCAATGTCGAGTCTTACAACGTCACCTTGGACCTGACCAAGGGCCCGGACGTTTTCAGTTCCACCACAGTGGTGAAGTTCTCCGCAGTGCCGGGATCGTCCAGCTTCATCGACGCCATAACGGACACAGTCCACAGCGTGACCTTGAACGGGATCGACTTGGATGCCGCCGAGGTTTCCGATGGTGTGCGCATCCAATTGCCGGAGCTGGCGGCCGAGAATGAGCTGACGGTCGTGGCTGACGCGCCTTTCATGAACACTGGCGAAGGCCTCCACCGCTTCGTTGACCCCGTGGATGGCGAGGTCTACCTCTACACGCAGTTCGAGGTACCGGACTCGCGGCGCATGTTCGCCGTTTTCGAGCAGCCCGATCTGAAGGCCACCTTCACGTTCACGGTCACGGCGCCGTCGCACTGGGACGTCATCTCCAACTCCCCCACCCCCGTCCCTGCCGAAACAGCGCCCGGTGAAGACGGCAGCGCCCGCTCCGTCTGGGAATTCGCACCGACGCCGCGACTGTCTTCCTACGTCACGGCGTTGATTGCAGGACCGTACCAGTCCGTCCGGTCCGAGGTCACCAGTTCCGACGGCCGGGTCATCCCGCTGGGCGTGTTCGCCCGCAAATCGCTCATGCAGTACCTCGACGCGGACAACATCTTCGAATTGACCCGTCAGGGCTTCGAATTCTTCGAGGCCCAGTTCGGGTGCCCATACCCCTTCGAGAAATACGATCAGCTCTTCGTCCCGGAATTCAACGCCGGCGCCATGGAAAACGCGGGCGCGGTGACCATCCTGGAAGGCTACGTCTTCCGAGGCAAGGTCACCGGGGCCCAGATTGAACGCCGTGCCATCACCGTCCTGCACGAACTCGCCCACATGTGGTTTGGTGACCTGGTGACCATGCGCTGGTGGAACGACCTTTGGCTCAACGAATCCTTCGCCGAATACATGTCCCACCTGGCCGCCGTGGAAAACACCGAGTTCGACCGTGCCTGGACCACCTTCGCTTCAGTGGAAAAGTCCTGGGCCTACCGCCAGGACCAGCTCCCCACCACGCACCCGATCTTCGCCGAGATCAACAATCTCGAAGACGTGGAGGTCAACTTCGACGGCATTACCTACGCCAAGGGCGCTTCCGTGCTGCGCCAGTTGGTGGCCTGGGTGGGCCCTGAGCAGTTCATGGCCGGTGTCCGTACGTACTTCGCCAAGCACGCCTGGAAGAACACCGAACTCGCTGACCTCATGGTGGAGCTCGAAGCCGCGTCCGGCCGTGACCTGGACGTGTGGGGCAAGCTCTGGCTCGAAACCGCCGGTGTGAACACCCTCGCCCCCGAACTGACGGTTGACGCCGACGGCACCATCACCGATTTCGCGATCCTGCAGACCGCGATCGAGGAACAGCCAACACTCCGGCCGCACCGCCTGGCCGTCGGCTTCTACACGCTCTCCGGTGAAGGGAAGCTGGAACGCACCCACCGCGAGGAACTCGACGTCGACGGACCCCGCACGGAAGTCCCCGCTTTGCTCGGCCGTGCACGTCCTGACCTGATCCTGCTCAACGACGACGACCTCGCTTACGCCAAGGTCCGCCTCGATGAACACTCCCTCGCCACTGCCAAAGCGCACCTGAAGGACTTCGCCGCCAGCCTGCCCCGCACCCTGGTGTGGGGTTCGGCCTGGGACGCGGCCCGCGACGGCGAAACCCCGGCCCGCGGCTACGTGGACCTGATCCTGGCGAACATCGCAGACGAAACTGACTCCTCCGTCATCTTGGTCCAGCTGCGCCAGCTCGCCACCACATTGAGCTACTTCGTTGCCGCTGATCACAAGCTCGACACCACCATCGCGGCCGCGGACAAGCTGTGGGAACTCGCTTCGTCCGTTGACGCCGGCTCCGATGCCCAGCTCCAGTTCGCCAAGTCCTACGCGCAGCTTTCCCGCAGCGGCGGCCAGTTGGACCGCATCCAGGCCCTCCTGGACGGGGCAGAAACCCTCGAAGGCCTCACCGTGGACCAGGACATGCGCTGGGAGCTCCTGACCGCGCTGGTGGCCGGCGGACGCCAAGGCCAGGACCGCATCGATGAGGAACTCGCCCGCGACAACACCTCCAACGGCCAGAACGCTGCGGCCCAAGCGAAAGCCGCCATCCCTACACCCGAGGCCAAGGCGGCCGCCTGGGAGGCAATCGTGGTCAAGGGCGAGCTTTCCAACGCCCTTCAGTCCTCGGCCGTGGCAGGATTCATGCGGGTCCAGGACACCTCCTTGCTGGAGCCGTTCGCGGAGAAGTACTTCGAGGCCGTGCCCGGAATCGTGAAGGAACGTACCCATGCCCTCGCCCAGCAGATCGTGGTGGGCCTCTACCCGGCACAGTTGACCACGCAAGCCACGGTGGACCGCACGGATGAGTTCCTGGCGGGGCTCCCCGAAGAAAGCGCGGCCCTGCGCCGCATGATGCTGGAAAACCGCGACGCCGTAGCCCGCGCCCTGCGCGCACGGGCAGCAGACGTCAACGAGTAACACCCCTGAGAAGCTCGTGCGGACAGTCGATTGCGCTTGGCTAGACTGTCCGCATGGGCCTCAACGAACACCATTACGCGCTGACCGTCCGCTGGACCGGGAACCTCGGCGAAGGCACAGCAAGCTACCGCGGATATTCACGCGACCACGACGTTGAGATCAGCGGGTTGCCTACATTGAAGGGCTCCTCGGATCCGACGTTCCATGGGGACCGGACACGCTACAACCCTGAGCAGCTGCTGCTTGCCGCGCTCTCGCAGTGCCATATGCTGTCTTTCCTGCATGTGGCCGTGAAGCACGGAGTAGTTGTCACTGACTATGTGGACAACGCGGAGGGCATCATGGTGCTCAACCGCGACGGCAGCGGACAGTTCGAGAGCGTGACGCTTAAACCGAACGTCGCCATCGCCGATCCCGCCCACGCCGCCCTAATGCCACAGCTTCACCATGAAGCCAACCAGGTCTGCTTCATCGCGCGCAGCGTCAACTTCCCGGTCCTGCACGAGCCAATCACGACGGCGGCAGCAGACTAGCGCTGGTGTTCCCGCCAGAGTGCCACGAGCGTCCGCTCGGTTTCCCGGCTGAGTCCCGCTTTGCGTTCCCTCCCCAAACCCCGCTGCTTCTCGTATTCAAGCGTTGCCGCGAGCGTCTCCTGCCACGGCTGTAGAACCATCCCGCGCTCACGTGCCGCTTGATTGGTGCGAGCCTGGAAGCCGTCATGGCCTTCCGGCAACCACAAGGGAAGTGAATCCGTGCCGGCCCAGTAATCCACGCCCTGCTCCACGAGCCAGTCTTTCCCTGGCCGGACGACGACGTCCTCCTCCACAGGTCCAGCCAGTTGCTGGGCTGCGGCGATGTAGTCGCCAAACCTCACCACATCTCCCAGGGCGTTGTAGGTCCCTGTCAGCCCTTGCGCGGCGGATCGCAGGATCCAGGCGGCGAGATCCCGGACGTCAATGATTTGGGTCGCTGCGTCAGGAATGTCCGGGACCAAGACCGTGTCAGTGTTCGCAGCGAATCGAGCGGGCCAATAGCCGTATCTGTCAGTGCCGTCTCCCGGTCCGCCGATGAGCCCGGCGCGAACGATGTGCGCCTTCTCCCCCACCAAGGACAGCGTCATATTCTCGATCGCCGACTTGGACTCGCCGTACGTTTCAGGGGTAGCTGGCTGCCCCTCGGGCAAAGGCTCCAAAAGAGCAGCACTTTCATCCGCGCCGGGAATCGAATGGTCCGCGTAGACAGAACAGCTTGAGACGAAGGTCCAATGTCCGGCTAGGGGGCCCAGCACCTCCAACGCCTGCCTGGCTTGGATGGGATCCCTGGACACGTCAATGACAGAATCCCAGCGGCCGTCGAGGTCCGCCAAGACCTTCGCACCCAAGGAGCGGTCCCCCCGCACCCAAGTAACGCCGTCGGGCGGGCTCGCTGAAGTACCCCGGGCAAAACACGTGACGTCGTGCCCCAAAGCAACGGCCTGACGGGCGATTTCTGCTGACAGGAAGGCGGTACCGCCGAGGACCAGGATGCGCATACCGTCACGCTACGGCGCTAGGGTTGGATGTGGACAGAGTGTTCCGCGCCCGGCGAACACGGGCCGACGACAGGGAGTTATTCCACCTTGACCTCCATCCCCCTTGCAGAAACCATCACCATCGAACCTGAAAAAATCGACCTCGTTTCGATCCTCATCACGCTCGGCATTGGCTTGGTGGTTTGGATCGTGGCACGTTTCATCATCCTGCGCATCACCCGGCGTGTGTCCGCTGGCAGCTCCTTCTTCAAGAAGCCGCATTTCAAATGGGTACAGCCCGCCATCCGCGCACTCGACCACGAGCGACGTTCACAGCGCGCCGAGACCATCGGCACCCTGCTGACCAGCCTGGTCAGCGTCGTGGTGGTAGTGATCGTCATCATCTACGTCCTCAAATACATGAATGTGGACGTTGCACCGCTCCTGACCAGCGTCGGCATTTTGGGTGTCGCCATTGGTTTCGGCGCCCAGCAATTGATCCGCGACTTCCTCGCGGGAATCTTCATTACCATCGAAGACCAGTACGGGATCGGCGACGTTATCGTGACCAGCGAAGTGGTTGGTACCGTTGAATCAGTAGGTCTGCGCATCACGCGCGTCCGCGCGGAAGACGGCGCCATTTGGTACCTTCGCAACGGCGAAATCCTCCGGGTGGGCAACCGCTCGCAAGGTGACTACGTGCCGTTGGAGACACCGGACAACGGCGAGCCCGGCGCTGCGGCAGCGGCGCCCGTTACAGCAGGCGCACCGCGCGTCACCAAAGCCGAGGAGAAGGCAAATGAGTAACACAGCCGATGGGCTATCACCGGCGCCGCCGGCAGGCCCCCGACGCCAGCTGATGCAGAACGATCCTTTCAGCCAACCGGCCTACACGGACAGCTTCTATGCTGCTGTGGGTGGCCACGACACATTCGTCAAGCTCATCGATGTCTTCTACGACGGCGTGGCAACAGATCCGCTGCTGCGCCCCATGTATCCCGAAGAGGACCTCGGGCCGGCCAAGCGCCGTTTCCTCATGTTCTTGGAACAGTACTGGGGCGGCCCCACAACCTACGGTGAAGAACGCGGCCACCCGCGCCTTCGCATGCGCCACATGCCGTTCCGGGTCACGCCGGAGGCCAAGGACCGCTGGCTGTTCCACATGCGGACGGCCGTGGACTCGTTGGAGCTTTCGCCTTTGCATGAAGGAACACTGTGGGACTATATGGAACGGGCCGCGCTGACTATGGTCAACAGCCCATCAGCCGGACCTGAAGCCTAGGACTTAGAAGCCGAGACCCAGCCCCGCGCCGGTGCGGACAAGCACGTGGCCCCGGGGGCCGCTCAGGCGGAACCAGCGGCCGTTGCGGAAGACCTGCTGCTCTCCGTCGCCGAGGAAGCCCAAAGCAAAGGCCGCGAACGCCGCTCCCGCGGGCAGTTCGCTCACACCGGCAAGCTCACGGCCCCAGACAGCGGCCCTGGCGCTATTGACGACGGCGGCACCCGCCAGCGTGGGGATCACACCAGCCACCTCGGCAATGCCGGCCTCGGCCGCCGACTTGAGGTCGGCGTCGAGCACTGTGGCGTGGGCTTCCCAGCCGCTCCGCGGCGCACCGACGCCGGCCCAGGACTCAGAAACGGTCGACGGCGGGATGGGCAGTTCCACATCTCCGGCACCGGAACGGGCCAATCGGTCCATAACGGACGCGAGAGTCACTGTGACGTCTGCCTGTGCAGGCTCTGCGAGGGCCATGGTCCGCAGGCCAAGAATCGTAGGCGTGGATTCGCCCAGGATGCGCGGCCTCAGGACGCACACATACGCGGCCAGGACACTGCCCGAAGCCTGAAGGCGGATGGCGCCGTCGTCGATGCTCTTTGCCCGCGTAACAAAGGTCCGCAAATCATCGAGATCGCGGGGATCGGAGAAGCGGAAGGACTGGGTCAAGACGTCTGTCACATCATCGACTCTACCGGCATGTCCGCGGTTGAGAGGGGTCCGGGCGCCGTCTAGAGTCGAACCATGACTGAGACGAACGCTGGCTTCGAGGTGGACGCACCCACAGAAGATCCCATGGAAGTGTTGATTGACCTGTTGGACCTGGGAGACTTCGACGGAGCCAGGACCAATGAGGACATCTTCCTGGGTCCGTCCCAGAAACAACCCCGGCATCGTGTTTTTGGCGGCCAGGTGTTGGCACAGTCAATGATGGCCGGTATGCGGACAGTTGAGCCGGACCGAGTTGCGCATTCCATGCACGGCTACTTCCTGCGTCCAGGGGATGCAAACAAGCCGATCACGTTCGGTGTGGAAAGGCTGCGGGACGGCCGTTCCTTCTCGGCCCGCCGGGTGCATGCCTACCAGGACGGGGTCCCCATTCTGTCGATGATCGCCTCGTTCCAGGTGGAAGACAGCGGCCTGGACCACCAGGCAACCATGCCTGAAGGCATCCCCGATCCCGAGTCCCTGCCGAGCACGGCGGAACTGTTGTCGCACTTTGACCATCCAATGGCACGGCACATGTCCTCGGAGCGGCCCTTTGATGTCCGCCACATAGATCCGGCCCTCTATGTTTCTCCGCCCAAGGAGCATGTGGCCACCAACGCCGTCTGGATGAAGACCATGGGGCCCTTGCCTGATGATCCCAACCTCCACCGGGCAGCCCTGGCCTACGCGAGCGACTACACGCTGCTGGAACCCATTCTCCGCAAGCACGGCCTCGCCTGGATGACGCCCGGCATGAGCGTGGCCAGCCTGGACCACGCTATGTGGTGGCACCGCCCGGTCCGCGTGGACGAATGGATGCTCTATGTCCAGGAGTCCCCCAGCGCCCAAGGCGCACGTGGACTCGCCACCGGCCGGATCTTCAACCGCGACGGACTTCACGTGGCCACAGTGGCGCAGGAAGGCATGGTCCGGGTTCCGTAGCGTGCAGCCGTAGATGCCGAAAGGCCGGTCCCTGACGGGACCGGCCTTTCGTCGTTTGCACCTGCTGGCGACGTTGTTAGTCGCGGGTCAGGCGGCGGTGCGTTACGCGGTGCGGCTTGGCAGCATCGGGGCCGAGGCGCTCCACCTTGTTCTCCTCGTAGGAGTCGAAGTTACCCTCGAACCAGTACCACTTGGACGGGTTCTCGTCGTCCCCTTCGTAGGCGAGGATGTGGGTTGCCACCCGGTCCAGGAACCAACGATCGTGCGAAACCACTACAGCGCAGCCCGGGAATTCCAGAAGGGCGTTTTCAAGGCTGCCCAGGGTTTCGACGTCGAGGTCGTTAGTAGGTTCGTCAAGGAGCAAGAGGTTGCCACCCTGCTTGAGCGTCAGTGCCAGGTTGAGTCGGTTACGCTCACCACCGGAAAGGACACCAGCCTTCTTCTGCTGGTCCGGGCCCTTGAAGCCAAACGCCGAAACGTAAGCCCGGGACGGCATTTCGACCTGGCCGACCTGGAGGAAGTCATGGCCTTCCGAGACAACTTCCCAGAGGGACTTGTTGGGATCAATTCCGCCTCGGGACTGATCCACGTAGGAGATCTTCACGGACTCGCCGATTTTGAGCTCACCGTCATCCAAGGGTTCCATGCCGACGATCGTCTTGAACAGCGTGGACTTACCCACACCATTGGGGCCGATAACGCCAACGATTCCGTTGCGGGGCAGCGAGAAGGAGAGACCATCGATCAGAACGCGATCGTCGAAGCCCTTCTTCAGGTTCTTGGCCTCGATGACGAGGGAACCAAGGCGCGGTCCCGGCGGGATCTGGATCTCTTCAAAGTCCAGCTTGCGGGTGCGATCGGCCTCTGCAGCCATTTCCTCGTAGCGGGCAAGACGGGCTTTGGACTTGGTCTGGCGGCCCTTGGCGTTGGAGCGGACCCACTCAAGTTCCTCGGTGAGGCGCTTGGAAAGCTTGGCGTCCTTCTTGCCCTGGACTTCGAGGCGGGCCTTCTTCTTCTCCAGGTACGTGGAGTAGTTGCCTTCGTATGGGTAGAGGTGACCGCGGTCAACTTCGGCGATCCACTCAGCAACGTGGTCCAGGAAGTACCGGTCGTGGGTCACGGCAAGGACAGCGCCGGGGTACTGGGACAGGTGCTGCTCCAGCCAAAGCACGCTTTCGGCGTCCAAGTGGTTGGTGGGCTCATCGAGGAGCAGGAGATCCGGCTTCTGGAGGAGGAGCTTGCACAGTGCTACGCGGCGGCGCTCACCACCGGAGAGGACGGTGACGTCGGAATCGGCCGGCGGGCAGCGCAAAGCGTCCATCGCCTGCTCAAGCTGGGAATCGATATCCCACGCATCAGCGGCGTCAATGGCTTCCTGCAGCTTGCCCATTTCGTCCAGGAGCGTGTCGTAGTCCGCGTCCGGGTTAGCCATTTCTTCGGAGATCTCGTTAAAGCGCTGGATCTTGCCGTAGATCTCGCCTACGCCCTCCTGGACGTTGCCCAGGACCGTCTTCTCCTCGTTCAGCGGCGGTTCCTGCAGGAGGATGCCCACGGTGTAGCCGGGGCTCAGGCGGGCTTCGCCGTTGGACGGGGTGTCCAGTCCGGCCATGATCTTCAGGATGGTGGACTTACCAGCACCGTTCGGGCCCACGACGCCAATCTTCGCGCCAGGGAAGAACGACATGCTGACATCGTCCAGAATAAGTTTGTCGCCAACGGCCTTGCGAGCCTTGGTCATCGTGTAAATGAATTCCGCCATGCCCTTAAATCTAATGGGTAGGCGTACTTAACTCACATTCGGGCACCGCGGTGCCGCTAGCGGGCGTCTCCTACGAAGCACTTTCCTGATGACAGAACAGGCAGTACCGAGACAACGACCCCACCGTCACGGATCTGCCCCATGACACAACTTTGCCCTGTCAGCGCGGCTGCCTCCATGGCGTCAACATCGAGGCCGGTCGGTGTACGGCTAGCGGAAACCTCTACGTTGGACTTCGGTATCCCTGCCGAGACCAAGGCTGCCCGCACTGCCTCCCGGTCAGGCTTGGGATTACCGGCAACCAGGTTCTTCAGCGTGGATTCGACCGCGCTGGTTGTCGCCGCTACTGCAGGATCCGCACTGATTGAGGGCTCGATACTGGGGGATGCTGTCGGCGAGACGGCCGGCGCAACGGCGGCCGGGGTATTCGGCGCGCAGGCTGTTGTCATGGACGCTGCAGCCAGAATCACAGCGACGCCGGCCAAGCGGATTCTCGTCCCTGACTCCCCTGCCGGCCGGCTCTTGGCCGCCTTGGTTCCCGTCTTAATCACCTAGCTATTGTGCCATTCACGTCAGGTGGTGACGGGCGTAGGGTTTGCGACGAAGAGGTTTGCCGATCCGGATCAGCTTGGAGTGCGTCAAATGAGTGGACAATTCCGTGATGCCGTGGCATCAGTCACAGTTGCCGCCACAGCCGAGGAGGTTTGGGAGGCCCTGACAGAGCCTGACCTCATCCGGCAGTATTTTCTCGGAACCAACGTCGTCACCACTTGGCGGGTTGGCGATCCAATCACGTACTCCGGCGAATACAACGGCAAGGCGTATGAGGACAAGGGAACGATCCTTGTCTTCGACCCTCCAGCGAAGCTCAAAACAACGCACTTCAGTCCAGCCTCGGGACTTGCGGATGCTCCAGAGAACTACCACACCGTTGAATACATCGTCTCCGAGGAATCCAACCAGACAACGGTGACGATCCGTCAGGGCAACAATTTCACGGAGGACGAAGTCGAGCAGTCCACGGCAACCTGGCAGCTGGTGCTAGGGAATCTCAAGGGATTCCTTGATTCGAGGCCATAAAGGAGCATCCCCCTTGGACGCTGTTCCAAGAGGGATGCTGTCGTGCCCCAGAAGGGCGGCAGCTTGAACTTCCGGTCATCGCCTTCCTTGGTTTCGGGCTGCAGCACCATCCCCACACCCTTGGCCCTATATACGGTGTTGTTGATCTCCACCGTCCTGCGCTGAGGTCCACGTCTTGCCGGCACACTCCGAGGGCCTCGCCCGGGCGGACGCCGGTGCCGATGGGGAAGTCCAGCACATCAACCGGAGTGGACGGGCGTTGGCGGCCCACATCTTTTTTAGTGGTGATGGTCTTGACGAAGTGGTCCCGGAACCCGGTGAACTCCTCCGCTGACATGGCTCGGACTTCGGCCACCTTCTCTGTGAAGGGTGAGAGGCTCTGTCGCAGTGCCGACGTTCGGCGGCATCTACTTCGGCGCCAGTACTGCGGCACAGGCGTCGTATGTTCGTGAGCTGATGTACTGGCCCACGCAGTTGAATCTCGCTGACCGGGACAAAGTCCGCGCGCATATGAAATCGCGCTACCCGGAACTGCTTTAAAACAATGGGCCCCCTCTCGCAATGAGAGGGGGCCTATCGTCGTTTAAGTCAGGCGGTTGCAACAACTGGGTGGTAGGGCGCGAGTAGTTCGCGGACTTTGGCGAACTCGATCCAGTCTTTTTCGGTGTAGAACGGCATGCCTGCGGCGGCCAGCCGTGATGCCAGGCCGCCGAAGAGCGGCGCGGGGAACTTACTGAAGAGAGTGCTATTGGCCCGCTCAAAGAACGTAAGATCGAGCTTGGTGGCCGCACTCATGACCTCGGACGGGATGTCGCGCAGCAGGTCATCGGCAATCGACTCTCCGCCGTACTTGCCCACGTAGAGCGCGAGGAAGTCCAGTGCGAAGTTCTCCCCGAATGCGAAGTGAGGCTTCGGTGGCTTCGGGGTGAGGTCCAGATCAACGGAGATTCCTAGCCGCTCGGCGACGACCTGCGTGAGTACCTGCTTGCGGTACAGCTTTTCCTCACCTGGGCTTGCAACAGATGTGAGTGATTCCCGGATGTGGTCGCGGTGGTAGTTCATAAGCACGATGAGCGTGCCAATCTCGGTGAGCCCAGCAACGTAGGGGGCAGTCGAGAAACCTGAAGCCGCGAACGGCGGGAAGGTGATGTTGTCCGCCACGGCAGGCGTCAGCCGCATGTTGTCAGGCCCAGCTTCGAGGATGCTCCCGAAGGTCTGGTACTTGGCCCGGTGGTGGGCGCCAGTCAGGACCGCGCCCACACCCATGAAAGCCCAGGAGTTCCGGTGGAGCTGAGTTTCCAGCAGATTTGTCTCGACCGTGATGGTGTCGAACTTCTCGAAGAACACGCGCTCACGACCGAAGCGGCCGCCGAAGTCCATGGAAACTAGCTTGGTGTCTTCGGGCATCAGCGATAGAGCGGCGAGGGAGTCGAACCCGCCGCTGAAATTCAGGACGTTCCCTTGGCGCGGCACGTCTGGAGCGTACCTTGTGCCATCGGTGGTGACAGTGGCCGATGCGAACTGGCTGATGTGCTGGACAGTATCCGGCGACGGCTTCAGATCCAGGTGGATGCTCGAGTAGCTCTTGCCGCAAAGGGTCGCCAGTGCAATCGCTATTGCGTCGTCGGTGAGGACGACGGGCTGACTGAACTCGAACCACAGCTCGTGATAGGTCTGGGCGCCCTCGTCCGTCTTGGCGATGACGTCAAGGTCAATGCGCTGGGCGTCAGTGATGCGGATGTTGTCGAAGCGGATCCGTGCGTTATCGCTCATGCCTGATCGAATCTCTTGTACGCAGTGCCGCCAGCGAGGCGGAATGCTTCACGGTAGGCGGCCTCGTCGGTGGTCTGCTTCCCGGCTTCGAGTGCGATATTCCAAGCGTCGTCTAGGGACGCTCCAACCGAGAGAGCGACGGCGGCGAGGGCAGCAGTGGGCTGCCTGTTTTCAGTGTGTTCGGTGGAACCCATGCCGCCAAAATACTAGTGCCTACAACGTTTCGAGTAATTTGACTCGTGAGATGACAGATTCCGTCTTACGCAAGTAGGCTGCCTTTCGGCGTTCGGCCGAAACCTTCCTCGAAGTGCTGCGGACCGAGGACCAGCACTGAACTGCCGCGCTGCTCAGAAGTCTCTTCCTCATCCTGGCGAAGTACGGGCGCGACGTCGAGGAGCCTCGCGGCAATTGCCGCGCACTCCTCAGACAGCTTGTCGAGCCGGATCTCTTTGCCACAATTGATGAAGGTACGTTCTTCTGCAAGGTACACGCGGAGTGGGTAGGTCTTGAAACCCTCCAGCTTGCCAAACGCAATCGCATTCAGCGTATCGGCGCGCCCCAGCACGAAATCAATGGGAAAGAATGATGGTAGAGGGATCTGGCCTCGACTGCTCTTGAGCGCCGTCTCATCGATGTATTCATCAAAGTGCTCAAGGGAGTGGCGCACCTTGGCGTGTCCGATTTCTGCAATGGCGATGCCGTCGAGAACCGACCGTATCCAGCGCACTCGCCGCGACTGAATTTCGTATTGACCTGCGCTCTGACCGGCGCGCCTGTCTCGATCCTTCATCAATGCAGACAACCGTGCTGCGTTATTAAGAATTCGGTAGATCTTTCGGTGTATGCCGTGATCCACTCGCAAGTAGCTTTCCCCTGGCGGAGGTGTGACTGCTGATGTGAACACCTCTTCGCACAACTCCAGATTTTCGACCGCGAGCCAGTAGATCTCCGAAAGGTACACAGTCTTCCACCCTGTGCGGGCGATTCTCTCCCAATGGTTCTCTGTGTTTTTCACGACTACTCCCCTGACCGCTCGACCTTCCAACGCCCAAGTGTATTTCGGCTGTCACCCCCCATGCGTAAGCTCCCCTCATGGACCAATACGAAACGAGAGCATTGAATGGTGACTGGAAGGCTGCCTGCACGGTCCTCTCCCGGACGAGTGTGCGCCCGGAGGTGTTGGAGGCCCCGATGACGCCTGACGCGCATCTGGAGGTGGTTCTGGGCGTGCTGGGACGACCAGGCGTGACTCCCGAGCATCTAGCATGGGCGGCCACGTTCGATAACGCGCAGATCCTAGGGCGCGTGGTGTCCAATCCAAAGACGCCGATGTCTCTCGTGCGGGACTTCCGGGAACGATCAGACGGCAGACCAGAGGACATTTGGGTTCACCTCACCACGTACTGTGGGCGGGTACTGGCCAGGTCGGCATCCGAATCCGGTCTGCATGGCGGCCTGATTTGAAAACGTTGAGTAAATGTTGAGTCAGGCCCTTTGGCAAAACAATGGCCCCCGGAACTCCTTGAAGTTCCGGGGGCTTTTGTGCCCCAGGAGGGAATCGAACCCCCGACCGGCGGATTAGAAGGCCGCTGCTCTATCCCCTGAGCTACTGGGGCGCACTGGCACCAAGTCCGGCCTCAGCCGCTGGCGCCACAAAGAGTTTACAGTGCCTTCGGGCCATACCCCGCCATCCCACGGCCATCGGCCACTTCTCCTCCCCAAGCATCCCTTTGCCGTGGTTATTCACATAGCCGGATATGGCACTCCCGTGCCGACCTTCCTTCGATGAAGCTGAAAGGGCCGGACAGGCATTTCCTACACACCGAGAAGGACCACCAATGAATGACATCATCACCGTTCGGGGCTTCGTGGCCTCGGAGGTCAAGAGTTCCACCACCACCCGGGGTACCGCTACAGCTTCGTTCAGGCTTGGAACCACCGAACGCCGCTACGACCGCACCAGCAATACATGGGTGGACGGCAACACCAACTGGTACACAGTGCAGTCCTTCCGCTATCTCGCCGGGCACGTGGGATGCAGTGTGAAAAAGGGGCAGCGGGTCATTGTTGTGGGCAGACTCCGGCTCCGGCAGTGGGAACACGAGGGCCGCATCTATCACGTGGCCGAAATCGACGCTGAATCCGTGGGGCACGACCTCATGTGGGGTTCAGCGAACTTCACCCGAATGAACGGCACCGCAGCTGCCACAGAATCGAACGCGCCCGGCGACGCCGCCAACAACGCTGGAACCATTAACCCTGAGTGGGGAGCGGGCGATGACGAGCAGGTTCCGCCAGAGGACGACGCCATGGAGGCCGGGTCAGATGACGCGGACGGGGATGCCGGACTGATGGTGAACACAACCACGGGTGAGCTGGTTGGTGCCTCTGCCTGACTCGGGTGGCGGACAAGACGTGGGTTATGACCTGGCGGCCCCCGCGAGACCAGCGCTGCGGGTGCGGCCTATTCTGGGTCAATGGCACACTTCGACGCACCTTCCCCGCTGGAGACTGCCCCCGCTTCATGGGCAGCTGTTGAGGAATTGTTCGGAACCAAGGGCGAGCCTTCCCGGTGCTGGTGCCGGTGGTTCGCCCTTACCGGCAAGGACTGGACGGGCACCTCTTCGGACTCCCGCAAGGATCAGTTGAAATCAGCCTTCGAAGCCGGGCCCGCACCAGGTGTTCTGGCTTTCAGGGATGGGCGCCCCGTGGGTTGGTGCGCAGTGGAACCACGCGGAAATTATCCTCGGCTGCAACGATCCCCGGTTATTCGGACAGCCGAGCTGCCGCCAGTAGACGCCGCCAATCTCTGGTCTGTCACCTGTTTCGTGGTGGCCCCAGGCCACAGACGCACGGGAGTCTCTGGCGCGCTGCTTGCTGCAGCGGTAGACCACGCTTTCAACAACGGCGCAGACGTCGTTGAGGCCTACCCCGTAGACACGGAACTCAGACCTAAAGCCACTTCGGCAGACCTTTATCATGGGACGGTTTCCCAATTCGCTGCTGCGGGATTTGCTGTGATGGCCCGGGCTGTTCCGGGGCGCGCTGTGATGCGCTTGGAGAGGAAAGCCGCAGAGGAGAACAACACTGCCGCCCACCGATAGGCGGGACCGGGAGTTAAGGCAGCGTCAGGATCATTGGCCCTTCGGCCGTGATAGCCACAGTATGTTCACTGTGCGCGGCTCGGAGCCCGTTTGAGGAACGAAGGGTCCACTCGTCATCGTCGTGGTAGTAGTCGTCCTTGCCGCCCAGGAGCAACATGGGCTCGATGGCTATCACCAGCCCCTCCTCCAATTTCATGCCACGGCCGGGCCGACCATTATTGGGCACCGGTGGTTCTGCGTGCATGGTCCGGCCAATACCGTGACCGCCATGATCAGCCAGCAGACCATAGCCGGCGCGCTTGGCCTCACCGCCGATTGCATAGGCAAGGTCCCCCATCTTGTTCCCGACGCGGGCGGCCTCGATCCCACGCGCTAGGGCAGCTTCCGTTGCTGCGATCAATTCCAGATCAACAGGGTTGGCCTCCCCCACGATGAAGCTGATGGCCGAGTCCCCACACCAGCCCTCCAGGAAGGCGCCACAGTCAACACTGAGCAGGTCGCCGTCTTGGAGTGCGTACCCGTCCGGGATTCCGTGCACCACGGCGTCGTTCACGCTGGCACAGATGACCCCCGGGAAGGGAACAGCAGCCCAACGGGGGTGATAGTCGAGGAACGCCGGCCTCGCACCGGCGTCGGCGATGACCGCGGCCGCAACATCGTCGAGCTCTTTCAAGGCGACACCCACCGCAGCATGTTCCCGCACTGCCCCCAAGGCATTGGCCACCACTCGGCCGGCCTCGCGCATCAACGCAATCTGATCCGGTGATTTCAGCATTGACATCGGGATTCCTCCGTTGATGGACGTGCATCCGAGGCATGGTTGGGCCTGGAACAACTGCCGCTACGAACATGCCCACTCTACGATGGCCATGCACTGGGTGCGAGGGCGCTTCGACAATTGATCGAGCTCCAGGGGCAACGTCCAGCCCTAAAGTTGAGGCATGACCAACCATGACCTCGTTCAGTCGATCCGATCTACGCTCCGTTCCGCGGGAGACGTTGATCGGTCGCGGGGAGCTCAGGCCTACATGAAATCGGATATGCCTTCTTGGGGCGTCAGGGTTCCCGACGTGCGCAGAATTGTGAAGGCGGCAGCGAAGGACTTCCCCGTATCCTCCCCTGATGACCTGAGGTTGGCCGTCCTTCAGTTGTGGCGCGAAGCGGAGGCTCGCGAAGAAAGGTATGCAGCTATCGACCTAACGGGGTTGCGGATGGTCAAGGAAGATCTGGACATGCTCCCCGTGTACGAGGAAATCATTCGCACGGGCGCGTGGTGGGACCTCGTCGACGGAGTATCGCATCGGATCTGCGCGCTTTTGCTTGCCCACAGGTCCACCATGACGGCACTTCTTCTTCAATGGGCCACGGACCAGGACATGTGGATCCGCAGGGCTTCCATCACGGCCCAGCTGGGGGCGAAGTCCATGACCGACACCGGGCTGCTCTCTGACGTCATCAAGCCCAACTTGCCCGACAAGGAATTCTTCATCCGCAAGGCCATCGGCTGGGCCTTGCGGGAGTACAGCAAGACTGATCCTGAATGGGTCAGGGCCTTCGCTGCTGACAACGCAACCGCCCTCAGCACGTTGTCCACCCGTGAAGCGACGCGGCTCCTGTAGCCCTGTGGATCCGACTCAGATAATGGGGCGCAGGCCGGGTTCGTCGCGTTTGCGGAACAGGCTCTTGGTTTTTGGGTCCACAAAGATCAGATAAACAGCGAACAGGAGCGCGATGATCGCAGCCGCGTTCCTAGCCAGGGTCAGAGCCAAGCCGAGGTCTTCACTTTGAAGGTACGGGAAGACGTCCAACTGGTCCGAGATGGCATAGACCATGAAGAACGAGACTATGAAGTACACGGCTTTGACCTGCCAGTCGTTCCGGATACCAGTGACGGCGAAGAGCGGAATAAGCCACACCACGTACCAAGACTGAATCATTGGCGCAAGCAGGACGATGGCCGCGAAAGCGAGCGTCAGGCGGCGCATCAGGCGGTCGTAGTCTCCGCGGAAGACTTGCCAGGCGACGGCTCCGAGCATCAGTACCTTACCGGCGTCGTATACCCACTTGGCCATGCCCCAACCATCCAGGCCGAAGACGTTTAAGATGGAGGCCACGATCAAGCCGATCAAGCCAATGGGTGCGTACCAGATCCAGACGCTGCCCGGCGCCGACAGTCCGTTGATCCAGCCGAATCCGAAGCCGTTGACCAGGCTCATTGCGTACAGAAGCGCGAAACTGAGGGCGGCCGTAAGGAACCAGTAGAGGAACTTGCGTGGCCACGACGCCCCTTTGCCGGCCCATAGAAGTCCAATGAACGGGAGAAACACCAGGGTGATGGGCTTGACCGAAATAGAGAGCGTGACCAGCGCAATGCCCAGGATGACCCGCCGAGTGGCGCAGTAATAGAGGCCGGCCAGCGCCAGGCCGATCATCAGGGCGTCGTTGTGGACGCTGGCGATGAAGTTGGTGAGGAAGAGCGGATTTGCCGCCGTCAGCCACAATGCGCGGTGCGGATTGACACCGTGGAGCTCTGCCAGCTTTGGCACGTAGATGATGCAAAGGATGACCCCAACTACCGCTACGAGGCGGAAGAGCATGATGCTGGCTTCCGGCTGCACATTGGTCGCCCAAACGACGAACTGCTCGATCCAAAGGAAAAGCTGCCCGTAGGGCACCGGGGCCTCGGTCCACATCTTGTCGGCGCCCAATTGGAAGTAGTTGGGCAGGGCCGATATCCCGTTCTGATAGGGATTCATGCCCTCGACCATCAAACGGCCTTGACCGATGTACGCATAGACGTCCCTGCTGAACAACGGAACCGTGAACATCATGGGCAACCCCCAGGCCACTACGGCCTGCAGTGTTGCCTTGCGGGCCTCAAGTCCCCAGACCCGGACCCGCTGCCCCAATCGCAGCCATGCCCGGACAAGAAGCATGCCTCCGATGGCAAGCAGAACAATGGAAAGGCCGACGCCTACGCCCTCGGTCCGCATCCAGATGAAGAGCGGAAGCCGACGAAGTTCCGATACCGGCGCGAGCCAGCCAACGCCCAACGAACCAAACACCATGAACATCGACCCGATGAACCCGGCGATTAGTGGCGAACGTGCGTTGTCTACCTCGCTGGCAGCAGCATCCGCCGACGGCTCTGCTTTCCCTGCCTTCTCGGCGGCGGATAGTGGCACCGTCATGTGGTCGTCATCCAATCGTTCACCCTGTGTGTTGGGTCAAAATTCAGCGTCTTCTGGGCTTTCGACGACAGGAAGAAACGACACTGCCGCGCTCAAAAAATCGTACCATCGGAGCACTTGGAACCAGCTGAAGGATAGGCTAGGCGGGTGCCTATTACTAATGAACGCATCGTCTGGATCGACTGCGAAATGACCGGCCTGGATCTCAAGAACGACGCCCTGATCGAGGTTGCAGCGCTGGTAACGGATTCCGAACTCAACATCCTGGGCGACGGAGTAGACGTCGTGATCAAGCCGGACGACGCCGCGCTGGAGCAGATGAACGATTTCGTGCGCGACATGCACACGCGTTCAAAGCTCCTGGACGAACTCCCCTATGGCAAGACCATGGCCGAGGCCGAGGCGCAGGTGCTCGAATACATCGAAAAATGGGTTCCCGACCCCCGAAAGGCTCCATTGGGTGGCAACTCAGTGGGAACGGACAGGATGTTCCTGGCCCGCGACATGCCAAACATCGTGGAACACCTGCACTATCGCGTGATCGACGTCAGCACCATCAAGGAACTCTCCCGTCGTTGGTTCCCGCGGGCTTACTTCCAGTCCCCGCCCAAACATGGCGGCCACCGCGCCCTGGGCGATATCAAAGACTCCATCGACGAACTCCGCTACTACCGCGAAGCCGTCTTCGTGGCCGCCCCCGGACCGGATACAGCAACGGCCCAGCGCATTTCGAAGGACGTCATCGCCACCGCAGAGACCTTGGGCTCCAGCGAAACGGTGTGATCTGCACCATTTTTTGGGTTTTTTTCGCGGAAAAGGGCAAAAGTGGACTTTGCACCCCAAAACAGCAGGTAAGCTATTTGTCGTTGCCTTCACGGAAAGCCGGTCACACGGACTAACCAAAAAGGGCACATGGTGGGCTTAGCTCAGTTGGCAGAGCGCCTGGTTGTGGTCCAGGAGGTCGCGGGTTCAACCCCCGTAGCTCACCCCACCGAGATTGGCTTTACGGCCGGTTTCCGCAAAGGCCGCACTGGTTACCCGGTGCGGCCTTTGTTTTGTTTCGACCCGCTTGCGGACGAGGGCCGCTTCCGGACCACCGCGATCGACAAAGGAAGAACTGACATGACCGTCCTGCCAGTCACCATTTGGGGCGACCCGGTCTTGCACCGCCGGGCGAGCGAAGTCGAGGTCTTCGACGACGAACTTCGAACCTTGATCGCGGACATGGTGGAGACCAACGAAGCCGCGAACGGAGTCGGCCTCGCAGCGCCACAGATCGGCGTAGGCAAGCGCATCTTCATCTACAAATATGCCAATGACGACGACGTTCCGGAGCAAGGCGTGGTGGTCAACCCTGTGTTGACGCTCTCAAAAGTTTCCGGCGCCCTCCCCGATCCTGACGAAGACGTTGAGGGCTGTTTGTCATTCCCGGGCGAGTACTACCCGTTGCAACGCGCCGCATGGACACGGGTCCAAGGTTTCGATGGACACGGTAACCCGGTGGACTTCGAAGCAACCGGCTGGTTCGCGCGAATCCTGCAACACGAGTTCGACCACCTGGACGGCAAGCTCTATGTCAACCGCCTCATGGACCGGTATGCCAAAAAAGCCCTCAAGCAAGCCAAGAAGCATGGCTGGGGTGTTCCTGGCCTGACATGGATGCCCGGCGTCGATCCCGACCCCTTCGGCCACTGAGCCTATGACAACCGCTCAGCACTCGGAGCTCTTCACACTCCTGGATATCAGTGCCGACGATGCCGCTGAGTGCCGGAAGCTACTGGCAACGCCCCCCAGTGAGCCGGTTCTGCGCGCGATCGCCGCAATGACGGAACGGCTTGGAACGTTTCCGCTGGAGAGCATCCACGCTGGCGTGGACGACGAAACGGCCTGGATCGAAGCGCTGCTGCGATTCGCTCCTTCGGTCCACGCCTATCACCTGACGCTCGGAATCAGCCCTGCGGTCTCAGCCGCTTCCTTGGCGGATCTGGGCCTTCAGCTCCGTATCAACCGGCGGGTCCACGGTCGCTTTGGGCTGGATACGTGGCGCTGGCTCACCTTGCACATGGCCGGCAACCTGTTCCGTCTGGGCCGGTTGCAATTCCACTTGGTCCGGGAAACGAACGCCAACTCCGATTCGCACACGCCCAGCCAGCGGCCCGGTTGGGTTCTGGGAGTACACATCCCGGAAGACGGAGGCCTGTCCCCTGCCGCCGTTGACGCCAGCTTCGCCGAGGCACGGTCCTTCTTCCCCCGGTATTTTCCGGACAAGCCAGCCGCGGTGGCCACATGCGACTCCTGGATGCTGGATCCTTACCTTGCTCAGAGGATCCCCAACAGCAACATCGCTTCCTTTGCCAGCCGCTTCACGCTGGACCGCTGCTCCGATGCCCCGACAGATGCCGTGTACTTCACTTTCCGGCAGCGGGGTCTGCAGGATTTGGACAGGCTCCCACGGGAGACATCACTCCAGCGCGCGGTCCTGGAAAGGATCGACGACGGCGGTACGTGGCAGCTCGGGCACGGTCACCTGGCGCTGTAGATGGTCTGTTGCCCGGGACAGGACGACAAGACACGCTTCATGGCTTCCTTCTCAGCTTGGCTGACCCAGAGCTTGTAGGCCTCTTTGACCGAGATCTGCCGAGCTATGTAATGGCACCGGAAGCTCTTGTTCGCAGGCAGCCATGTCGCAGCATCACCGGCCCCCTTTTTCACGTTTGCAGGGCCGTCTGCCGCAATCAGGTTCAGCGGATCATTGGCGAGGGTCTGCCGTTGCTGGGCCGTCAGCTGTTGGGCGCCCTTCTGCCAAGCATCGGCCAGGGCCACCACATGGTCGATCTGCACGGCAGCGCTAGTGTCCTGGCCCCTCCGGAAGGCTACGCTTGCCCCGGTGTAGGGTTCCTGGAAGTCTCCCCCAGCTACCTTGCAGGAGGATCCTTCCGTGAACTCAACGGAGGACAGGTCCCTCCTTAGGATGTCATTCCTTGTGTCGCATCCATTGTGATCGACATCCGACCACGCCTGCCCGAAGGCAGCTCTGTCGTATCCAGCTTTCGGCGCCTTGCCCTTGACCGGGAGGCGCTCCAAAGCATCACTTGCGTTTTCGGCGGCAACCGGGGCAGCACCGGGAACGGGTTTCATCCATGTGGGGTCGAACACAGGGGCCTCGCTGGGGCCTGCCGTCCAGGGTTCGGCCGCACTGAACTGGCCAATGGCAAAAAACCACGACAATGCCGCCACGATGCAAGCGGCAGCCAGCCCGAGAATGGCCCATGCCCGACGAGACCGGCGGCGTGCGCGTTTATAGGCTGACCAAGTAATACTCAAGGGACTCCATCCGGAGGGCGGTTAGTGTCCTTCGAGCGTATGCCAAGGCTCTGACAGTCAGAGCCGGTATCCACAGTGTGGAGGAGGAGTCACTCTGTGGCGGTATGAAAAGTGGTGGCTACTGCTCGCGCATGACGCGTTGCAGGTCCTCCGTAGCTACTGCGAGAAGCCCACGCAATTGTTCGACGCGCTGGTCCGTAACGTCTCCTGTTGCGTTGGCCGCAACGGCCTGGTCCAGGAGCTTCTGCGCCTGCTTGTGGTTGGCGCGGGCTACATCGAGCGCGTGTTCCAAGGTTGTTTCATGTTCCAATGTCGATTCATTTTCCATGCACCCATCATGGGCAGGTTTCCCGGCTGATGCCAGTAAGACAGCCGGGAAACCTGTGAATTCTTCGTCGTGCCTAGGCGTCAGCCGGCTCAAGCACCGCGATAGGAGCCACGACATCGCGGGCGGGGAACGACGGCGGGTTGACGCCGGCCATTTCCTCCATGACGCGGACAACCTGGCAGGAGTAGCCGAACTCGTTGTCGTACCAGACGTACAGCACGAGGTTCTTGTCATTGGAGATGGTCGCGAGGCCATCCACGATGCCTGCACGGCGTGAGCCGACGAAGTCAGTGGAAACAACATCCGGAGAGTCGATGTAGTCGATCTGCTTGCGCAACTCGGAGTGCAGCGACATTTCACGGAGGAAGTCGTTGACTTCGTCGCGCGTGGTGCCGTTCTCAAGGTTGAGGTTCAAGATGGCCATTGAGACATCCGGGGTGGGTACGCGGATGGCGTTGCCCGTGAGCTTGCCCTGCAGTTCAGGCAGTGCCTTGGCCACTGCCTTGGCCGCGCCGGTCTCTGTGATGACCATGTTCAGCGCTGCGGAGCGCCCGCGACGATCGCCCTTGTGGAAGTTGTCGATCAGGTTCTGGTCGTTGGTGAACGAGTGCACTGTTTCCACGTGTCCGTGAATGATGCCGAACTTGTCGTTGATGGCCTTCAACACGGGGGTGATGGCGTTGGTGGTGCAGGACGCCGCGGTGACGATCTTGTCGTCGTCCGAGATGTCCCTGTGGTTGATGCCGTGGACGATGTTCTTGAGGTCGCCCTTGCCCGGCGCGGTGAGCAGCACGCGGGCAACACCCTTGCTCTGCAGGTGCTGGGAAAGGCCATCGGCATCGCGCCAGCGGCCCGTGTTGTCCACTACCAAGGCGTCCTTGATGCCGTAGGCCGTGTAGTCCACAGTTGCAGGGTTGTCCGAGTAGATGACCTGTACCTGCACACCGTTGGCGGTGATGGTGTTCGCTTCCTCGTCCACGCGGATGGTGCCCTCGAATGAACCGTGCACTGAATCGCGGCGCAGCAAGCTGGCGCGCTTCACGAGGTCGTTGTCTGCACCCTTGCGAACCACGATGGCGCGGAGACGAAGGCCGTGTCCGCCACCGGCCTTTTCAATCAGGATGCGGGCCAGGAGGCGGCCGATACGGCCAAAGCCGTAGAGCACGACGTCGGTGCTGGTGCGGTTGTCAGCCCCACGCTTTCCAACGATCTCAGCCAACTCATCGCGCAGGAAGTCATCCAGCGAGGCGCCATTGCCTTCGGCCCGGAACTTCTCCGTCAAACGTGCGATGTCGATCGCTGCCGCGCCGAGTTCCAGCTCGGAAAGGGCATTCAGCAGGGGGGCGGTTTCTTCGAGCAGGAGCTCGGTGTTGCTCATCCGGCGGGCAAAACGGTGCGCCTTGAGGATGTTCATGGTGGACTTGTTGATCAGGCTGCGGCCGTGGATGCTGGTGACCACATTGTTTTCCCGGTACAACCGGCCGATCACCGGAATCATGGCCTCGGCGAGAGCCTCCCGGCCCATCCACTTATCAAGACAAGAATCTGACGTCTGGCTCACAGAACTACCTTCCTTGGGTCAACCACATACGTCCTCGTATGCAGATGGCAGCGGCCGCCCGGAGTAATCCTGCGGCACATGCGCCGGCGGGCTTCGGTCCACCCACAGCGCCTTGAACGAGAGCAAAGAAAATCCGCCGGCTGCGAACGCAGTCCCGGCGGCAGAACATCTACGTTCAGTAACCATTCTAGGGCGGAAGGAAGGCGTGCAGGTTGCCCAGGGGCGTGAAATCACTCACACGCCGGAAGTCCGGCGGTCATAAATGGGTGGGTGACCGATACACCGTCCTGGTGTTCGCCGGCGACAGTCTCAACCAATGGGGACCCACGGTTGTCACGTGGCGGGCGAACAGATATCACCGTGGAGCGCGTGGCCCCCACTATCTCGCGAGGGGGCTATCCGGCGTTTGCTAGACGACTTGGCCAAACTTCCGATAGGCGACATCGCCTGCGAGCCGGAGGGCTTCGCGGTAGGCGGATTCCTCGGTCGGCTTGGTAGCTGCTTCCTGGGCGGTGCCCCAGTCGTCGTCAACCGAAGTTCCTACGGAGAGGGCGACGGCGGCGAGTCCAGCAAGTGAATGCCGGGTTTCTGGTGTGTGTTCGGTGGACCCCATTTGGTCAAACTACTGGAAGGTTCAACGATTCAAGTAATTTGACTTTCAAGGTGACAAATTTGTCGTTAGTCAGTTTGCTTGCTGTCAGACAGAGTTACCAACGATTCCCGCGAGCTCACGGGAGTTTCGGCCCCTTGGGGTGGATGGGTTGACCGATACGCCGGGTTCTGTCATCCCCTGCCGTTGCCGGAAAGGGAGTAGCGGCCATCCATCTACGAACGCCGTTGCCGACGCCCTCCAGCAGCCTACCCGGACACTCGGGCGAGCAGCCCTCGAACGTGTCCTGTCTGGCCTTGCTCCGGGTGGGGTTTACCTAGCCTCCCCGGTCACCCAGGGAGCTGGTGGTCTCTTACACCACCGTTTCACCCTTACCTGCTGCCTGGTGATGCAAACATCACCAAACGCAGGCGGTCTGTTCTCTGTGGCACTGGCCTGCGGGTTACCCCGAGTGGGCGTTACCCACCACCCTGCTCTGCGGAGCCCGGACGTTCCTCGAGCCACTTTCGTGACGCGCGGCCGCCTGGTCAACCCATCCGCCGTACAGTCTACCGGCGTCGGAAGCCGCCCAAGTCACCGGTAATATCGACTGGTGCTGATTCTGCTGCCGCCTTCAGAAGGCAAGACCCCCGCTGTCAAAGGCCCCGCCGTCGAATGGGAGTCACTCAGCTTTCCGGAGCTGAACCCCTACCGGGCAAGGGTGCTGGAGTCGCTGGGGACGGTGAGCGCGCACGAGGATGCACTCGCGTTGCTGGGCGTCGGCGCCTCGTTGCGGGACGACGTCGCGCGCAATACGCGGCTGCACGCCGAACCGGCGGCCCCGGCCCATCAGGTGTACTCCGGGGTCCTGTACGACGCCTTGGGTTACAACAGCATGACGCCAACACAGCGCCGCAAGGCGACCGAATCCATCCTGGTGGTCTCCGCCCTGTGGGGCGCCATCGGCTTTGGTGACCACGTACCCGCCTATCGCCTGTCCATGGGAACCGCGCTGCCCGACGTCGGACGCCTCGCCTCCTACTGGAAGCCTCAGCTGACGGCCGCCCTCACCCGGCGCGCCGAAGGCGAGCTGCTGGTGGATTGCCGTTCCAGCACCTATGCCGCCGCATGGGCTCCCCCTGCCGCGCAGACCGTGAACGTCAATGTGTTCAACGAGGCGAACGGCAAGCGCACGGTAGTCAGCCACTTCGCCAAGCACACCCGAGGTGAGCTGGCCCGGCATCTACTAACGCGGCGCGGAAAGGCACCGGCAACCCCGGCTCAGCTCTTGAAGGCGGCCAGTGAAATCTGGACCACGGAACTTGTTGAAGGCACAGCCCGCAAGCCGCACGCACTGAACATCATCCTGGCCGGCTAGCTCAGTTCCACTCCGCCGAACGCACAAGAATGCAGCCGGAGTCCGGGCAGAAAACGATGTCGTCATCGGCTGCGGTTTTGACTTCCGCGAGGTCGCCAGGGCTGAGCATCATGCCCGACCCCTCGGACTTGCCGTGG
The DNA here is from genome assembly GCF_042786555.1 of Paenarthrobacter sp. NPDC056912. Taxonomy (NCBI): domain Bacteria; kingdom Bacillati; phylum Actinomycetota; class Actinomycetes; order Micrococcales; family Micrococcaceae; genus Paenarthrobacter; species Paenarthrobacter sp. NPDC056912. The sequence goes on from NZ_JBHUCD010000003.1 coordinate 286,601, forward strand.
AACAGCCGGGCAGCTCCGACGCCCCTCTTGGCAATGGTTTTCTCATACACGGCCAGCATTCCAGCGTCCAAGGAGTCAGCAAAAGTGGCTCGTTGGCCACGAACTACTGTCTCTTCGGCGGCGATTTCAGCAATCGCCTCGTCGAGCTCGGCGCGGATGCTTCCGAAGGACCCCTGAATATCGTCAACGATTGCCTGCTGCGCGGCCTGGCGTTCGCGGAGGGTATCCAAACGTTCCAGGATCTCAAGCTCAACGTCCTCCAGATCGGAACGGCGCTTGTTGAGGGAAGCGATATCACTCTGCAGGGCGACGAGGTCCTTGGAGAGTCCAGTGCCGCTGTTCAGCCTGGCTTCGTCCCGCTCGATGCGGCTGGCCACCTGCTCAACGTCGGCCTCTGAACGGCGCAGTTCAGTCTCCGCATCATGGACAGCGATCTTGGCCGCACCCAATTCGCCGTTGGCCACGCTGAGGGCGTCGGTGAGGTCGGCAATGCGGGGGTCGGTTTCGAGCACCTTCCGGCGTCCGGCCAACGATTTGAGCTTGGCGTCCAGCCCCTGCAGTTCAAGCAATTTCAACTGTTCTGCCGGTGCTGCTTTCGCCACGCTTACCTCCGTTTGTCGCCGCCGGATCCGAGTGTCGGTTCCGGCCTGACGGCCCCTTTCTGTTGGGGCTGTCCGTATCTGTCTAGACTCTAGTCCCCGCCGGGAGTGAGTATGAAGTCCCAGGGATCGCTGTTGGTGCTGCTGACGCGGATTTCGACGTCGTAGCCTTGGTCAGCGAGCACGTTGCCCAACGCCTCCGCGGCGGCGGGCAACCAAAGCCACTCGCTGGCGAAATGCGAAACGTCAATCAGGTACGGCCGCCCGTTGATGGCACCTTCCCGGGCTTCCGACGCCGGGTGGTGGCGCATGTCGGCAGTAACGTAGACGTCGGCGTGGCTGGCCCGGACGGCGTCGAACAGGCTGTCGCCCGCGCCGCCACAGACGGCAATTCGACGCACCAGCCCGTCCTTGTCCCCGGCCACCCGGACGCCACCGGCCACAGCTGGCAGCATTTCAAAGACGCGCGCAGCGAAATCACCAAGGGTTATGAGTTCCGGAAGGTCACCTACCCTGCCAATGCCCTCTTCCGGCAACCCGTTGGCCGCAGGCGTCAGAGGCATGACGTTTTCCAACCCGAAGGCATCGGCCAGAACGTCCGACACCCCGCCGACGGCAGAGTCGCCGTTGGTGTGCACGGTCAGCAGGCCTGTGCCCGCCTCAATCAGGCGATGGACAGCAAGGCCCTTTGCAGAGGTGGCCGCCACGGAATTCACGCCTTTGAGGAGCAAGGGGTGGTGCGTAATGAGCAGCTCTGCCCCCCACTCAACGGCTTCGTCAATCGCGGCCAACGTGGGATCCACAGCAAAAAGGACTTTGGTAACGGGAACGTTCGGGCGTCCTACGACGAGACCTACTTCATCCCAATCTTCAGCCAGCGACTCCGGCCAGAGCTCCTCAACAGCCAGCAACACCTGACCCAGCGTAGGATCACCGCCGGCTTCAACTGTTTCGTCGTCTTCGACGGAATCCGCATCAGAAATGTCAGTGTTTACTGCTTCCATACTCTTATTCTTCCCTACCGGGCCGGATCAGGCGTTTCCGGCCCCTGCCTTGGCTGCCGGGTGCCGTAATTCTCCCGTAAGGTGAAGCGGGAATCATCAGGCCCTCCGATCCATTGAAGAGAACATGAAAACTTTCGTACTTGGCGGCGGCTGCTTCTGGTGCCTGGATGCCGTTTACCAGAAAACCCGCGGCGTCAGCGCCGTGGTATCCGGCTACACCGGCGGCCACGTCCGCAACCCCGACTACTACCAAGTGTGCTCCGGAACCACGGGACATGCGGAGGTTGTGGCAGTGACTTTCGACGAGGACGTTGTTCCGGAGGAGGTCATCCTGGACATGTTCTTCGCTCTTCACGATCCCACCACGCTGAACCGGCAGGGGTACGACGTCGGAACCCAGTACCGTTCGTCGATGTTCTACACGACGACGGAAGAAAAGGTTCTCTTCGAGGAAGCCATTGAACGTGCACAGTCGCTCTGGTCCGACCCAATTGTGACCGAAGTGAGCCGCCTTCCCGAGTTCCACGAAGCCGAAGAAGTCCACCAGAATTACTATGCCAAGTTCCCTTATCAGGGTTACTGCCAGGTGATCATTAACCCCAAGCTGGCGAAGGCCCGGAAATATTACTCTGCATGGCTTACTGCTTAGCAAGGTTTCGATCCGGCTGGTTAGGCTGACCCCAGTATTCCCTCTTCAGAGATAGGCATAATTTTCATGGCAAGGATCTACGACGACGTCACGCAGCTGGTTGGCCGCACTCCGCTGGTCCGCTTGAACCGGCTTACCGAAGGCCTTGATGCCACCGTTGCGGTCAAGCTCGAGTTCTACAACCCGGCAAACAGCGTCAAGGACCGCATTGGCGTTGCCATCGTTGACGCTGCTGAAAAGTCCGGTGCCTTGAAGCCCGGTGGAACGATCGTCGAGGGCACCTCCGGCAACACCGGTATTGCCTTGGCCCTGGTTGGAGCCGCACGCGGCTACAAGGTCATCCTGACCATGCCTGAAACAATGTCCACGGAGCGCCGTGTCATGCTGCGCGCCTACGGTGCGGAAATCGTCCTGACTCCCGGCTCTGAAGGTATGCGCGGCGCCGTCGAGAAGGCACAGGAGATCGTCGCCAACACGGAGAACTCCATTTGGGCCCAGCAGTTCGCCAATGAGGCCAACCCCGCGATCCACCGCACCACAACGGCCGAGGAAATCTGGGAAGACACCGACGGTGAAGTGGACATCTTCGTTGCCGGCGTCGGCACCGGCGGAACAGTCACGGGCGTGGGTCAAGTCCTCAAGGAACGCAAGCCGGGTGTCCAGATCGTGGCCGTCGAGCCCAAGGACTCCGCCATCCTCAACGGTGGAGCCCCCGGTCCGCACAAGATCCAGGGAATCGGCGCCAACTTCGTACCCGAAATCCTGGACACCAACGTCTATGACGAAGTCCTTGACGCCACCTTGGAAGACTCAGTCCGCGTCGCCCGTGAGCTCGGCGCCCGCGAAGGCATCCTGGGCGGCATCTCCTCCGGCGCGATCGTGTGGGGTGCACTGGAGCTGGCCAAGCGCCCCGAGAACGCCGGCAAGCTGATCGTTGCGGTCGTTTGCGACTTCGGTGAACGCTACATCTCCACCGTTCTGTTCGACGACATCCGCGGTTAACACAACGACTGCAAGCATTCATTTCCTGTAGAAAGGTCTTTGTGAGCTTCTTCGCAAGACTTAAGGAAGACCTCGACGCCGCCCGGTCTCACGACCCGGCGGCTCGAGGCTCTTTTGAGAACTTTTTCGCCTACTCCGGGTTGCACGCAATCTGGGCACACCGCGTGACCCATAGGCTTTGGCAGAACCCCGCACTCCGATTTCCTGCACGCCTGATCTCGCAGCTGGCCAGGTTCCTGACCGGCATAGAGATTCACCCGGGCGCCACCATCGGCCGTCGGTTCTTCATTGACCATGGCATGGGCGTTGTCATCGGTGAGACCTCTGAAATCGGCGAGGACGTGATGATCTATCACGGCGTGACACTGGGTGGCCGTTCGCTGGCCAAGGTCAAACGCCACCCGACCATAGGTGACCGCGTAACAATCGGGGCCGGCGCGAAAGTCCTCGGACCAATTACCATCGGCCAAGACAGTGCCATAGGCGCGAACGCCGTGGTGGTTAAGGACGCGCCACCAGAGTCGATCATCACGGGCATACCCGCCACCTGGCGGCACCGGGATGCGAGGTCGGAAACCAAGCCTGCCGTGGATCCGGCCGAGTATTACATCGAATACCGGATCTAACCCGTAAACCGCTTGTACGAGCTCCAGAGCGCGACGTCAAAAAGGCGGTCCGGAAGCACTCTTCGCAAGGCCAGCACGCTCCAGGCACCCCTACCCACCGGGTAGCGGGTCCTGGGGCGTTTTGCCGTTGCCGCGCGGACAATCGCTTTGGCCACCACGCTGGCCGGAGTGGAGATCACCTGGCCGGAGGTGGACGCCAAAGCTGCCGCCATGACGTGAGCCTGCTCCCTATAGGGACCATCGGCTGACGTCGCGAGGAGCCCCTGACCGGCGATGGTCCCCCATTCGGTATCCGTACCGGCCGGTTCAACAATGACGACGTCAATGCCGTGGGGTTTCAGCTCGAGCCGCAGCGAATCGCTCATGCCTTCAACGGCAAACTTTGTTCCGTGATACCACGCACCCAACGGCTCGTACATCTTGCCTCCGATGGAGGAGATATTGATGATCCGTCCAGAGCGGGCCTGTCGCATCGCGGGAATGACGAGCTGTGTCATCCGGGCCAGGCCGATCACGTTGACCTCAAATTGGCGCCTGCCCTCTGCCAACGGCACTTCTTCCAAAGATCCATAAGAGCCATAGCCTGCGTTGTTCACGAGCACGTCGATGCGGCCATGGGCTGCCTCCACGAGGGCGACGGCGGACGCCATGGAGTCCTCTAATGTGACGTCCAAGGACAGTACTGTGATGCCGTGATCCTTCAGCGGCTCCATCTTTTCCACCCGTCGGGCACCGGCGTACACCGTGAACCCGGCGGCCTTGAGCGCGATGGCCGTTTCGAAACCGATCCCTGTAGAGGCTCCGGTGACCAGGGCGGTGCGTGGCGTCATGGTGTTGTTCCTTATCCAGCGGCCGACGCGCCGGCACCCGGCACGGCAAAGGCCGGCTCCTCCCAGCGTAGTGGGGAGGAACCGGCCCTGTGCTTTGGGTGGTGCTAGTGGGTGTCGACTGCCGAGATCTCGGACTTGTCTTCGCCCCACAGGGTGTGGAACGTACCCTCGGTGTCAACGCGGCCGTACGTGTGCGCACCGAAGAGGTCGCGCTGGCCCTGGATCAGGGCAGCGGCAACGCGCTTGCGGCGCAGGCCGTCGTAGTAAGCGAGCGAGGACGAGAACACGGGAACCGGGATGCCAAGCTGTACTGCCGTAGCGACAACACGGCGCCAGGCCGGAAGTGCCTCGGCAATGGCTGCAGTGAACGCGGGTGCGAAGAGCAGGTTGGCGGGCTTCTCCTCGGCAGCGTAGGCCTTGGTGATGTCCTTGAGCAGTTCTGCGCGGATGATGCAGCCAGCGCGCCACAGGGAAGCGATCTCGTCCAGCTTGAGGTCCCAGCCGTATTCCTTGGCAGCTGAGGTCAGCATGTCCAGGCCCTGGGCGTAGGAGACCAGCTTGGAGGCGTAGAGAGCCTGGCGGACGTCCTCGACGAAAGTCTCGGGGATCTCCACGGAAGCTTCCGCGCCGGCAAGGAGTTCCTGGCCGAGACGGCGCTGCTCCGCCTGCGAGGACAGTGCACGGGCAAACACGGACTCGGCAATGCCGGAGACCGGGGATCCGAGTTCAAGGGCGGAGATGACCGTCCAGCGGCCGGTGCCCTTCTGGCCTGCGGCATCAACGACCACATCCACGAACGGCTTGCCGGTCTTGGCGTCAACATGGCCGAGGACCTCGGCGGAGATTTCGATCAGGAAGGAGGACAGCTCGCCCTTGTTCCACTCGGTGAAGATCTTGGACTGCTCGGCCGGCTCGATGCCCGCACCCGAGCGGAGAAGGTCGAATGCCTCGCCGATGACCTGCATGTCGGCGTATTCGATGCCGTTGTGGACCATCTTGACGAAGTGGCCGGCGCCGTCGGTGCCAACCCAGGCGCAGCAAGGCTCGCCATCGACCTTGGCGGAGATCTTCTCAAGCAGCGGGCCCAGGGCGTCGTAGGACTCCTTGGAACCACCAGGCATGATGGACGGGCCGTTCAGCGCGCCCTCTTCGCCGCCGGAAACACCGACGCCCACAAAGTGCAGGTCCTTCTTGGCGAGGGCAGCTTCACGGCGACGGGTGTCCTCGTAGTGCGAGTTACCGGCGTCGATGATGATGTCGCCGGCTTCAAGCAGGGGTTCGAGCTGCTCGATGACGTTGTCTACCGGAGCGCCGGCCTTGACCATGATGAGGACACGGCGGGGCTTTTCAAGCGAGTCGACGAGTTCCTGCAGCGTTTCCGTACGGATGAAATCGCCGTCCGAGCCGTGCTTTTCCAGCAAGGCGTCAGTCTTTTCCACGGAACGGTTGTGGAGGGCCACAGTGAAGCCGTTGCGGGCAAGGTTGCGGGCGAGGTTGGCGCCCATCACCGCGAGGCCGGTGACACCGATGTGTGCTGACATCAAAACTCCAATTCGATCGTGTGCAAACAGTCCTGCGGTTGACGCAGGAAGCGATTTCAAAACCAGGGGCTCCAATAAACCATACGTATTTGAGCCGTGTGCGGGAAAGCGGCGCCCACGTTGTGGAACAAGGCCGCGTCATAAAACAGTCTATGATGCCGCCCATGCCCCTTTGGCGCCCGGCGATGCCGTGCCGCTGATTCCGGCGCACGGACGGCCGGACCGCCACTATGCTTACCTCTATGTCAACCAGCCTCCACCACCGCGCAGTCGAGCATTTGGGAACCCGGATCGTCGGCGGTTCCCTCCCGACAGGGCATGTCATGCTCGCGGAGCACCTGGAGGAAGAACTCAACGTTTCCCGCTCCGTGATCCGTGAAGCCGTGCGCGTGCTGCAGTCGCTGGGGCTCGTGGAAACCATCAAGAGGGTAGGGATCCGTGTCCTCCCTGCCCAGCGATGGAATCCATTCGACCCGCTGGTCATTCGCTGGCGCCTTGCCGGCGACGGGCGCGGCGCCCAGCTGAGGTCGCTCGCGGAACTGCGTTCCGCCGTCGAGCCTGTTGCGGCTGAACTCGCTGCCGGCAACGCCCCGGAGAGCCTCCGGCAGGAGCTCGTAGGGATTTCGCTGGCCATGAAGGAAGCCGGAGATGCCGGCGACATGCCCCGCTTCCTGGACCTCGACATCCGCTTTCATGCCTTGGTGTTGTCAGGGTCTGGGAACGAAATGTTCGCCAACCTGATCGGCCAGGTAACCGAGACCCTCACGGGCCGTACGGTGCACGGACTCATGCCGGAACACCCGCAGAAACAGGCGCTGCAGTGGCACATGGACGTTGCCCATGCCATCGACGCCGGAAACGGATCCGACGCCCGGGACGCCGCCGCGAAAATCATGCGGCAAACCATCGCGGAGCTGGCGCCCAGCTGGAACGACCAGCCCCGCGTGTTTGTCCCTGTCGCCAAGAACTAGTCCTGGAAGTTCAGCAGGACCTTTCCGGATTCAGCGGAGTTCTTCGCCACGTCAAAGGCTTCCAAGCCGTGCGCGAGGTCGAATTCGTGCGTCACCACGGGGTCAACGTACAGCGATCCGTCCGCCAACGCGGCAATGACGTCATCGATCTCGTCGTTGAAGCGGAAGGACCCCAGCAACTCCAACTCACGCGTGATGGCCAAGGAGATGAACACCGGCTGCGGGCCTGACGGCAGCAATCCCACCATCACTACTTTTCCACCCCTGGTTGCACCCTTGATGGCAGAGGCAAGCCCGAAGTGGCTCCCGGAGGACTCAATGACGACGTCGGCGTCCACCGCCGCAATGGCATCCGCCTCGTCGCCCTTGAGGACGGCATCGGCGCCCACGGCACGTGCAATCTCCAATGGCTTGTCATGCATGTCGACGGCGACAATCCGGGCCGCGCCGGCACGCTTCAGGACGGCGACAGTCAAAGCGCCGATGGGACCGCTGCCGATCACAAGGGCCGTCTTTCCCGCGACATCCCCCGCACGGGCTACGGCGTGCCAGGCGACGCTGGCGGGTTCAACCAGCGCAGCGGTCCTCAGGTCCAGAGTTTCGGGCAAGGCACGCAACATCCTGGAAGGAAGGTTTGCGTAGCGGCTGAAGGCGCCATCGGTGTGCGGGTAGCGGGCGGCGCTGCCCAAATAGGTGCAGCCTGGGGAAAGGTTGGGCCGGTCCTCCGGGTAGCGGACATCGCCGGGCGCCGGGGTTGCAGGGTGGACCGCCACGGGCGTTCCATTGCCGGGGCCAGTGCCATCTGCCGCTTGCTGGACTACGATGCCCACAATCTCGTGGCCAAGGACCATGGGCGCTTTGAGGATCGACTCCCCCGCTGCGCCGTGCAACCAGTAGTGGAGGTCGGATCCGCAGATGCCACCGTAAGCGATTTCCACGATCGACTCATCGCTGGACGGCGTGGTGAGCGGAATGTCTTCAATGCGGAGGTCGCCCTTTCCATGGGCAACAACGGCAGGACCCGAGGCGGGAAGGTTGATGCCCATCAGACAACCACCGTCATTCCGCCGTCGACGAAAATCGTCTGGCCGTTCACGAAGTTGGATGCCTGGGATGCGAGCCACACGGTGGGCCCTGCTAGGTCTGCGACTGTTCCCCAGCGGTTTGCAGGTGTCCGGCCAAGGATCCACGAGTTGAACTCCTGGTCATCCACCAGGTTCTGGGTCATTTCGGTGTGGATGTAGCCGGGCGCAATGCCGTTGATCTGCAGGCCTGAAGCAGCCCATTCAGCAGTCATGGCCCGCGTCAGGTTTCGAAGTCCGCCCTTGGCGGCAACGTAGGGAGCGATGGTGGGCCGTGCGAGGTCGGTCTGCACCGAGCAGATGTTGATGATCTTGCCGTGTCCCCTGGGGATCATGTGCCTGGCGGCTTCCCGGCCCACCAGGAAGGCACTGGTGAGGTCCGTGGTGATCACGCGGTCCCAGTCCTTGACGTCCAGGTCCAGCATGGGAACCCGGTGCTGGATGCCGGCGTTGTTGACCAGGATGTCCAAGGGCCCCACGTTGCTTTCGATCCACGCGACGCCTTCCGCGGCGGTGTCTGCATCCGTGACGTCGAACGCCCGGCTGTGGACGCGGCCTTCGGGGTAGTCGGCAGCCATGGCGCTGTAGGCCAGTTCCAGCCGTTCCGGGTTGATGCCGTTGAGCACCACCGTGGCTCCGGCATCGGCCAGGCCCCGGGCCAGGGCGTTGCCGATCCCCCGGCTGGATCCGGTAACCAGGGCGATGCGCCCGGTCAGATCGAATAGTCCACTCATAGTCTGATGTCTTTCCTTCATGGTTGGTGCCGGGCTTAGCTGGCGGCGGGGGTCAGGGGGAGGTTGGCGATGGCTTGTCGAACGACGGCGAGGTCTTGGTCGCCGAGTCCTTGGCGCTTGAGTTCGGCGTAGAGCTCCATGGCGGCTGAGGCCATGGGCACCGGGGAGCCCACGGCATCGGCGCTTTGGACAAGGAAGGCAAGGTCTTTGTGCATGAACTTGGCAGGCCCGGTGGGACTGTAGTCCTTCGCCGCGAGCCGGGGACCCACTATCTCCAGGACCCTGCTTCCGGCCAGGCCCCCGGCCAGGACCTCGTAGAGGGCGTCCACATCCATTCCAGAACGTTCGGCCAGTTCCGCGGCTTCGGCGAGTGCCGCCGTCGTGGTTCCTACGATGAGCTGGTTGCAAGCCTTGGCGAGCGAGCCGGAACCAAGCGGTCCCATTCGCCGAATGGTGGTGCCCATGGTTTCAAAGAGTGGCTTGAGCGCATTGAAGTCCTCCTCGGATGCACCCACCATGATGGCCAGCGTTCCTTGTGTTGCCCCTGCGGTACCTCCACTGACCGGCGCGTCAACCACCGTGGCATTTCCGCCACTGGCTTGGTGCACGGTGCGCCCGAAGTCCTGGACCGCCGTCGGCGAGACGCTGCTCATGACGACGACGGCGGTACCCGGCCGGGGTGGCGTGGCCCTCCAGGCAGCCAGAAGCCCAGCCGCCGCGTCTTCGATGTACGGCAGGTCCGGGAGCATGAACACGATGGCGTCTTCGTCGCGCAGCTCCGAGACCTCCGTTGCACGCGTGATTCCGGCCAGTCCTTCAAAGGCGGCGTCGGAGCGGTTCCAGGCTGTCACAGCCCAACCGGCCTTGGCGATATTGGCAGCCATCGGGGCTCCCATGAGTCCCAGGCCCACGAATCCCACCCGTTTAGTGGTCATGATGGTCAACGCCTCACTTCTTTGTGGTTGTCACTGCTCTTTGTGGTCATCTTCAGGAAATCTGTTCAATATCCTAGCCTCCATTCAGTATGATGAACACTATGACGACTGATGAACTTACCATCGCGATCGCTGTCCCGCTCGAAGCAGAGCTTGTGGAGCTTATCCGCGCTGTGGATCCTTCCGTGACGGTTCTCTACGACCCCGAACTCCTCCCGCCGGAACGATTCCCTGCCGACCACGCAGGCGATCCGGACTTCAAGCGGACACCTGAGCAGGAGGAGCGCTACTGGGCCATGCTGAACCGCGCCCAGGTCCTGTACGGCTTCCCCAACGAAAGCCCTGCGGGGCTGGCCCGGATCGCTGAAAGCAACCCGCACCTCCAGTGGATCCATGCAATGGCCGCTGGTGCAGGCGGAGCCGTCAAGGCCTCCGGACTGGACACCGAGACCCTTCGGAAATTCCGGGTCACCACCTCGGCGGGCGTCCACGCACTGCCGCTGGCCGAGTTCTCCGCTTTCGGCATCCTCAATGGCTTCAAGCGCAGCGCGGAAATGGCGCGGGACCAGGCAGCCAAGTTCTGGCCGGAGCTTCGGACGCCCACCAAGCTGGCCAACGGTTCCAAGGTAGTCATCGCCGGCCTCGGCGAAATCGGCCTGGAAACAGCCCGCATCGCCCGCGCCCTCGGCATGAAGGTCAGCGGTACCAAGCGCAATGTCGAACCGATCGACGGGATTGACGAGGTCACCAACAACGACGGACTCCCCGGACTGGTTTCCGGCGCCGACGCCGTGGTCAACACACTTCCGGGCACCCCGTACACGGAGAAGCTGTTCAACAAGGAAATCTTCTCCGCGATGAAACCCGGCACGGTCTTCGTCAACGTGGGTCGCGGAACAGTGGTGGATGAGGAAGCACTCCTCGAAGCCTTGGACAACGGGCAGGTTTCTTACGCCTGCCTGGACGTCTTCGCCGTGGAACCGCTCCCCCAGGACAGCCCGCTCTGGAACCACCCGCAGGTCTTGGTTTCACCGCACACGTCGGCACTGAGCTCCGCCGAAAACCGGCTCATTGCCGAGCGGTTCAGCAGCAACCTGCGGACCTTCCTGGACGGCGGCGAACTCCCCCACTTGGTGGATCCCGTTCATTTCTACTAAACCGGCAGCTACCAGCCAGCGGCGGCGAACCACCTCTCGGACAACATGTCGGTCATGCTCCTGACATAAGTGCTCGAGAGGTGGTTGTCGTCCAGGTAGACGTACACGTTGCCCACAATCCCCGGGCAGGAAGAACCGTCACAGATCAGGTCCGTCATGTCCAGGACCGACAACCCCGTGAAGGTCCCCTCCAACTGGTCCAAAGGATTGCTTTCAGCGAGCACAGAGGACAGGGCCGGACGGCATTTGGGATCATCCACGCCTGAGGCCATGGCGCACTCACTCGGGCTGAAGGAGAACCGGGGGTTGTCGCGCATGGCGATGACTTCAATTCCTTGATCCGTTATTTCTCCGAGCAAATCGTCCAGCCCCCAGGTGAGATCCTCCTCCGGGGAGTCAGGGACACCTGCCGTTCCCACCAAGAACACGGCATCCGGCTTGTGGAGGCTGATGTGCTTCCGGACCTCGCGGTTGAAGGCGTTGCACTCCGGGCCCACCTCATCCGTTTCGGTCATGAAGGGGCAGGCACCAAAAGTGATGGCTTGGACCCGCCATTGCTTTGCTTTGGCCAGGGGGCCGATCGCACCTAGCCATTGCAGCGAGTGGGACTGACCCACCACAAAGATGGTCTTCGTAGCCTGGGCTCCGACGTCATTTTGCTGGCATTCCGCCGCCAGAACCGCGTCCGTCGGGCGGAGCTCCCCCGTGCACGGGCCATCCAGCTTGCCCCAGTCTTCCGGAAGCTGCTCCGGAGTCGGCAACGTCCGGGCGTTCTGCCGGATCCTGTTCTCGTATCCCGGCAGCAACGCCCTCGCTCCCGGGTTGTCGTCGGCGTCCTGCGCGGCTATGGCACTCTTCTCTACTTGTTGCTGGTAGCCGAACAGCACCAGCGGACTGGCCCCAACCGCCAGGCACACCAGTACCGCAAGGACCAGACGACGTCGCTTCGCCTCAGGCCAACGCCACGAGCGCAGCGGCTGCTCCACCAAACGGGTGGTGAGGAAAGCCAGCAACAGGGAGGCACCAACGATCAGCGCACCGGTGGCCCAGTCTGCGTGGTCCTGGCCGATCCATACCAACGTGATCACGAGCAGGGGCCAATGCCACAAGTAAAGGGCATACGAATTGGCCCCCAGCTTCACCAACAGCGTGGATGAAAGAATGCGGTCCACGCCCAAACGGCTGCCCGATTGCCCCGCGACGATCACGGCCACCGCGGCCAGGGTTGGCCACAACGCCACGAACCCGGGAAAGGCCGTCTTAACCTGCAGGACCATGCCGCAACTCACCATGGCAAGGACACCTACCCAGCCAAGAACGGTCTTCAGGCCTTTGCCCGGACGCAGGAACGGCAGCACCAGCGCCACAAGCGTCCCCAACGCAAACTCCCACAGCCGGGCAAACGTGTCGAAATAGGCCAGTTCCTGATGAACCGCAGTGAAGTAGATCGAATAGGCCAGCGATACTGCGAAGATCAGTCCGAACACGCCCAGCAGTACGGTCCTATAGGGCAATCGGAAGCGCCGGCACACCACCGCTGCCGCGATGAAGATCGCCGGCCAGAGGATGAAGACCTGCCCCTGGATGGAGAGTGACCAGAAATGCTGCATGGGACTGGCCAGGCTGTGGTCCGCGGCGTAGTAGTTGACCACCTGTCGCTGCAGCAACCAGTTCTCGTAGTAGAACAACGAAGCCCAGGCCTGGCTGACGATCTCAATCCACCGCGTGCGGGGAATGATGAAGTAGGTGGCCGCCAGGGTGCCAAGCAGAACCACGACGACGGCGGGAAGCAGCCGCCAGAACAGGTGCAGCCAGTGCCGCACCAGTGAAACAGGACGGGCCTGTTCGTAGCGGCGCACGAACTGCAGGGTCATCAGGAACGCCGAGATCAACAGGAAGACGTCAACGCCGCCGGACACCCTGCCGAACCAGATGTGATAACTCACCACCATGAGCACGGCCAAGGAACGCAGCCCCTGGATCTCGGGACGGAACGGGGTGCTGCCTGTTCCCCGCCGAAGGTGGCCGGTGCTTTCCGGCGACACAAGACCCTTGGTTGCCGCCATGGACATGCTCCTCTTCTGCAGTGCACCAATTCTGCACTGCTGCCCGCAATTTTCCACCCTTCGCTTCCGGACACGCCCGGCCCCCGCACCAAGAAGCAGCGCGGCACCTCCGCTGTGGAGGATGCCGCGCTGCGTAAATGGGGCTTGTTGGTGGTGGCCTACTTTGCGTCTTCTGTAGAGACGAGGTCGCGGCCCACGGTTTCCGGGGTGAAGAAGGTGGTCACGAAGGAGATCAACGCCAGGACCAGCGAGTAGATGGCCAGGACCAGCCAGGAGTGGTTCGTGGCGGCCAGCATGAGTGCGCCCAAGAGAGGTGCGAGTCCGCCGGCGAGGACTGCGGAGATCTCACGGCTCATGGCCACACCTGTGAACCGGTACTGAGAGCCGAAGAGTTCCGGAAGCAGCGGGCACTGTGGGCCGAGCATCGATTGCACGCCGATGGCGATACCTACAGCCATGACAACCCACACCAGGGTGACGTTGCCCAAAGTGACCAGGTAGAACGCGGGAACGGCGATGATGGCCTGGAACAAAGCACCGTAGCGGTACACCGGAACACGGCCGAACTTATCGGAGAGGGCACCGAACGTCACTACGAGTACTGCGGCGAACCCGGCAGCAATCAGCAGGCCGACAGGACCGATGGAATTGTTTCCCGCGAAGACACCGGCCGGCATGCTCATGAAGGACACCAGCAAGGCCGAATAGATCGATGAGTTGCCGTTTTCGCCCATGCGGAGGCCAATGCCGATCAATACGTTCTTCTTGGAGTGCTTCCACAGCTCACCAATGGGGTTCTTGACGACATTCTTGTGCTTCTCCAGCTCCTGGAACGCCGGCGTTTCCTTGAGCTTAAGACGGATAAAGATCGCCACGGCAATCAGGATGAAGCTGGCCAGGAAGGGAACCCTCCACAGCCATCCCTGCAATACGGACTTGTCCGCCAATGCGATGAGCGCGAAGGTGCCGGCACCAAGAAGGGTGCCCAGCTGGATGCCGACGAATGGCAGTGAGGCATAGAAACCGCGACGGCGGCGCGGGGCCACCTCCGAAATCAGCGTGGTTGCACCTGCCTGCTCTGCCCCGGCACCAAGGCCCTGGATGATACGCAGCGCTACCAGCAGCACCGCACCGAGCATTCCTGCCTGTTCGAAGGTGGGCAGGAGGCCGATGGCAAAGCTTGCCGTTCCCATCAAAGCGATGGTCAGGATCAACACCATCTTGCGGCCGAACCTGTCGCCGATGTAGCCGAAGAACAGGCCACCGAAGGGGCGGGCTGCAAAACCGACGCCATAGGTGGCGAAGGAGGCTATCAAGGCACCATCCGGGCCGAGAGGCGAAAAGAACAGTGGCCCGAAGATCAGCGCAGACGCCAGGCCGTAAATGTAGAAGTCGTAGTACTCCAAAGCGGAACCTACGGAGCTGGCCAGCGTCGCCCGGCGAAGCTGTTCCGGCTCAACTACAGCATCGTCAGCATCAGCTGCGAGCTTTGCATTAGTACGAGTTGTCACAAGCACTCCCTCAAAATCACCCCAAGGCCCCCGTTGGCCTGGCGAGATAGTGATGGCATCACCGCCAAGATCACTATGATGAACAGCGTACAGCTTGTTGAACTACCTGCCAAGACTGTAATCAGATTTATTCGTCGAAGAACGAATGGTTGCGAGGCCGAAGGGCTAACCCATGGGGTTTCCCAGGGAGCGGGCGAGCTCCTTGAGTTCCTTGACCATCAAGGCTCCCTGTTCCTCCGAGTAGGTGGCCTTGAGGGCAGTTACGGACAAACCAAGGCTCGGACCGTGTGCGCCGTGTGTAGGGACGGGGACGGCAAGGCACACAACGCCAACCGTCGATTCTTCATCCTCGAAAGCAAAGCCCTGAGTACGGATCGTGGAAATCTGCGCTTTGAGTTCTTCTGCGGTCCGGAGCGAATTCGCCGTCATCACAGGCAGTTCCATGCCATCGGGGAACATGGCATCAATATCATGGTCATGAAGTTGGGCCAGGAGGGCCTTGCCCACGCTGCAGAGCGAGACCGGCATCTTGTCGCCGATATTGGATGTCAGCCTGACCGCTGGATGCCCCTCATAGCGGGCGAGATAAATCACGTGATCGCCATCCAGCATCGCAATACGGACCGTCTCGCCGGAGAGGGTGGGAGCCTGTTCGCAGTACTTATAGAACTCCTGCACTTCATCAAGGCGGCTCAGGTAGGCAGCACCGAGCTCCACGAGCTTTCGTCCCAACGCGAAATCCGCACCCTGCCTGGTAATGAGACGGGCTTCCTCGAGCGCGAGCAGCAAGTTTGAGGTGGAAGATTTGGGGATTCCGAGCTCCCGCGACAAGTCACTCAAGGTCAAGCGGCCCGAGGGCGATTCGGCGAGGGCCTCAAGTACGGCGGCAGCGCGGGTTACCGCAGGCGCCGGCGACGAAGCGCCCAGCCCTTCGGAGCGGGTGGTGCGGGAATCGGCCATGATTCTCCTTCGTCAGTGCAAAACCGTTTGTTCATTCAGCTGAACAGTACCCATCATAGTGGCATCCAGGCGTGGCGGTGATGACAGATTCACACCCACGCGGCAGGACATGTTTCCGCACGCAGCGGGCTCCGCTTTCCAAACCCCAAAGTTCGCTGTATATTCATTTTCGAGCTCTCCACCGCGGCATCCCCCAATAGTCGTGGTGGAGAGCTCATCCATTTCCCGGGCCGGACACTAGGCCGCGACGACTTCCTCGCCGCGCAGACGCCAGCCGCCGCCGGAACCGTCCCGTACCAACTCCCAGGTGGCGAGGCTTGACTGGGCATTGGTCCCCAAACGCACTTGGACCTGCCAGACCTCTATGTCCACCCGCCCCTGACCGCGCGGCATACGCCTGGTCTGTTCCCACCAGGCAACGCGCTCAAACCAGCGGACGGGTTCCACTACGATCTGCCACTCGCGCTGGCCCCTCACGACGACGGACGGCGCGCCATGCTCTGTCGTGTGAACGTATACGTGCTCCATGGACGAAACACTAGGTAACACCCCTGACATTAAGCGCCAAAGCTTCCGCCGAACGGGAGCGGGCCCCGGACAAGAAAAAACCCCGCATCACCAAGCTGAACGCTTGGCGATGCGGGGTTAGTTTGGTGGGTCCTACCGGGATCGAACCGATGACATCCACGGTGTAAACGTGGCGCTCTACCAGCTGAGCTAAAGACCCAAATCGTTGTTTCAATGCTTCTGCTTTACTTCTTCAATGCTTCAGCGCTTCAACCAACGAACAATGACTCTACATGATCATTCGCCAGAAACACCAATCGGCACTTGAGCGCCTGGAAGATCGGGTAGTTGGCGGGCCAGATAATCCAAAGCGCCACTGACGCCGAAGTCCAGTTTGAGTGTTGCGAACTGGTCACCCCGGGTGGATCCCCTATTGATAATGACCACAGGTTTTCCCGATTTCGACGCGTGACGCACGAACCGCAGGCCGCTCTGAACCGTCAGCGAGGATCCCGCAACCAAGAGTGCCTGCGCGTCATCAACCATCCCGTACGCCCGTGCAACGCGGACCTTGGGGACGTTCTCACCGAAATAGACGAAATCAGGTTTAAGTGTCCCCCCGCAGACAGGGCAAACGGCCATCACGAACGATGTAATGAGTTCAGGGTCCTCTACCGTTGCGTCGGCGTCAGGAGCCATCTCCACTACACCGGAGTTCAGTGCGGCGGCAAGGAAGCCGGGATTGATCTCTTCAAGGATGGCGGCCACAAGCCTCCTGGTGAAGGTGTGGCCTTCAGCCAAGCAGATCACTTGGTCGAACCGCCCGTGGAGGTCCACCACGTTGGCGCTGCCCGCTTCCTCATGGAGCCTGTCCACGTTTTGGGTAATAAGGCCCGTCAGGAGGCCTCGCTTTTCCATCAGTGCGACGGCGGCATGGCCGGCATTCGGATCGGCGTGGCGAAGATGGGACCAACCAAGGTGGTTCCTGGCCCAGTAACGCCTCCGACTGGCCACGCTGCCGATGAACTCCTGATACGTCATGGGGTTCCTGGGCGCAGAGCCAGGCCCCCGGTAATCAGGAATGCCGGAATCGGTGCTGAGCCCGGCACCTGTGAGCACGGCCAGCCTTTTGCCGCCCAAAATGTCCACCGCCTGGTGAACGGCTTCCAGCTCGCCAGGCGAGAGTGGAGGGACTGCAGCAGGCGGCATGCTGGCAAATCCAGTCATCCCGACTCCGGGCCTGCCCTGGCTCATCGCTACTGCTCAACCAAATCCGAGAGCGCCTGGCGGTACCCGGCAAAGTCTCGCGCCTGGCCACGTGGATTGACCACGACATAGCGAATGACTCCCGAAGCGTCGATGATGAACGTTCCCCTCAGTGCCATCCCACTGACGGCGTCGAAGACACCGTAGTTCCGTGCAACGGCTCCATGCGGCCAGAAATCGGCCAGGAGATCGAACCCCAGGCGTTCATGCTCCGCGTAGGCGCGCTGGGCGAACTTACTGTCCACAGAGATTCCCAGCACAGCAGCGTTCGAATTCTTGAAGGCTGCGATATTGTCGCGAATCTCACACAGCTCGCCCGTGCAAATGCCCGAGAAGGCAAAGGGATAGAACACCAGGACGACGTTCTGACCCCTGTAGTCCGACAATCGGACGGGCTCGCCGTACTGGTTCAACAGTTCGAAGTCGGGCGCAAGATCCCCTACTTCGGGAACCAGCGCCTGAACCGGCGCTGGCTGAACTTCCGTCACTTGTTCTTCTTTGGCACCAGGCGGGTGGCACTCCAGTCCTTCGAAACCCCTGCCGAGGTGGTCAGGTGCAAGCCTGACGTAGGGGCGGCGTCCTGGATATCGGCGGGGGAAACATAGTTGTCCCGTCCCGATTTGGGTGTCAGGACCCAAACAACTCCGCCTTCTTTCAAGGTAGTGAGCGAATCCATCAGGGCATCAACCAAGTCTCCGTCGCCATCACGCCACCAGAAGACCACGGCATCCACAACGTCATGATCGTCTTCATCCAACAACTCGGAGCCTGTGACATCTTCGATGTCGTCACGCAAGTCGAAATCGACGTCCTCGTCATAGCCGCGTTCCTGAATCAGATCCCCGTCTTTGAAACCCATTCTTTCCGCCACATTTACCGATGTGGCGGCGTCGGCCTCGCTCACGTTTTCCTCCTTTTGAAGTGACTTCCATTACTAACAGCCAACACCCTTTGGGCGCGTGCTTCAAGCCATTGTCCCCGCGTCCGGCCATATTCCGCACTACCTAAGGTGTTTCGAAGCTGTGACAATCACGTGCTTTCCGTCACGGACCGCTCCTGGGGTGTGACATACAACGCCCTTGAAGCCCCGCGGCTACGCATCGCGGGGCCGTGAAAGCTAGAGTGGCCATGAGCGCTTTGGCTGCAGGGCGATCGCCCCGATGAATTCTACTGGGCAGCCATGCGCTCACAAGACCTGCCCGGCGCATCCGACCGGGCTGTTGTTACCGAAATGCCGCACACGACGCGTTCATGACGGGCAGATACCCTGCCAGACCTGAGGCGCCGATGCATGCGCCTAAAGGAAGGTTGGACGTGGCTGCAGGAGAAGAGACCTCACACATCCTCAGCGGGTTGACTGCCCAGCTGCCTGATCGTGATCCGGAAGAGACCGCGGAGTG